>DALYHW010000113.1:0-8938 GCA_031970695.1 Hylemonella sp.
CCGAGATCGTGCGCATCGAGTGGCGCGACAGCCAGTACCGCGTACTGGCGCAGGCCGGCACACCGTTTCGCCCGCCGGTGTTCGAGCGACTGGGCCGCGACAGCGTGCAGACCGAGATCAACCAGGCTTGCACGGCGGCGCGCCGCATCAGCGGCCCGGCCTATTCCAGCAGCTATTTCGTGCCCATGACCGACGGCCTGGGGCTGGAGGTGATGGAACTGTGCCTGCCGCAGGCCAGCGCCGGTGTGGTCATGGGCTACGTCGTGGCAACGTACTCGCTGCAGGACTTGCTCGACGACCTGTCGCGCCAGGTCACGCGCAGCCAGGAGGTGTCCTTCACCGAAGGCGACGGCACCCGGCTGGCCATGCGCGGCTCGGCCAACCGCACCAACCACGTGTTCTCGGCGCAGCACCTGCTGGACCTGCCGGGTACCACGCTGGTGCTGCGCATCGACAGCTGGCATGGCGCGCCCGACCTCTTCCCCAACGTGCTGACCGCGCTGGTTACGGCGATGTCCATCGCGCTGGTGTCCATCCTGCTGCTGCTGGGCAAGGACATGCGCCGGCGCCTGAAGGCGGAGAACGATCTGGCCGATGCGCTGGCCTTTCGCAAGGCCATGGAGGACTCGCTGGTCACCGGCCTGCGCGCGCGGGACCTGCAGGGCCGCATCACCTACGTGAACCCGGCGTTCTGCCAGATGGTCGGCTTTTCGGCCGAGGAACTGCTGGGCCAGGGCGGCAGTTTTCCCTACTGGCCGCCCGAGCTTGCCGACGAGTACAAGAAACGCCAGGCCATCCGCCTAGCCGGCAACGTGCCACCGCGCGAGGGTTACGAGTCGGTCTTCATGCACAAGGACGGCACACGCTTTCCGGTGCTCATCATCGAGGCGCCGCTGATCAATGCGCAGGGAGTCCAGACCGGCTGGATGAGTGCCTTCCTTGATATCCGCGAGCAGCGTCGCATCGAGGAGCTCTCGCGTGCCAGCCAGGAGCGCCTGCAGGCGACGGCGCGTCTGGCCATGGTGGGGGAAATGGCCTCCCTGCTCAGCCACGAGCTCAACCAGCCGCTGGCGGCCATCTCCAGTTACGCCACGGGCACGCTCAATCTGCTGCAGCAGGGTGCGCCCAGTGCGGCCGACGTGGAACTGGCCATGCGCCGTATCGCCGAACAGGCCGAACGGGCCGGGCGCGTGATCAAGAGCGTGCACGATTTCGTGCGCCGGCGCGACCAGGCGCGCGAGCGGACCGAGGCGCGTATCCTGATCCACGCGATCCTGCCGCTGGTCAACCTGCAGGCCCGCAAGCTGGGGGTGCAGGTGCAGCTGAACCTGGCGCCGGACCTGCCACCGGTGCTGTGCGACCGGACCATGGTCGAGCAGGTGCTGCTGAACCTGGCGCGCAACGGCATGCAGGCCATGGATCGGCCCGACATCCGCCCGCGCGTGCTGACCCTCACCGTACGCCGGTCCGCGGACGACGCACGCTGGCTGCAGTTCGCCGTGGCCGACGTCGGCCCCGGCATCGCGCCCGAGGTGGCCGAGCAGCTGTTCACACCCTTTTTCACCACCAAGGCCGAAGGCATGGGCCTGGGCCTGAGCCTGTGCCGCACGGTGATCGAGCAGCACGGCGGCACGCTGGCCTTCGAGCCGAATCGGCCCCAGGGCACGGTGTTCTCGTTCTCCCTCCCCGCTGGCGGCTGAGCGGGCTTGCCGTAATATCTCCCCATGCAGCCCGTGATCGATGCCTCCGTCTACATCGTTGACGACGACGCCAGCGTGCGCGAAGCCCTGGCCTGGCTGTTGCGTTCGCGCCGCCTGGGCAGCCAGGTCTTTGACAGCGCGGAAGCCTTCCTCGAGATGATCGAAGGTGCGCACCTGCCAACGCGGCCTGCCTGCCTGCTGCTGGACGTGCGCATGCCCGGGATGAGCGGCCTGGCGCTGTTCGAGCGCCTGGTCGAGCGCGGTCTGGACCAGGCGCTGCCCGTGATCTTCCTGACGGGTCACGCCGACGTACCGACGGCCGTCAGCATGGTCAAGCGCGGTGCCTTCGATTTCTGCGAGAAGCCGTTTTCCGACAATGCCCTGGTCGACCGGATCGAGCAGGCGCTTGCCCATTCCGCCACCATCGTGCAGGCCCAGCAGGCGCGTGAACGCCTGCGGCTGCGCCTGGCCGAGCTGACCGAGCGCGAGCGGGCCGTCATGCAACTGGTGGTCGAGGGCCTGCCGAACAAGCGCATCGCCGACCAGCTCGACATCAGCGTGCGTACGGTGGAGGTGCACCGTGCGCGTGTGTTCGACAAGATGGAAGTCAAGTCGGCCGTGGAACTGGCCAACCTCCTGCGCGATGTCTGATCAGGGCCGGTCGTCCTCGACCGAGGGGCGGGTGGTGTGGTCCTCGCGCTCCTTCGCGTGATCGGGCAGTTCGCCTTTCTTGCGTCCCGAGAACATGGTCCACCACACGATCAGCACCAGCACCAGCAGTGCAGCCAGCGCTTCCAGCAGAATCAGCAACATGAAGTCTCTCCAACAACTCGTTCTTGTCTCCAGTCTGGCCATTGTAGGAATGCTGGCGGGCTGCGGCAGCGCTCCGGTGGCCGAGGCGCCCGTGGCGTCGTCACCGATCACCATCGAGCAGCGGTCGCAGGCACGCCCGGCGCCGGGCGTGGCCAGCCTGCCGCCGCCGTCCACCAGCGCGGCCATGCAGCAGGCTCGCAGCCGCTGGACGCCCGTCAGCTGGGCGGAGCTCCCGGGGCTGGGGCAGGATCCGCTGGGTGAAGCGTGGAGTGCCTGGCTGCGCAGCTGCGAGCGGCCGGCCAGCGCGTCACCCGCGCCCCTGGCCGCCTTGTGCGCCGATGTGCGGCGTCTGCAGCCGGGCAGCGACGAGGACAAGCGCAACTGGATGCTGGCGCGCCTGCAGCCCTATCGCGTCGAGACCTTCCAGGGCGAGGCGTCTGGCCTGCTGACCGGCTATTACGAACCGGTGGTCGAAGCCTCGCGCCTGCCCAACGAGCGCTTCCGGGTGCCGCTGTACCAGCCGCCGGCCAACCTGGCCAGCCGCAAGCCCTGGTACACCCGGCAGGAGATCGACACGCTGCCCGCGGCGCAGGCCGAGCTCAAGGGGCGCGAGATCGCCTGGCTCGCCGATCCGGTGGCGGCGCTCAACATCCAGATCCAGGGGTCGGGTCGCCTGCTCGTGACCGAAGCCGATGGCAGCCAGCGCCTGGTGCGCCTGGGGTATGCCGGCACCAACGACCAGCCCTACCGCAGCGTGGGGCGCTGGCTGCTGGACCAGGGGGCCCTGCGTGACGCCTCCTGGCCTTCGATCCGCAACTGGGTCGCCCAGAACCCGGGGCGCGTGCAGGAACTGCTTTGGAGCAATCCGCGCGTCACCTTCTTCCGCGAGCAGCCGCTGCCCGAGCACGAGGCCCACATCGGCCCGCGCGGTGCGCAGGGTGTGCCCCTGACGGCGGGGCGTTCCATCGCCATCGACCCGGGCAGCATCCCCTATGGCGCGCCGGTGTGGCTGGCATCGAGCGGACCACAGCTGCAGCTCCAGCGCCTGGTGCTCGCGCAGGACACGGGCAGCGCCATCACCGGCGCGGTGCGCGCCGACTACTTCGTCGGGACCGGCCCGCAGGCCTCGGAACTGGCGGGGCGGCTCAAGCAACCCCTGCGTCTCTGGGTGTTGTGGCCGCGCGAGGCGGTGCGCTGAACCGGGGCAAGCGACCGTGCGTGATGGCCGGTCGCCCTAGCGCACGCTGACCCGGACCTGCACGCGCAGCTGGCGCCCGTCGCTGCGTCGTTCCCGGCCACCGCCGCCCAGGCCGAGGGCACCCAGCTGCTGGTCCTGCAGGTCCTCGCTTTCGGCCACGGTGGTCCATTCGTCCAACGGCAGCAGCAGCGTGGTGCTGACCCCGGCCGTATTGCCCGTCAGGGCCTGGCGGCCCTGGCTTGCCGACACCTGAAGGTAGACCGTGTCATTGCCCTCCCAGATCGGGGTGGCTGAAAAGCCGGTGCCCGCCTCGAGCCAGACCGTGCCGGGGACCAGCCGGCGCACCCCGTTGCGCGTGATGACCTGGCGCAGGCGCAGCGGCATGCTGTTGCCGAGCACGATGGCGGCGGGCCGGCCGTTCAGTACCAGCACCTGCTGCTGGGCACGGTTGCTGCGCTCGACGCGCCGGCTTTGCGCCTCGATGCCGATGTCGGCCTCGGTCCGTCCCGGCTGCACGCGTGCGTTGATGTCGGCGCCAAGCCGCTCGCCCGTGGCGCTCTGGCCGTCGTCCTGACGCACCTCGATCAGCACATTGCGCAGGGGCAGGGGTGGCGGCTCCATGACCAGGTTGGGTTGCGCGCACAGCGCGCCGGACAGGCCAAGCAGGGTACAGGCAAACAGGCGACGGCGCATGGTCAGGTCCTCCGGAGGGCCCGGGGGGCGGCGGGCGCCGGTGTGGGCGCGGGCGCCTGCAGGTGGCCCAGCGGCAGTGTACGGCTGGCCTTGACCTCCCCCAGCGAGAAGCTGGTGTGCAGGTCCTTCACATTGGGCAGGTTGATCAGGCGCTGCAGCGCAAAACGGGAGAAATTGTCCAGGTCCTGCGCCACCACCTGCAACTCGAAGGTGCCGGTGCCACTGATGTAGTGGCAGGCCACCACCTCGGGCAGCGCACGCACCGCCTCCTCCAGAACGCGGGTGGCGTCGCCCGTGTTGCGCTCGGCGTCCAGCCGCACGAAGGCCAGCACGCCCAGACCGATCTTCTGGCGATCGATCTCGGCGTGGTAACCCTTGATATAGCCCTGCTGCTCCAGCGCTCGAACGCGGCGCCAGCAGGGCGCAGGTGACAGGCCGACCCGTGAGGCCAGTTCGGCATTCGTGAGGCGGGCGTCGGCCTGCAATTCGGCCAGAATGGCCAGATCAAACTTGTCCAGTGTTTCCATAAATTAGATTTTCCAGCAATATCCTTTCAAAAACCAGCGTTATCCAGGCAAAGAAAGCAAAGACCTATCAGGCTTGCCCGCATACACTGTCCCCGCGCTTTTGAACAACAAGTTTCGATTTCCGGAGACAAACCCGCATGAACGCCCCGTTGCCCGACGCCATCCGCAAGGCCCTGGAAACCGTCACCCTGGACGACAAGTACAGCCTGGACCATGGCCGCGCCTTCATGAGCGGGGTACAGGCACTGGTCAAGTTGCCGATGCTCCAGCGCCTGCGTGACCAGATGGCGGGCAAAAACACGGCGGGTTTCATCAGCGGTTACCGGGGCTCACCCTTGGGCAACTACGACCAGGCCCTGTGGAACGCCAAGAAGTACCTGCAGGCGCAGAACATCGTGTTCCAGCCGGGCGTGAACGAGGAGCTGGCTGCCACCGCACTGTGGGGCACGCAGCAGCTGGGTTTTGCGCCACCGGGCAGCAACCGGTTCGACGGCGTGTTCGGTATCTGGTACGGCAAGGGTCCGGGTGTGGACCGCTGTTCCGACGTCTTCAAGCACGCCAATAACGCCGGCACCACGCCCTGGGGCGGCGTGATCGCCGTGGCCGGTGATGACCACGTGGCCAAAAGCTCCACGGCCGCGCACCAGAGCGACCACATTTTCAAGGCCTGTGGCCTGCCGGTGTTCTTCCCGGCCTCGGTGCAGGAGATCCTGGACCTCGGCATCCATGCCTTTGCCATGAGCCGCTACGCGGGCGTCTGGGCTGGCATGAAGACCATCCAGGAGATCGTCGAGTCCAGCGCCAGCGCCCACATCGACCCCGAGCGCGTGCAGATCCAGCTGCCCACCGATTTCGAAATGCCACCCGGTGGCCTGCACATCCGCTGGCCCGATCATGCGCTCGACCAGGAAGCACGCCTGTTCCACCACAAGTGGTACGCGGCGCTGGCCTATGTGCGTGCCAACAAGCTGAACCACAACGTCATCGCCACGCCGCACGACCGCTTTGGCCTGATCGCCAGCGGCAAGGCCTACAACGACACGCGCCAGGCCCTGCTCGACCTGGGGCTGGATGACGCGACCTGCCGCCAGCTCGGTATCCGCCTGCACAAGGTGGCCGTGGTCTGGCCCCTGGAAGCACAGACGGCGCGCGACTTCGCCACCGGCCTGCAGGAGATCCTGGTGGTCGAGGAAAAGCGCCAGATCATCGAGTACCAGCTCAAGGAAGAGCTCTACAACTGGCGCGACGACGTGCGGCCCAACATCCTGGGCAAGTTCGAAGAGGGCGACAGCGCGGGCGGCGAGTGGTCACAGGCCAATCCCTCTGGCCACCAGCTGTTGCGCGCCAATGCCGACCTGACGCCGGCAATGATTGCGCGTGCCATCGCCGGGCGCCTCAAGAAGCTGGGCATCGCCCCCACAGGCAGCGAGATTGGCGCACGCATCGACGCGCAGCTGGCCGTGTTGCAGGCCAAGGAACAGGCCATGCAGGCGCTGGTCGTCAACGGCCCGGCGGCTGAACGCATGCCCTGGTTCTGCTCCGGTTGCCCGCACAACACCAGCACCCGCGTGCCCGAGGGTTCGCGCGCCCTGGCCGGTATCGGTTGCCACTTCATGGCGACGTGGATGGACCGCAGCACGATCGGTTTCACGCAGATGGGTGGCGAGGGCGTGCCCTGGGTCGGCCAGCAGCCCTTCAGCCACGACGGCCATGTGTTCGCCAATCTCGGCGATGGCACCTACTTCCACAGCGGCATCCTCGCCGTGCGCCAGGCCATCGCGGCCGGTGTCAACATCACCTACAAGATTCTCTACAACGACGCGGTCGCCATGACGGGCGGCCAGCAGGTCGGCGAACGGCCTGAAGGCCACAGCGTGATCCAGATCGCGCAGAGCATGCGCGCCGAGGGCGCCCAGAAGATCACCGTCGTCACCGACGAGCCGGAGAAATACGAGGGTGTACAGGGCCTGCCGGTGGGCATCGCCATCGAGCATCGCGACGAGCTGGACCGCATCCAGCGGGAGTTCCGTGAACTCAAGGGGTGTACCGTCATCATCTACGACCAGACCTGCGCCACCGAGAAACGCCGGCGCCGCAAGCGCGGCACCATGGTCACGCCCGCCAAACGCGTCGTCATCAACGAGCTGGTCTGCGAGGGCTGCGGCGATTGCGGCGTGCAGAGCAACTGCCTGTCGGTCGAGCCGCTGGAGACCGAGTTCGGCCGCAAGCGCACCATCAACCAGAGCAGCTGCAACCAGGACTTCTCCTGCCTCAAGGGCTTCTGCCCGAGTTTTGTCAC
The DNA here is from genome assembly GCA_031970695.1 of Hylemonella sp. GTDB lineage: Bacteria > Pseudomonadota > Gammaproteobacteria > Burkholderiales > Burkholderiaceae_C > Hylemonella. The sequence continues at coordinate 7,231 of DALYHW010000113.1, forward strand.
CGTCGAGGGCGGGCAGCTGAAGAAGAAGGCCAAGGGGCAGATCAGTTCGCCCCACGAACTGGGCCCGCTGCCGGAGCCGGCCATCCCGGCGGCCGCCACGGCCTACGGCATCGTGGTCGCGGGGGTCGGCGGCACCGGGGTCATCACCATCGGTCAACTGCTGGGCATGGCGGCACACATCGAGGGCAAGGGCATCGTCACCCAGGATGCGGCAGGCCTGGCCCAGAAGGGCGGCGCCACCTGGAGCCACGTGCTGATCGCCGAGTCACCCGACGAGATCCGCACCACGCGCGTGGGCATGGCCGCGGCCGACCTGATCCTCGGGTGCGACCCCATCGTGACGGCCGGCAAGGAGACCACGCTGCGCATGCGCGAGGGTCGTACGCGAGTCGCGCTCAACGGCCACAGCAGCCCGACGGCCGCCTTCGTGAAGAACGCCAACTGGCAGAACCCGGCCGAGCGCTGCGTGGCCGACGTCGTCCAGGCGGTCGGTGCCGCGGGCGTGGGCGTGTTTGATGCGGACGCCGTGGCCACCCGTTTGATGGGCGACACAATTTACGTCAACCCGATGCTGCTGGGCTACGCTTGGCAGAGGGGCTGGATCCCGCTGGGCCTGGAATCCCTCCTGCGCGCCATGGAGCTCAACGGCGTGGCGGTGGACGCCAACAAGGCGGCTTTCGCCTGGGGGCGCCAGGCTGCCCACGACTGGGCGCGGGTGCAGTCGCTGCTGACGCCGGTGCAGACGGTGCAGTTCCAGCCGCGGGAGACCCTGGAGAGCCTGGTGGCGCGCCGCGTCGAGTTCCTGACCGGCTACCAGAACGCGGCCTACGCCGAGACCTACCGCGCCTTCGTGCAAAAGGTCCAGGCCGTTGAAAGCCCGCTGGGCAAGACGGCCTTGAGCGAGGCGGTCGCCCGCTACCTCTTCAAGCTCATGGCCTACAAGGACGAATACGAGGTGGCCCGTCTGCACAGCGATCCGGCGTTCCACCAGCGTATCGCGGGCATGTTCGATGGTGAGTACAAGCTCCACTATCACCTGGCACCCCCCTTGCTGGCAAAGAAAAACGCCCGGGGTGAGCTTGTGAAGCGGGCTTATGGCCCGGCCATGGGCGTGGCCTTCCGCCTGCTGGCGCGCTTGAAGGGACTGCGGGGCACCGTGCTGGACCTGTTTGGCCGCACCGAGGAGCGGCGGGGTGAGCGGGCCCTGATCGACGACTACCGCGCCTGCATCGAAGAGTTGCTCGCCGGCCTGTCGGCCGGCAACCACGGCGCGGCGGTCGAGATCGCGCGCCTGCCCGAGCAGATTCGCGGTTATGGCCATGTGAAGGCCCGGCACCTGGCGGCGGTGCGTCCGGTCTGGGCCGAGCGGATGGCGGCCTGGCGCGCCGTCCGGGGCTGAATCCCGACCCTTGGTCGGCCCCGGGAATACGGCAGATGGGGCCCCGTACAATGGGCGGCTGACCGTTCGTCGAGCGCGCGCGAAGCGCGACCGAGGACGGATATTCCGATTCATCGTACATCCTGACGTGGAGTAAGCCGTGTTTATTTCTTCCGCTTTTGCCCAGACCGCCCCCGCTGCCGCCGCTGGTGGCGGTGTCCAGGACTCCCTGATGAGCATGCTGCCCATCATCCTGATGTTCGTGGTGCTGTACTTCATCATGATCCGTCCCCAGATGAAGAAGCAGAAGGAGCACCGCGCCATGGTCGA
>DALYHW010000114.1:0-1530 GCA_031970695.1 Hylemonella sp.
CGTCGCTGGCGTGGTCCACGCCCTGGGCGATGTCGTTGCTCTGCTTGTCGTAGGCGACCAGCACCGCGCAGCCCTTGTAGTCGATGCCGTATTCGGTGTTGTCGTAGCCGATGCGCTTGATGGTGTCGCGTGCCACCTGGATGTAGTCGACGTGCGCGTTGGTCGTGATCTCGCCAGCCAGTACCACCAGGCCCGTGTTGGTCAGGGTTTCGGCGGCCACGCGGCTGCGCGGGTCCTGCTTGAAGATCGCGTCGAGGATCGCATCGGAGACCTGGTCCGCCACCTTGTCGGGGTGGCCTTCGGAAACGGACTCGGAGGTGAAGAGGTAATCGTTCGCCATTGAATAAACTCCAAAAATGTTTTCAGGCGCGTTGCCTGGCTCGGGAGCTTCGGCGAACGCTTTAGCAGATGTGTCTGGAATGACGGCACAATCAGACCCGTTCGGGGCGCCGCGTGTGCTTGTCGCCCTGCAAGTAGTTCCGTAACTCGGCGACCCCCGCATTTTATCCGAATGATTGTTCTGTTCCGACTGATGTCCTGGCTGCCCCTGTGGCTGCTGCAGGCGCTGGGCTGGGCACTCGGGTGGGTGGTCTACGCCCTGTCCCCGACGTATCGCGCCCGTTTTTGCGCCAATCTGCGGCAGGCGGGTTTCCCTGCCGGCGCGGGGCGCGCTGCGGTGGGGCAGGCGGGGCAACTGGTCGCCGAATTGCCGCGTTTGTGGTTCGGACGGTCGGTGGCGATCCAGTGGGAAGGCCAGCAGCACCTCGAACGGGCGCTGGCGGCCGGGCGTGGCGTTCTGTTCCTGACGCCGCATCTGGGATGTTTCGAGGTGACAGCGCAGGCCTATGCCGCGCGCTACGGCGCCGTTCAGCCGATGACCGTGCTGTTCCGGCCGTCGCGCCAGCCCAGACTGCGTTCCCTGGTGGCCTCCGTGCGCAATCGCCCGGGGCTGCAGGCCGCGCCGACCACGCTGGCGGGCGTCAAGCAATTGATCAAGGCCTTGAAGCAGGGGCAATCGGTCGGGCTGCTGCCCGATCAGGTGCCGCCGCAGGGGCTCGGAGTCTGGGCTCCCTTTTTCGGGCGTGACGCCTATACGATGACCCTTTCGGCCCGGCTGGCGCAGCAGACAGGGGCCGAGGTGCTGGTGGCCTGGGGCGAGCGCCTGCCTTGGGGGCGGGGCTACCGTGTCCACGTCAGGCCCCTGGGCCTGAGCCTGCCGCAGGAGCCGAAGGCGGCTGCGACGGCGATCAACCGCGCGATGGAAGAAGTGATTGCGGCCTGCCCCGGCCAGTATCTCTGGGGCTATGCGCGCTACAAGCAGCCGCGGGTGGAGGAGGCCTGATGCAGCACCCGGGTGTTTTGTTCATGCGCCTGATCGCGCCGCTGCCCCTGAGCTGGGTGCGCGCGCTCGGCACGGCGGTGGGTTGGGTCCTGTACCTGCTGGCTGTGCCTCGGCGGCGGGTGGTCATGGTCAACCTGGCCCTGTGTTTCCCGGATCGTCCGCTGGCCGAGCGCCGGCGCTGGGCCCGT
>DALYHW010000114.1:1574-8843 GCA_031970695.1 Hylemonella sp.
GGCTCGCCGGCGGCGCTGCGCAAGCGCCTGCGCATCACCGGTGCCGTGCAGGAGCTGCAGGGTGATACGCCGACAGTGATCTTTGCCCCGCACTTTTTCGGGCTGGACGCGGCGGGCACGGCGATCAACGACCAGATCCGGCGGCCGATGGTCAGCATCTACACGCCCCAGCGCAACAAGGCCGTGGACCAGTGGTTGCACGATGGCCGGCGCCGCTTCGGCAACCTGCAGCTGTTCTACCGCGACCAGGGCGTCAAGGGCATCGTGGCGGCCCTGCGCGAAGGGGCGCTGCTTTACCTGCTGTCCGACATGAATTTCGGGCCCGAGGAGTCCATCTTCGTGCCTTTTTACGGCGTGCCCGCAGCCACCGTGCCCTCGCTGCCGCGTTTCGCCCGGCTGGGGCGGGCCCGGGTGGTGCCGGTGACGGCGCGGATGACAAAGTCCGGGTACGACATCGAGGTGCACCCGGCATGGGCCGACTATCCCACCTCGGACGTGGCGGCCGACACGGCCTTCATGAACCGCTGGCTGCAGGGTGTCATCGATACCATGCCCTCCCAGTACTACTGGGTGCACAAGCGCTTCAAGACCCGGCCCCCCGGGGAGCCGTCCGTTTATTGAGCTGCCAGAAAGCGCTGCAGCGAGGCGATGACACGCTGCGGCTGTTCGTGCACGATCCAGTGCGTGGCATCGGGCACGGTTTCCAGGGTGAGACGGGGGATGTAGGTTCCCAGACCTTCGATCAGTTCGGGCGGCAGGGCGGTGTCGCCCATGCCCCAGAGCACCAGCGTCGGCAGGCTGACGGTCAGCATCTCCTGCGGCAGCTCGATCGATGCAGCGGCCGGATCCTCCGCTCGGGGTGGTCGCAGCGGTGAAGCACGGTAGTAGTTGAGCCCGCCCGTGAGTCCAAGGTCCCAGACAGCCCGGTACTGCGCTTTCAGTTCATCGGTGAGCCATCCGTAGCCCTCCTTGCCGGCGCCCATGCCGAGGAAAAAATCCCACAAGCGCCGGTAGTCGTCTTCCGCCAGCAGATGTTCGGCATCGGGTCGGATCAGGAAGTTCATGTAGGCGCTGGCGGCCTGCTGCTTCGCGCTGGTCTTCAGTTCGCGCAGGAAAGTGCCCGGGTGCGGCGAGTTGATGATGGCCAGCCGCTGCGTCAGCTGTGGTTGCTGGTTGGCCAGGTTCCAGGCCACCGCACCTCCCCAGTCGTGAGCGACCAGGCAGGCCAGCGGCGCCGTGGGTGATTCGATGGCGATCAGCGCAGCGATGTCCTGCACCAGATGCTTCGCACGGTAGGCGGCGGGCTCGGCGGGTGCGCTCGATTGCGCGTAGCCGCGCAGATTGGGGGCGACACAGCGATAGCCGCCATTGCCGGCTTGTGCAAAGTGCTCCAGCAGCCCGTCCCAGACGAAGGCCGCTTCCGGAAAGCCGTGCAGGAACAGCAGCACGGGCCGGCCACGCACGCCGGCGGCGCGACAACTCAGGGTGATGCCGTGGGGCAGGTCTTGTTGCCAGGTCTCGATCATGAGGTCTCCGCAGGGCTGTCCTGCGGAGATGCTAGATCGGGTCCTTCATGCGCCCAGTCCCACAGAAGACAGGCTACGTCTTCGATGCCGGTGCGCTTGGTGGCCGAGAACAGGCGCACCTCGCCGCCGCCGGCCTGCAGCTTCATGATGGACAGCGCCTTGGCTGCCTCGCTGCGGGTGAGCTTGTCGGCCTTGGTGAGCACGACCAGGAATTCCAGCCCCTCTTCCACGCGCGGCCGGATGACCTCGAGCAGGATCTGGTCCAGCTCGGTCAGGCCGTGGCGGGGGTCGCACAGCAGCACGATGGCCTTTAGGTTTTCACGCGAAACCAGGTAGTTCGCCATGACCTGCTGCCAGCGGATCTTGTCCTGCTGCGGCACGGCGGCATAGCCGTAGCCGGGCAGATCGGCCAGCACGGCGTCGGTTGCGCCTTGTTTGCCCAGCGCAAACAGGTTGATGTGCTGGGTGCGGCCGGGCTTCTTGGAGGCAAAGGCCAGCTGGCGCTGCTGCGTCAGCGTGTTGATGCAGGTGGACTTGCCGGCGTTGGAGCGGCCGACGAAGGCGATTTCCGGCACCTCCAGTGCCGGAAGATGTTCCAGCGTCGGGGCCGTGGTCATGAATCGGGCGGTGTGCAGCCAGCCCAGGGCCTGGACGGCTTGCGGGTTGGGAGGCACGGCGGGCCGGCCGCCGGCTTGGGTGCGTGCGGCCGTTTTGGAGGGGGGGGTCATGGTGTGGTGGATAAGTGCCCGGCCCTGCATTGTAGAATCGGTCCGTTTTGCTCCAACTACACCCGAATCACCATGAAGTTGCTTGCTCACCTGATGATGGCTGCCACGCTGGCAGCGCCTGCTTTTGCCTTTGCCGCCGAGGCCGCCAAGGCGCCGGCCAAGCCCGACCTGGCCCAGGGTGAAGCCAAGTTCGGCGCGGTGTGTGCCGCCTGCCACGGCGCGGATGGCAACTCGGGCATCCCGGCCAATCCCAAGCTGGCCCAGCAGCATCCCCAGTACCTGGTCAAGCAGCTGCAGGAATTCAAGTCCGGCAAGCGCAACAGCGCCGTCATGAAGGGCTTTGCTGCCGTGCTGAGCGACGAGGACATGACGAACATCGGCGCCTGGCTTGCTTCGCAGAAGGCCAAGCCTGGCTTCGCCAAGGACAAGGACCTGGTGGCTCTGGGCGAGCGTATCTATCGCGGTGGCATTCCCGACCGCCAGATCGCGGCCTGTGCCGGTTGCCACAGCCCCAACGGCGCCGGCATCCCCGCCCAGTACCCGCGTCTCAGTGGCCAGCATGCCGACTACACCACCGCACAGCTGACCGCCTTCCGCGACGGCGTGCGTGGCAACAGCGTCCAGATGACCCAGGTTGCCGCCAAGATGAACGACCGCGAGATCAAGGCGGTTTCCGACTACATCGCCGGTCTGCGTTAAGTCCAGCGAATACACCGATGGATTGCCCGGTCTATCCGGGTATTAATAAGCGCGGATTGATATCTGGTCCACAATGCGGCAAGACGCCCGCTGACGGAACCCCGCAGTTCCCGGACACTCAGACACAGGCGGGTCTTTGCACGAAGACCCGCCTTTTTTGTTGATTGCAGCTTTTCCTCATCAGATTGTCATGACCGTCTCCACCCAGGGCCTGGAACTGCCGGCATCCTCACGCACGCTGCGCGCGGTGGTGGAGTTGCTGTCGTCGATGCGATTTGCCATCTCGCTGCTGACGGTGATCTGTATCGCCTCGGTCATCGGCACGGTACTCAAGCAGCACGAGCCGATCAACAACTACGTCAACCAGTTCGGCCCCTTCTGGACCGATGTGTTTGCCCGGCTCGACCTCTACGCGGTCTACAGCGCCTGGTGGTTCCTGCTCATCCTCGCGTTCCTGGTAACCAGCACCACCCTGTGCATCGTGCGCAACACGCCCAAGATCCTTTCGGACCTGAAGGCCTACAAGGAAAACATCCGGGAGCAGTCCCTGCAGGCTTTCCATCACCGTGCGCAGGGCCAGCTCGCCGAAACCCCCGAGGCCGGTGCGCAGCGCCTGGGCAAGCTGCTGGCCACCGGGGGCTGGAAGGTCAGGCTGCAGCAGCGCGAGACCGCAGCCGGAACCGGGTGGATGGTGGCGGCCAAGGCGGGTGCGGCCAACAAGCTGGGCTACCTGGCGGCTCATAGTGCGATCGTGCTGGTCTGCCTGGGCGGTCTGCTCGATGGCGACCTGATCGTGCGCGCCCAGATGTGGTTCGGTGGCAAGACGCCCTACAACGGCGGCGGCCTGATCTCCGAAGTGAAACCCGAGCACCGCCTCGACGAGCGCAATCCGACGTTCCGCGGCAACCTGGCGGTGGCCGAGGGCACCCAGTCGAGCACGGCGATCCTCAATCAGTCCGATGGCATCCTGCTCCAGGAACTGCCTTTTGCGGTCGAGCTGAAGAAATTCATCGTCGAGCATTACTCGACGGGCATGCCCAAGCTCTTTGCCAGCGAGATCATCATCCACGACAAGGCCACGGGCGAGAAAACCGAGGCCCGGGTCGAGGTCAACCGGCCTGCCAGCTACAAGGGCATCGAGATCTACCAGTCCAGCTTCGACGATGGCGGCTCCACCGTGCGCCTGAAGGCGCAGCCCATGAACGCGACCACCAAGCCGTTCGAGGTGGAAGGCGTGATCGGCGGGGCCACGCGCCTGACCAACGGCAGCCAGAAGCTGACCCTCGAGTTCACCGGGCTGCGTGTGATCAACGTGGAAAACTTCGCCGATACCGGGTCATCCGCAACGGACGTGCGCAAGGTGGACCTGCGGGCCTCGCTGGACAAGCAGCTGGGCGCGGCCAACAAGCCCGATGGCAAGAAGACCCAGCGCAACGTGGGCCCCAGCGTCACCTACAAGCTGCGCGACGAGGCCGGCCAGGCCAAGGAATTCCACAATTACATGCTGCCCATGGACCTGGGCGATGGCGTGCCGGTCTTCCTGCTCGGCATGCGCGAGACGCCCTCCGAGCCGTTCCGCTACCTGCGGGTGCCCGCCGATGCGCAGGGCTCGACCGACGAATTCTTCCGGCTGCGCAATGCGCTGCTCGACCCGGCCCTGCGCCAGCAGGCGGTACGCCGTTATGCCGCGCGTGTGGTGGACCCCGCGCGCAAGGACCTGCTGCCGCAACTCAGCGCTTCGGCCCTGCGTGCGCTGAACCTGTTTGCCGGCGTCGAGCCCGTGGCGGGCAGCACAGCACCCGGTGGACTGCAGGTCATCGCCGATTTCATGGAGAAGAACGTTCCCGAAACAGAGCGCAACCGTGCCGGCGAGATGCTGGTGCGCATCCTCAACGGGACGCTGTTCGAGCTGCTCCAGGTGGCCCGCGAGCGCGAGGGTCTCAAGCCGGTCCAGGGCGATGAGGCGACCCAGGCCTTCATGACCCAGGCGGTGCTGGCCCTGAGTGATGCCTACTTCTACCCGGCCCCCATCGCCTTGCAGCTCAGTGACTTCAAGCAGGTGCAGGCCAGCGTCTTCCAGGTGGCGCGTGCGCCGGGCAAGACCATTGTGTATCTGGGCTGCGCCTTCCTGATCCTGGGCGTGTTTGCCATGTTGTATGTGCGCGAGCGCCGCCTCTGGATCTGGCTGGTGCCGGCCGGGCAGGGTGCCCACGCGAGCATGGCCCTGTCGTCCAACCGCAAGACCCTCGATGCCGACCGCGAATTCGAAGAGCTGCAGGCGAAATTGCTGCCTCGCAAGGAGTAGTTCATGAACACTGCCACCACCACCCTGACCCTGAACGAAGGGTATTTCTCTAAACGCAACGCCTTCGACTGGCTGTTCGCAGCAATCATCGCCGTGGGCGGTCTGTACGCTTTTGCCAGCTACCAGCAGGCCATGGATGTCTATGAAAAGGGCATCCTGCTGCTGGCCATTCCCTCGGCCGTGGTGCTGGGCTGGTTCTGGCGGCCGCTGCGTGTGCTCATGCTGGCGGTAGCGGCTTTCTCGCTGCTGGGCATCGTGTCCTACCAGGGCCAGCTGGCGCGGGCGGAGATCGTGTTCTGGCTCAAGTACTTCCTGTCCAGCCAGTCGGCCATCCTGTGGATGAGTGTGCTGTTCTTCATGAGCACGCTGTTCTACTGGATCGGCATGTTCGCGAAGAACCAGGCGGACTTCCTGGAGCGTGCCGGCTCCGGTCTGACCTGGGTCGCGGTGGCCATGGCCCTGATCGGCACCATGGTGCGCTGGTACGAAAGCTACCTGCTCGGCCCGGACATCGGTCACATTCCGGTCAGCAACCTGTACGAAGTGTTCGTCCTGTTCTGCTGGATGACGGCCCTGTTCTATCTCTATTTCGAACAGCAGTACAAGACGCGCAGCATGGGCGCCTTCGTGATGCTGGTCGTCAGTGCGGCGGTCGGTTTCCTGCTCTGGTACACCGTGGTGCGCGAGGCGCACGAGATCCAGCCCCTGGTGCCGGCCCTCAAGAGCTGGTGGATGAAGCTGCATGTGCCCGCCAATTTCGTGGGCTACGGCACCTTTGCGCTGGCCGCGATGGTGGCCTTTGCCTACCTGATCAAGAGCCAGGCCGACGAGACGCGCTGGCACAAGCTCGCGCCGCTGTGGGTGTTCGGCATCCTGTTGTGTTTCGTGCCGCTGGCCTTCCGCCAGAGCTCGGCCGCGGCGGGCGGCAGCTACTGGCTGGGTTATTTCATCATTGCCACACTGATCGTCGGCGGCATCCTGCTGGGTCGCCGTCGCATCGCGGCGCGCCTGCCGGCGGCCGAGGTGCTGGATGACGTGATGTACAAGTCCATCGCGGTCGGCTTTGCCTTCTTCACCATTGCCACGGTGCTGGGCGCCCTGTGGGCCGCCGAGGCCTGGGGCGGTTACTGGAGCTGGGATCCCAAGGAAACCTGGGCCCTGATCGTCTGGCTCAACTACGCGGCGTGGTTGCACATGCGCCTCATGAAGGGCCTGCGTGGCACGGTCGCATCGTGGTGGGCACTCGCGGGCCTGGGGGTGACGACTTTCGCCTTCATCGGCGTCAACATGTTCCTCAGCGGCCTGCACAGCTACGGCGCCCTGTAAGCATTAACCGCAACCGCACAGGTGGCGCGGAACTTTGCCAGAATGGCTGACGTCTCACGGCTACGTGAACAGGAGACAGGCCATGCTGATCAAGACCCGCGACCACGGTTTCATTCATCCGGTTTCCAGCGAGATCACGCCGCAGGGTGTCTACCAGCGTCGACGTGATCTGCTGCGCCTGCTGGCGGGGGGGGCTGCCGGTACGGCACTCGCAGGGTGGGCGGCACGTGATGCCCGCGCCGAATTGCGGTCTGCTCGCCTGGCGGGCCAGAAATCGTCTGTGGCGGGTGCTGCCACGATGGAAAAGCTGACCGATTACAAGGACGCCACCAGCTACAACAACTTCTACGAGTTTGGCCTGGACAAGGGTGATCCGGCCCGCAATGCACACACCTTGCAGACGGCGCCCTGGAGCGTTTCCGTCGAGGGGCTGGTGAAGAAGCCGGGCCGATATGCGCTGGAAGACCTGCTGCGCCTGTCGGCGATGGAAGAACGTATCTATCGCCTGCGCTGCGTCGAGGGCTGGTCCATGGTGATCCCGTGGGTGGGCTACTCGCTGGCCGAACTGATCCGCAAGGTCGAGCCATTGGGCAGCGCGAAGTATGTCGAGTTCGTCACCCTTGCCGATCGCAAGACCATGCCCTACATCGGGTCGCGTGTACTCCTGTGGCCTTACACCGAAGGC
>DALYHW010000115.1:0-8817 GCA_031970695.1 Hylemonella sp.
TCGGCCAACCACCAGCCGGTGCCGCGCAGCGGCGTGCCCGTACCCGGCTACTACAACCTGCCCGAGCGGGCCCGCCGCATCGACCAGTTGCTGCGCCAGGACGGCTCGCGCTGGAACCTGCAAAACAGCCAGGCCCTGCAACTCGACGAGCAGACCGAGTACGCGGCCCGTGTGCTGCGCCCGCTGCTGCCCCTGCTGCGTGAACTGGTCAGCGATTCGGTCGAGCGTTCGTTGCTGGACCAACTGGCCGAGTGGGACGGACGCCACAACACCGGCAGCATCGCACCCACCGTGTACAACCAGTTCCTCTACGAGCTGGCCAAGGCTGCCATGGCCGACGAGCTGGGCGAAGTGCAGTTCGGCAACCTGCTGCGCACCCGGGCCCTGGACCACGCCCTGCCGCGACTGGCGGCCTCAGCCGACGCGCCCTGGTGGGACAACCGCCGCACGGAAGCCCGGGAGAACCGCAACGACATCATCCGCAAGGCCTGGCAGGCCGCCATCAAGCACCTGCAGTCCGCGCGCGGTGTGGCGCTGCCCGCCTGGACCTGGGGCAACAACCACACCCTCACCCACATTCATCCGCTGGGCCGGGTCAAGCCGCTGGACAAGCTGTTCAATGTCGGTCCGCTGGAGGCGCCAGGGGGACGCGAACTGCCGAACAACCTAGCACAGGCCATCGGCCCAGCACCATGGACCGTGGTTTACGGCCCCTCGACCCGCCGCCTGATCGACTTTGCCGATGCCGGCAAGGCCCTGGGCATCAACCCGGTGGGCCAGAGCGGTGTGTTGCTCGATCCGCACTACGCCGATCAGGCCGAAGACTTCGTTGCCGGCCGTTACCAGCCCATGCACCTGACCGCCGCAGATGTGAAGAAGGCCACGCGCAGCACCCTGGTGCTGCAGCCTGCCCCCTAGGCCTTTCCGAGCAACCGGCACAGCTGGGCCATGTCCTCCACCGTGGTGTGGGGGCGATGCGTATGGTGCAGCCAGTCGTGGCCGGCCCGGTTGACCCACGCGGTCTGCAATCCAGCTTCCAGCGCGCCCACCACGTCCAGCAGCGCGTCGTCACCGACATGCAGCACCTCGTGGGGCAGCACGCCCGCGGCCTGCGCCGCGGCGTGGAAGATCCGCGGGTCGGGTTTGCCCACACCGAATTCCTGCGCGCTGAGCCCCGCATGGAAATACTCGCCCAGGCCAACGCGATGGACATCGGCATTGCCATTGGAGACCGCCACCACCGGGAAACGCTGCGCCAGCCAGACCAGCGCCGGCCGGGCATCGTCGTACAACTCGACCCGCATGCGTTCGGCAATGAAGACGTCGTAGGCCGGCGCCACAAGCGCCGTGTCCTCTTCATGCTGATGCAGCGCGCGGCGGATCAGTTCCTGGCGCAGGGTGCGCAGGTCGTGGCCGATCTCCGGGCGCTCCTCCTGCACGGCACGCCGCAGCGCCAGACGCCGTTCGCTGTCGGCCATGAAGGCCGCGGTCTGCGGTGCGTGCGGCCGCAGCCAGTCCTGCAGCGCCTGTTCGGCGCGCGCGATGACGGGCCAGATCGGCCAGAGCGTGTCGTCGAGGTCCAGCGAAATGGCCTTGATCCGGGAAGCATCGAGCAGGGGAAACATAGGTGGGCGAGAATACCGCATGGCTTTCCGAAAAGAACCCGCGTACACCCATGGCCAGGCGCCGTCCACGGCCATCCTGCTCTGCAACCTCGGCACCCCCGACGCACCCACCCCGGCGGCGCTGCGCCGCTACCTCGCTGAATTCCTGGGCGACCACCGTGTGGTGGAAATTCCCAAACCGGTCTGGTGGCTGATCCTGCACGGCATCATCCTGCGGGTACGACCTGCCAAATCGGCGGCCAAGTACGCCTCGATCTGGACGCCCGAAGGCTCGCCACTCAAGGTCTGGACCGAAAAGCAGGCCCGGCTGCTGCAGGACTGGCTGCAGCGACAGGGTCACCACGTGACGGTGCGCGCGGCCATGCGCTATGGCAACCCGTCCATGGCCGCCCAGCTCGATGCGCTCAAGGCCGAAGGCCACACCCGCGTGCTGGTGCTGCCCGCCTACCCGCAGTACTCAGGCACCACCACCGCCAGCGTATTCGATGCCGTCTACCGCTGGGCGGACAGGGTCCGCACCATCCCGGAGCTGCGCTTCGTCAACCGCTACCACGACGACCCGGGCTACATTGCCGCGCTGGCGCAGACCGTGCGCCAGCACTGGCAGCAGCACGGCCGGCCCGACCGGCTGGTGATGAGTTTTCACGGGGTACCCGAACGCACGCTTCACCTGGGCGATCCCTACCACTGCGAATGCCACAAGACGGCGCGCCTGCTGGCACAGGCGCTGGAGCTGGCACCGGGCCAGTACCAGCTGACCTTCCAGTCACGCTTTGGCAAGGCGAAGTGGCTGGAGCCCTACACGGAACCGACGCTGGTAGCCCTGGCGCAGGCGGGCGTGAAACGTGTGGACGTGGTCTGCCCCGGCTTCACCAGCGACTGCCTGGAAACCTTGGAGGAGATCGCGCAGGAGGCGCGCGAGGCCTTCCTGCATGCCGGTGGACAGGACTTCCACTACATCCCCTGTCTGAACGACGGCAAGGACTGGATTGCGGCGCTGGGCCAGCTCAGCGAACGGCACCTGGCCGGCTGGCCCACGCTGCAGGTACCCGACGCGCAGGCCCTCGCCGCGTCGCGGGCGGCCGCGCTGGCGCTCGGCGCCGCGCGATAGGCACGCCAGGCGCGTTCATTCCGCGCGGCTTGCGGCATCGAGCGCGGCGAGCATGCTGCGCTCCGTGTCGCCGATCACCACTTCGAATCGGCGGACCCAGTCGTCCACGTGCGTCGTGGCGCTGCCGTCGCGGCTGGCCTGCTCGGCCAGGCGCGCAAGTGCGGCCAGGCGCATGGCGCCCACCGTCGCCGCGGTGGACTTGAGGGTGTGCATGCGCCGGGCGGCTTCGGTCATGGAAGGCTGCCTGAGTTCCTGGCGCCAGAGCTCCATCTGGGAGGGCAGGCTACCCAGGAAACTGTGGCTGATTTCATCGAGCAGGGGCTGGTAGCCCCCCAGCCGCCCGAGCGCCGTAGCCCGGTCCAGCAACGTCGTCTCCGCCACCGGCTCGGGCGGCCCCTCGACAGGTGCCACCGGGGGAACCTCGGCTGGCGCAGCCACGGGTTCCGGTGCCAGCCCGGTCAGCCGCTGCAGCACCTGTACCAGTTGCTGGATCTCGAAAGGCTTGCCCACGTGCTCGTTCATGCCGGCCGCGAGGCAGACTTCGCGGTCGGAAGCCATGGCATTGGCCGTCATCGCAACGATGGGCAAATCCGCCAGGCCCGGATCGGAGCGGATCAGGCCCGTGGCAGTGAGGCCATCCATGACCGGCATCTGCATGTCCATCAACACCGCATCGAAGCGCTGGCCACGCGCCAGCGCCGCGACAATGGCATCCACACCCTCCTGCCCGTTGCCTGCAATCTGCACACGCGCCCCCTGCTGCCCCAGCAACTCGGCCGCCACCTGCTGGTTGATCGGGTTGTCCTCGACCAGCAGCAGGTGCAGCCCGGCCAGGGCGCGGGTGGGCAACTTGTCACGCCCGACCGTCGGGGGCTGCTCGCCGGCCTCGGCCAGCATCACGGCGTCACGAAGCATGGAGCGTGTCACCGGTTTGGTGAGATAACCGTCGACGAGGTCGGGCTCGGCCACGGCACCCATGTCCTCGCCGCTGACCATGATGAGCAGCGGGCGTGGCCGCCCATGATCGGGCCGTGCGCGCAGACGCCGGCATAGTTCCAGGCCATCCATGCCCGGCATGAGCTTGTCGATGAAACAGACGCCGTAAGCATGCGCCTCGGACTCGACCCGCTGCAGCGCTTCCGCTGCATCCGCGGCGACGTCGACCTCCCAGCCCAGGGAACGCCCCAGCGTGGCCAGCACCTGGCGGGCCGTTGCGTTGTCGTCCACGACCAGCACCCGCCGCGCCCGTGTGTCCGGTGCAGGCAGCGCCTCGGCGCTCTGGCTGGCCGCCAGGGGCAGTTCGAGGCTGAAAAAGAAGGTACTGCCCTGCCCCAGCACACTGTGCAGCTCCAGCCGCCCCCCCATCAGGCCGACCAGCCGCTGGCTGATGGCGAGCCCCAGCCCGGTACCGCCGAAACGACGCGTGGTGGACGCTTCCGCCTGCGGGAAGCCGTCGAAGATCCGGGCCTGGTGTTCGGGTGCAATGCCAATGCCACTGTCGCGCACCGCGAAGCGCAGGCGCACGGTGTCCGACGTGCGCGCCTGCACCTGGATGGAGAGTGTGACGTCGCCCTTTTCGGTGAACTTGATGCCGTTGCCCGCGAGGTTGATCAGCACCTGCTTGAGCCGCAGCGCGTCCCCCACCATCGCGCGTGGCGTATTCGGGTCCACGTCGAACAGCACCTCCAGAGGGCGCCCGCCGACATTGGCCGAGAGGATCACGGCGAGCTCGCGCAGCAGCTGGTCGAGCTGGAATGGCTGCGGGTCCAGCGTCATCTTGCCGGCCTCGACCTTGGAATAGTCCAGGATGTCGTTCAGCAGGCCGAGCAGCGAGCGTGCTGCGCCTTCGGTTTTGTCCACGTAGTCCTGCTGCCGCACATCGAGCGCAGTCCCCTTGAGCAGCTGCAGCATCCCGATGACCGCATTGAGCGGCGTGCGGATTTCGTGGCTCATGTTCGCAAGGAACTGGCCCTTGGCACGCGCAGCCGTTTCGGCCGCCTCGACCGCCTGCTTGAGTTCGGTGATGTCGATGCGAAATCCGACGTGGAAACCGTCAGGCGTGCGCGCCTCCAGGATGCGCAGCCAGCGCCCCGAGTCGATCCGCTGCACCACGACCTGCCGGTCCTGCATGTGCATCGCCATGCGCTCAGCCACCCACTCGTCAACGCGACCGATGGCCGCGGGGTATTGCCCACGTTCGGCCCCGATCCGAATCAGGTCCTCGAAACGCGCGCCCGGCTGGATCAGATCGGCCGAGGTGGCGTAAAGCTGCCGGTATTTTTCATTGCAGTACAGCAGGCGGTCATCCTGGTCAAAGATGACAAAAGCCTCGTCCAGTGCCTCCATGGCGCTGTGCAGGATGCGCTTGTACTCCTCGAGTTCCTGCTGGCTGCGATGTTCGGCCGTCACGTCGGTGTAGGTCGTGACAAAGCCTCCGCCGGGCAGAGGCGCGCCACGCACTTCCAGGATGGTGCCGTCGAGTCGCTCGCGGCGGAACTGGTGCAGCGTCGGCCTGCGTGCGCGCTCGAGCAGCGTCTGCACCGTCTTCTCGCCCTCGGGGCCATACTCGCCGCGCTGCGCGTTGTAGCGGATGATGGACTCGAACGTCAGGGGCCGTGCTGCCACCAGCGACTGCGGCAGATCCAGCAGGCTGCCGAACTGGCTGTTGATGATCGGCATGTTCAGCTGCGCATCGACCACGCTCAGTCCGCAGGGGATGTTCTCGATGATGGCCTGCAGCAGGTCATTGCCATGGCGCAGGTCGGCTACCGCGTGGCGCAGGGCTGAAACATCGACGCGAATCGAGATATAGCGCTCGACCTGACCGTCCGCATCGGTGAACGGCATGATCAGGGTGTCGACCCAGTAGAGTTGGCCGTCCCGGGCCCGGTTGCAGACCTCGCCGCGCCAGATCTGTCCCTCGGAAATCGTCGCCCACACCAGCGGCCAGAGATCGGCGTCCTGCACGCCCGACTTGAAGTTTCGATGGTTCTGCCCGATCAGCTCTTCACGCCGGTAGCCACTGATGCGCTCGAACAGCGTGTTGACCTGCGTGATGATGCCTTCCCGGTCGGTGACCGATACGATCGCGAACTCGTCGATCGCCCGCATCAGCTGCTCGTTTTCGTGCAAGGCCCGCTGCAGCGCCTTCTCACGCTCGATGCGTTCGGTCACGTCGCGCTCCACCGCCATGAAGCCGGTCAAGCTGCCCGCCTCGTCCCGGATGGGCTGGATTTCGAGATCCAGCCAGTATTCGCGCCCGTTCTTGTGCCGGTTCAGGATTTCGACCCGGCACGGCTCATGGGCCCGCAAATGGCTCGACAACTTGGCGCGGGTCTGCGCGCTGGTGTTGGGCGACTGCAGCAACTCGCCCGGCTTGCGCCCGCTCGCCTCCTGCAGCGTGTAGCCGCTGATGCGCGTGAAGCCCTCGTTCACCCAGGTGATCAGCCCCTGCGCGTCGGTAATCACAACGGCATCGGAGGTATGGCGCACGACACGCGCCAGCTGCTGGAGATCGGCCGTCATGGCATCCGCCAGACGCTGCGCGCGGTAGCGCGCGTTGACCAGCAGCCAGACCACCCAGGCAAGCAGAATGCTCAGACCCAACCCGGCAACACCTGCACCCAGCAACAGGTCATTGCTGGCCAGCACCGCCAGCCGGGGCGTGCTCCGTGCGTGCAGCAGCAACTGCCGGCCGCCAATGGACAACTTTCGCTGCTGCTCGAACTCAGGCTTGTCCCCCTGCGCATCCATACGCGGGGCGTTGCCGGCGGTGCTGTGCAGGCTGAACATGGCCGGGTTCGCAAGGTCCTGGTCGTCGCCGCGGATCTCGAAATCGACCCCAGTCTGCTGCAAGCGCTCCAGCCCCGGCTGCATCAGCTCCTCGAGCACGATGGGGGCGTAGACCAGACCCAGCAATGCCGCACGGCGCTGCGCCTCCGTCTGTAGCGGCAAACCCGGCCGGTAAACGGGCGCAAGAAAGAGAAAGCCAGCCCGTGCCAGCCCGTCCTGCGCCAGCCGGATGGCGCCGCTCAGGCTCGGCAGCCCGGTGCGCACCGCACGCTCCACCGCCTCGCGACGCACGGGCTCCGACCCGACATCCAGGCCCAGCGCCTCCCGGTTGCGGGCCAGCGGCTCGATCAGCTTGATGACGTAGAGGTCCTCAGCCTGGCCTTGGGTCTTCACCTCGAACGCTGGCGCGTGGTCACCCCGCTCGCGACGCAGAAAATCGGCCAGGTCAGCCCGTTGCACGCGCTCGATGAAGCCGAACCCCCGAACCCCCGGAAACTCGTGATCGAGGTCACGGGACTCGGCATAGGCCCGAAACTCCAGCCGCTGAATACCGGCACGCGTCAGGACGGCGCCACGCGCCCCACCCAGGCCGAGCGCCACCCGGGTAAAACGTTCCTCGATGTTGTCGGCAATCTGGTCGACTGCGCAGCCGGTCGGTCTGGTATTCGCTGATGCCCCATGCCAGCAGTGCTGTCACCATGCACCCGGCCAGGAACACCAGCAGCGGCAGGAAGGGCGGGCGTAACGGGCGCCGCAGCTGCCGTCGGTCCGGCGATCGGGCGGCGTCGCCGTCGGTTTTTCGGGTCATGGAGTGCGGCATTCGGGCTCGGGCATCAGCCACCCGCAACAATCCAGGGTCAGGAGCCGCCGTCGGTCATTACCCTGCATGGCGTGTCTTGGAAGGCTTGGTCTGCCTGCACGATAGCAGAGACCGCGGCGGCATTCCAAGCACGGCCAGCCCAACAGCCGAGCACCACACTCAGGATTTGCGCGTATGACGCAGCGATTCGTAAGCCGGACGGCCGAGACACTGGGTCAACCAGGCACTGACCAGCGGAAACTGCCCCATCAGCTCACGCGTGGCACGCACCCACAGCAGCACGCTCGCAACGCACAGATCGGCCACCGTGAAACGGGCCGCCGCAAGGTGCGCCTCGCCACGCGCCTGCTGCTGCGCCAGGTGCTGCTCCAGCACGCGCAGCGGAACCTTCAGCCGCCGCTCCGCCGCGTCGGCCAGTTCGGGCTTGCGCTGCTCGGCGGGCATGACCAGGCGGTGCATCAGGACAGTCAGTGCGTCACTTTCCACCTCGGTCACGGTCCAGAAGCTCCAGCGCAAGGCTTCGGCCTCCTCGCGCGGCGTGGCCGGCGCCAGGCTGACGCCGTCGGCCGCACCGTGATGGCGGGCAATGTACAGCGCGCAGGCCATGCTCTCCCAGAGCACGACATCGCCTTCGGGCCGGTGGTCCACTACCACCGGGATGTGCCCGTTGGGATTGAGCGCCAGGAATTCCGGTGCACGGGTCGCACCCACCTTGTAGTCGGTCTGCACATGCTCGAAGGCCAGTCCGAGTTCGGTGGCCGTCCAGAGCGGCCGCAGCGCGCGGGAAGCCTGGATGCCGTAGATGGTGAGGGCCATGGGAAATGTTCTCCTTGTTGATGCCGCATTCTGCCAAGTGCCGGACGGGGTGGTGTCACCGATTTGCCAGTGCTAAAGTTCCGGACAGATATGGAATCCATGCGCATCGACAAGTGGCTGTGGGCCGCACGCTTCTACAAGACACGGTCGCTGGCAGTCGAGGAAATCGGCAAAGGCCGGGTTCTGGTGAACGACCAGCCGGTGAAACCGGCGCGCGAAGTGCGCAGCGGCGATCGCATCACCGTGCGCCAGGGCCCAGTCATCCGCACCGTGGTCCTCAAAGGCCTGAGCAATCAGCGCGGCCCGGCACCGGTCGCCCAGCAGCTGTACGAGGAAACCGACGCCAGCCGGCTGGCCCGGGAAACCAATGCGGAGCAGCGGCGCCTGGCGGCAGAACCCGCGCTGAGCATCGAGCAGGGACGGCCCACCAAGCGGGACCGGCGGCAGCTGGACCAGGCGCGCTGGGGGGATCGGTGGAGTGCGTCGGCGGATTCGTGAGGGTTTCCGAGGTCATCGGTAGAGATCGTGTTTGTGATCGAAGCACGGAGGAATTGCTCGAAATTCGTCTGCGCGAATTTCTCGGGGCCGCGCGCGTCCTGAAACAGTCCCCCGGACTGCTTCAGAGCGAACCAGAGGGTGCTCGCCATTCTCCG
>DALYHW010000116.1:0-8786 GCA_031970695.1 Hylemonella sp.
AGGGAGAACATCATGAACACCTTGACCAAACTCGCCCTCGGCATGCTGGGGCAACTGCATGGTCAGCCCGCCAGCGGCGCGGTACTCGGCGAAATGTCCTTACCGCCGGCGCAGACTACGGGCGGCCTGCCGTTGATGCAAGCCCTGCAGCAACGCCAGTCGCAACGCGAATTTCGCCCCGACGCGCTCGCACCCCAAACGCTCTCGGACCTGCTGTGGGCCGCAGCCGGCATCAACCGCGCCGAGCATGGCGGCCGCACCGCCCCCTCGGCCATGAACGCGCAGGAAGTGGCCGTTTACGTGGCCTTACCGCAAGGGTTGTACCGCTACGAACCGCAGCGCCATGTGCTGCTGCGCATCAAGGCGGAAGACGTGCGCCGTGTCACTGGCTACCAGGACTTCGTGGACAACGCGCCACTGGATCTGGTCTACGTGGCCGATCACAGCCGCATGAAGCTGGTCCCCGCCGCGGCGCGGGAGTCCTACGCGTCAGTCGCCGCGGGCGCCATGGCGCAGAACGTGTACCTGTACTGCGCCTCGCAGGGGCTGGCCACGGTGGTGCGGGCCTGGTTTGACCGGAATGCGCTGACGCAGGCGATGGGGTTGACGAATGATCAGCAGATTCTGCTGACGCAGACGGTTGGAATTGCGAAGGTTTGACAACAAACGGTCAGGAGCGGACGTCCAGGGTTAGGCATGGAAACCGACATGGATCGCCCTGCTCGGGGCTGTGTCCTGAAAAATTGGATGCCCAGAATCGGCGTGACTTGGCGGTCAAAGGCAGAGTTCAACCCGCAGCCGCCTACTGCGAACGTAAGGCTAGGAGGGTGGGAGCAATATGCCAAGAAAGATTCGATCCAAGGAAATCCTGTCAGTGGAGCAGCTGGCAGAAATCGGAAGCATTGCGTTGGAATCAACTGAATGTGAGGTTGCGGTAGAAGAGTTGCTTTGGGCTCTCGCAGGACTTGACCGGGAGCGTGGCATCCTTTTCACGCAAAACATGCAGATGAAATCGCGGATCGAGTTGTTGTCGACGCTTGGTAAAGCTCGACTCCCAAATGGTCAAAACCTGAACGAATTCAACGATTTGATCCACGAGTTGAGCGACCTGAATCAAAAGCGAAATCATGTAATTCACGGCAGTTGGGGCGCGTGGACCACCCTGCGTGAGTTGGCTAGTCGGCCTGGATCCGAGTTCACAGTAACGCCCAAGGCACTAAAGCGCAGACCACACAAAGCGCCAATGGAACTCTCAGCAGAACAACTTAGAGGCCTGCCGGAACAGATTGCACATGCAACGACGCGGCTAATGCAATTTGCGGAGAAAACATGGCCTACCATCCTTTAACCAACGACGATGTTGGCCCCAGTCAGCAGCCATTGTCAGCGCCTGACCCACTCCACCGCCCCCAGCGGCGAGTGCGTCAGCGCCACCGAGATCATGAAGCCGTAGACCAGCAGCGCGGCAACGTAGAACACCGTTTTGGCGCCTCGCTTGCGGGCGTACTTCAGCGCCAGCGCCCCCAGCACGATGTAGGCCGGTAGCAGGGCCAGCTTGACCTGCAGCCAGGAAACAACCAGCGGGTTGAGCCGCAACTCCCAGAGCAGGCGGATGGCGGCGGCCAGCAGGCCGGTGTCGATGATGACCGACAGGCGCCGGGGCACCCAATGCATGGGCCAGCGCTGGCCGGCGAGCACGGCGCCGCCGCGAATGGCAAACAGTGCGCCGCTGGTGAAGGCCAGGCCCATGTGCAGGTGGCGCAGGGCAGGGTAATGAACGATCCAGTCCATGAATGAGCGGGGGAGAAAAATGGGCCCTAGACGCTGCGGTTGCGCGCCAGGGGCGGGTTCTTGGCGAAATAGCCCTCGATGCCGCGCATGAGGGCGCTGGCGAGCTGCTCCTGGTAGGCCTCGCTGTTGAGCTTGGCTTCCTCGTCGGGGTTGCTGATGAAGGCCGCTTCCACCAGCACGCTGGGGATGTCCGGTGCCTTGAGCACGGCAAAGCCGGCCTGTTCCACGCGCGGCTTGTGCAGCTTGCCCACACGGCCGATTTCCTGCAGCAGCGTGCCGCCGAGCTTGAGGCTGTCCTTGATCTGGGCGCTGGTGCTCATGTCGAGCAGCGCGCGGGCGACCTGCTGGTCCTTGGCCTTCACGTTGATGCCGCCGATGAGGTCGGCCTTGTTTTCCTTGGCGGCCATCCAGCGCGCGGCGCTGCTGGAGGCGCCGCCGTGGCTCAGCGCGAAGACGCTGGCGCCCTGGGGACGCGGCGTGAAGAAGGCGTCGGCGTGGATGCTCACGAACAGGTCGGCCTGCACCTGGCGGGCCTTCTGCACGCGCACGTGCAGCGGCACGAAAAAGTCCCCGTCGCGGGTGAGGAAGGCGTGCAGCGTGTGGCCGTTGATGCGGCTGGCGTTGATGCGGTCGCGCAGTCGGCGTGCCAGCTTGAGCACCACGTCCTTTTCGCGGGTGCCGCCGGGTCCCACGGCACCCGGGTCCTCGCCGCCGTGGCCGGGGTCGAGCGCGATGATGATGAGACGGTCGGTCTGGCCATTGCCGCGCGGCGGCAGCACCGGCGCCGCACCGGGGCCACTGCCCTTTTGCGCGTGCTGGGCAATCAGGTCACCCAGGAGGTCGTGGCCGGGGCGGGCGGCCGATGCGGCGGGCGCGGCCATGGCGGTCATCCTGCTCCTGAGCCTGCAGCCCGCCGCCAAGGCGGGGCGGGCGGCCGATGCGGCGGGCGCCGGTGACGCGGCGCCCTCCTTGAGCTTGAGCCGCTCGGCAATCAGCGCGGCCAGCGGGTCGGGCGCCTGCACGGGGTAGAGGTCGAACACCAGGCGGTGCTGGTAGGCCGCCACGGGCTTGAGCGAGAAGACCTGGGGCTTGATGGCCTGCTTGAGGTCGACCACAAGCCGCACGACACCGGGCGCATACTGGCCCACGCGGATGCCGGCAATGTTGGGGTCGTCCGGGCGCACCTTGGCGACCAGCTCCTTGAGCTCGGGGTTGAGGTCGATGCCCTCGATGTCCACGGCCAGCCGCGGCGGCTGGCTGATGAAGGTCTGTTTGGCCTTCAGTTCGGTGTCCGATTCCAGCGTGACGCGGCTGTAGTCTTCGGCAGGCCACACGCGCACGGCCACGATGCTGGCGCCACGGGCCAGGTGCGCGCGGCCGAGCAGCAGCACCAGCGTGCCGGCCTGCAGGACGTCGCGCCTTTTCACGGCAGGGCCTCCTGCGCACCTTGCAGCAGGGCGGCGCCGGCGGCGGTCTGCGCCTGCAGCGTGAGCTGGCGCGATTCATCGGGTTGCACGTGCAGCGTGAGCGACAGGTCGGCGACGGGCAGCAGGCCCGCAGCCTTCTCGGGCCATTCGGCCAGTTTCAGACCGGGGCTGGCGAAGATATCGCGAAAGCCCGCGTCTTCCCATTCGCGCGGGTCGCTGAAACGGTAGAAGTCGAAGTGCCAGATGTTCAGGCCCGGCAGTTCATGGGGCTCGACCACGGCATAGGTGGGGCTCTTGATGCGGCCACCCACGCCAAGGGCCCGCAGCAGGTGGCGCACGAAGGTCGTCTTGCCGGCGCCCAGGTCGCCGTGCAACTCGATGCAGGCATTGCGCAGGGCCGGCTGTGCAGCCAGCGCCTCGGCCAGGGCCTGCGTGGCGGACTCGTCGTGCAGCACGCGGGTTTCTACAATGGCTTGGTGACGTTCAGCAGCAGTCAATTCGTTTCCCGGATACGGACCTGGGCCCGTGAACTCGGATTTTCCCAAATCGGCGTGACCGGCGTCGATTTGTCCTCTGCTGAAGCGGGTTTACGTGACTGGTTGTCGCGTGGTTTCCACGGTGAGATGGCCTATATGGCCGCGCACGGCATGAAGCGCGCCCGTCCGGCCGAGCTGGTGCCGGGCACGGTGAGCGTGGTCACAGCCCGCATGGACTACCTGCCGGCCGGCACACCCGAGGGCTGGCAGGCCATCGAATTCGACCGCCTGCAGCGGCCCACCGAGGGCGTGATCTCGCTTTATGCCCGCGGGCGGGATTACCACAAGGTCATGCGCGCGCGCCTGCAGCGCCTGGCCGAGCGCATGGCGCAGGAGATCGGGCCCTTCGGGCACCGCGTGTTCACCGATTCGGCGCCGGTGCTGGAGGCCGAACTGGCCTCGCGCAGCGGGCAGGGCTGGCGTGGCAAGCACACGCTGGTGCTCAACCGCGAGGGCGGTTCCATGTTTTTCCTGGGCGAGATCTACGTGGACCTGGCCCTGCCGGCCAGCGAGCCGGTGGCCGGCCACTGTGGCAGCTGCAGCGCCTGCATCGACGTCTGCCCCACGCAGGCCATCCTGGCACCGGGGGTGCTGGACGCGCGGCGCTGCATTTCCTACCTGACCATCGAGCACCCGGGTGCCATCGCGCCCGAACTGCGCCCGCTCATGGGCAACCGCGTTTACGGCTGCGACGACTGCCAGCTGGCCTGCCCGTGGAACAAGTACGCGCAGCGCAGCCCGCTGCCCGACTTCGAGTCCCGCCCGGCCCACAGTGGCGGCGGGCTGCTGGGGCTGTGGGCCTGGAGCGAGGAGGAGTTCCTGCGCCGTACCGAAGGCAGCGCGATCCGGCGCATCGGCCACGAGCGCTGGCAGCGCAATCTGGCCGTGGCCCTGGGAAATGCCTTGCGCGTTGCGCATGACCCTGCGATAGTGGCGGCACTGCTGCAAAAAAGAGAGCAGGTCAGCGATCTGGTGCGGGAGCACGTGGACTGGGCCCTGGCCCAGGCGGCGGATGCCCGGGCCTGATCGGCCGTGAAGACGGAGCCCGAACCATGACCATCCAGTACACCTATGTCTCGCCGCATCTGCCCGACGCCAAGATGCGCCTGTACCC
The DNA here is from genome assembly GCA_031970695.1 of Hylemonella sp. Lineage (GTDB taxonomy): Bacteria > Pseudomonadota > Gammaproteobacteria > Burkholderiales > Burkholderiaceae_C > Hylemonella. Next base: position 4,869 of record DALYHW010000116.1, read on the forward strand.
CACGAAGGTGATCAACATCATTGGCGGACCGGGCAGCGAGAAGTCCCTGTTCACGGCGGCGATCATCCTGCAGTTGCACCTGCGCCAGAAGTCGGTCGAGCTGATCCCGGACTACGCCAAGTCGCTCGTGTGGCAAAAGGACTACGAGGCCCTGCGCAACCAGTACAAGATCGCGCAGCAGCAGTTCCACATGCTGGAGCTGCTCGACGGGCAGGTGCAGTACCTGGTGACGGAGTCCTCGCTGCCCCAGATCCTCTATTACAACGAGTTCTACCCGGACAACATCTGCGACGTGGCCAAGACGCGCAAGCAGATCCTCGAGTGGTACAAGCAGCACAAAAACGTCAACATCCTGGTCGAGCGCGGGGACCGCAAGTACGTGCACACCGGCCGTTTCCAGGACGAGGAGCAGGCCAAGGAAGTGGACCGCGGCATGCGTGCGCTGCTGCGCCGCGAGGGCATTGCCTTCACGCCCCTGAAACCCGAACTGGAGGCGATCCACGCCTTCGCCGCCGAGCTGCTGAAGGAATAACCTCTAGCGCAGCACGCCCAGCGTGAACGACAGGCTGGCCACGCCCAGCAGCGTGGAGACCGTGACCAGGCCAGCGACGTAGGCGCCGTCGTAGCCCATGCGCGCGGCCAGCACGTAACAGCTGGAGGCCGTGGGCAGGGCCGAAAAGGCCAGCAGGATGGTGGTCTGCACCGGCGTCAGGCCGAAAGCCACCGACAGGCCCAGCGCAATCAGCGGCAGCAGCAGGTGCTTGATGGCCAGCGTGGCCACGGCCAGCACCCGGGCCTGGCCCAGGCTGGCGAACTTCAGCCCGGCGCCGGCGGCCATGAGGCCTAGCGCCAGCGACGCCGCGCCGATGCGGCTGAGCGTGGGTTCGGCCCACACCGGGACCTTGAAGCCCAGTACATTGGCCAGCAGCCCCGACGCCGTCGCGATGATCAGCGGGTTGCGCAGCAGCTCGCGGCCGAAGTGGCGCTGAGAGTGCCGGGCCATGGGCCAGACCGCACCGACATTGAACAGCGGCACGCAAAAACCGATCAGCACGGCGATCAGCAGCAGGCCCTCGGGACCGGCCAGCCGCTCGGCCAGCGCCAGGCCGATGAAGGAGTTGAAGCGGAAGGCTACCTGCGCGCTGCCGGCATGCAGCCGGGTGTCGATGTGCCGGCCGATGAAGGGCAGCCAGGGCAGGGCATAAGCCAGCGCGATGCCGCTCACGCCCAGGGTCAGGCCGGCCCCGATCAGGCTGGACGTGGCGTTCAGGTCCAGCGTGCTGCGCACAATGCTGTGGAACAGCAGGACGGGAAACAGGAAGTAATAGACCAGCACTTCGACCTGGTCCCAGACCGGGCGGCTGAGCGCGGTGTAGCGGCAGACCAGATAACCGCACAGGATGAGGGAGAAATCGGGGAAGAGCAGCTGGGCGTAGTTCACCCGGCAAGAATAACAGCGCCGACGTCGTGGTTGGTGCCGCGTGCCCTGTCAGCCGGCCGGGCCCCTGCCGCGTTGGATGGACATGAGAAAGCTGTTTGTTGCCCCCCTGCTGGCCCTGGCCCTGCTGTCGGCCGGTTTTGCCTCCCGCGCGGCCGCCCTCGAAGGCCAGCGGTTCGCCGACACGACCCGCCTGGCCAGCCATGAATTGCAGCTCAATGGCCTGGGCGTGCGCGCGGTGTTCATCTTCAAGGCCTTTGTGGCCGGGCTGTACCTGCCGCAGAAGACGAGCGAGCCGCAACACATCCTGGGCCAGCCCGGTGCGCGCCGCCTGCAGTTGCGCATGCTGATGGAGATCGGCTCGGCCGACATCAAGAAGGCCCTGATTGATGGCATCCGCAAGAACGTCAGCGACAGCCAGTGGGAGACCATGCATGACCGGGTGGCGGAATTCGCCCGCACCATCGACTCCATCGGTGTCGCGCGGGTGGGGGACACCATCGATCTGGACTACCTGCCGGAGCGCGGCATGACCCTGGCTGTGAACGACGTGCCGCGCGGCGGGGTGGTCGGCGACGCCGCGGTCTACAACGCCATGCTGGCCATTTTTGTAGGTAATGACCCTGTGGATGGCAGGCTCAAAAACGGACTCCTGGGGCAATAGAATAGCTTTTGTCCAAATTGATCAGGAGTACCTTCCCATGAAGCGTCGCGCCCTCTTTGCATTGAGCCTGCTGGTTGCTGCCAGCACTGCCTTTGCCGATGGTTACCCGAACAAGCCGATCAAGCTGCAGGTGCCGTTCGCACCGGGTGGCACCACCGACATCATCGCCCGTGTCATTGCCGAACCGCTGGGCAAGGCGCTGGGTCAATCCGTGGTGGTGGAGAACAAGGCCGGTGGTGGTGGCGTCGTGGGCGCCAACGAAACGGCCAAGGCGACGCCGGATGGTTACTCCCTGGGCATGGCCACTGTGTCGACCACGGCGGCCAACCCCGCCATCAACCCGAAGATTCCCTACAACCCGGCAACGGACTTCACGCCCATCATCAACATTGCGGCCACGCCCAATGTGATCGCTGTGCACCCGAGCTTCCCGGCCAAGGACCACAAGGCCTTCCTGGCCGAGCTGAAGAAGTCGCCGGGCAAGTATTCCTACGCCACTTCCGGCACGGGTGGCATCGGCCACCTGCAGACCGAGCTGTACAAGAGCCAGACCAGCACCTTCATCACGCACATCCCCTACCGTGGTGCGGGCCCGGCGCTGAACGACACGGTGGCCGGCCAGGTGCCGATCATCTTCGACAACCTGCCCTCGGCCCTGCCGTTCATCCAGAGCGGCCGTCTGGTGCCCATCGTGGTGGCAGCCCCGCAGCGCCTCGCGGTGCTGCCCAATGTCCCCACCTTCAAAGAAGTGGGCCTGGAGCCGGTGAACCGCATGGCCTATTACGGCATCTACGGCCCCAAGGGCCTGCCCAAGGACGTGGTCGACAAGATCAACGCCGGCGTGCGCAAGGCCCTGGAGGATCCGGCCGTGCGCAAGCGCATCGAGGACACGGGTTCCCTGATCGTGGGCAACAGCCCGGCGGAGTTTGCCGCGCAGATGAAGGCCGAGTACGACGTGTACAAGAAGGTGGTCGATACCGCCAAGCTGCGTCTGGACTGAGCACGGCAAGGCATGGATGACGCATCGGCCGATGCTCCCATCGATGCCTTCGTCGATGCACTCTGGCTGGAGGAGGGCCTGTCGCGCAACACGCTGACGGCCTACCGCCGCGACCTCACGCTCTACGCCCGCTGGCTGCAAGGCCGCGGGCGTCGTCTTTTGCAGACCGGTGAAGACGACCTCAACGCCTACTTCTCGGCCCGCCACGACGAGACCCGTGCCACCACGGCCAGCCGCCGCCTGACGGTCTTCAAGCGCTTTTTCCGCTGGGCCCTGCGCGAGCGCCAGATCAGTGCTGACCCGACCCTCAAGCTGCAGGCGCCCAAGCTGTTGCTGCGCGTGCCCAAGACGCTGACCGAAGCCCAAGTCGAGGCCTTGCTGGCGGCCCCCGGCGACGCCACGCCCCTGGCCGTGCGCGACCGCACCATGCTCGAGCTCATGTACGCGAGCGGCCTGCGCGTGAGCGAGCTGGTGGGACTCAAGACCTTTCACGTCGGCCTGTCCGAACACGTGCTGCGGGTCTTCGGCAAGGGCAGCAAGGAGCGACTGGTGCCGTATGGCGAGGTGGCGGCCGGCTGGCTGCGGCGTTACCTGCAGGAAGCCCGGCCCGCGCTGCTGGGCCCGAAGCAGAGCGACGACCTGTTCGTGACCTGGCGCGGCACACGTGCCGGCGAGGCGATGACTCGGGTGATGTTCTGGATGCTGGTGAAGAAATATGCGCAGGCGGCGGGCATCACCGCGCCGCTGTCACCGCACACCCTGCGCCACGCCTTCGCCACCCACCTGCTGAACCACGGCGCCGACCTGCGTGCGGTG
>DALYHW010000117.1:0-8625 GCA_031970695.1 Hylemonella sp.
GCCCGCTTCGGGCAGCACATAGACCGTCATGCGACCGCTGCCGCGCTTGAGCGCGGTCTCGATGGCCTCGACCACCCGTGCGCGCTCGGCATGGCTGAAGCGGAACCGGTCGGCCACCACGTCGAGCACCTTGCGCGGGCCGGCCGGCGTGGCCACCTCGCGTTCGGCCTGCACCTTGGTGAAGCCGCTGGCCGAGAGCCACTGCGTCACCTCTTCTTCGCTGGTGCCACCAGGCAGCTCGACCGGAAACGTCAGGACTAGCCGCGGCTCGTTCGGTGCATCGGTGCCCGCGGCCTCGGTCGCCGCCTGCACACGCGCCTGCAGTCCGGCGTAGATGCTGTCGGCGGTGTCGTGCCGCACGGGCAGCGCCGTCTGACGGTCGTGCAGCTGGGCCGCACGCGCATAAAGCAGCTTGAGGTGGTCGTTGAGCTCGGTCATCGTGCCAACCGTGGAGCGCGAGGAGCGCACCGGGTTGGTCTGGTCGATGGCAATCGCCGGTGGCACGCCTTCCACCCGGTCGACCGCGGGTTTGTCCATGCGGTCCAGGAACTGGCGCGCATAGGCACTGAAGGTTTCCACGTAACGACGCTGCCCTTCGGCATACAGCGTGTCGAACACCAGGCTGGATTTGCCGGATCCGCTGGGACCGGTAACCACCGTCAGCTCGCCGGTCCGGATATCGAGATCGAGGTTCTTGAGGTTGTGCTGGCGTGCGCCGCGGATGCGGATGGTCCCCTGGGTCATGGCTGCGGTCTTTCGCTGCGGTCTGTCGAACAAGCCCGAACATTCTAGGAGCAAGCGCGCGCCGCTGCCGGCCTTGCAGGCGCTGTGGGCATGACGATCTCCCTAGAATGCTGGCCCCGTCGCTGGCCGCATGGGCCGGGCTCGGGCCCCGGCAGCAGCTCAGGCACCCGTACCCGTGGGGGATACCCACAAGTGAGGCGGCATGAGTTACCCTTGCGCCACAAAACAGCGAGGAGACAAGAATGAAGCGTTGGAGTGCATGGGGAGGAGCCCTGCTGGCCCTGGCGTCCCTGACCAGCCAGGCCCAGATTCTCATCGGACAGACCGCAGGATTTTCCGGCCCGGTCGCGGCCGGGGTGAAGGAAACAACCGAAGGCGCCCGGCTGCACATCGATGCTGTCAACGCCCGGGGCGGCGTCGCGGGACAGAAGATCGAGCTGATCTCGCTCGACGACAAGTTCGAGCCCAAGCTCGCGGGCGAGAACGCGCGTGTGCTGATCGAGGAACGCCAGGTCGCCGCCATGTTCCTGACCCGAGGCACACCGCACACCGAAGCCATTGCACCGCTGCTGGACAAGCACGGCGTCCCGCTGATCGCCCCCTCGACCGGTGCCATGACGCTGCATCAGCCGGTGCGCAAGCACATCTTCAATGTGCGGGCCACCTACCAGCGCGAGGCGGAGAAAGCGGTCACCCACCTCACCTCCATCGGCATGAACCGCATCGCCGTGGTCCACGTGGATGACAGCTTTGGCCAGGACGGGCTGGCCGGGGCACAGAAGGGTTTTGCAGCAGCCAACCTGAAGCCGGTGCTGCTCGAGAAGTTCGACCGCAGCAAACCCGACTTCACCCCGATCGGTCCGGCTGTAGCCCGAACGGGTGCGCAGGCGGTGCTGATGATCGCCTCCGGCGCGGCCGTGGTGGATGGCATCAAGGCCATCCGTGCCGCTGGCAGTGGCGCACAGATCGTGACCCTGTCGAACAACGCTTCGGGCGGCTTTATCAAGAGCCTGGGTGAACATGCCCGGGGTGTCATCGTGTCCCAGGTCTTCCCTCAGTCGGTTTCGTATGGCCTGGTCAAGGAGGCCCAGGAGCTGGCCCGCGCCAAGGGATTGGGTGATGCCAGCCCCGCCATGCTGGAGGGCTACGCAGCGGCCAAGGTACTGGTCGAAGCGCTGCGCCGCGCCGGCCCCAGACCCAGCCGCGAACGCATCCAGACGGCCCTCGAAGGGCTGTCCAAGTTCGACATCGGGGGTCTGGAGGTCAACTTCAGTCCGCAGGACCACACGGGCCTGGACTTCGCCGACCTGTCCATCATCACCAGTGACGGCAAGTTCCGCCGCTAGGACAGGAAAAGGTTGCACGCGCCCATGCGCGCGTGCAGGCAGGTGTTAACCGAGCAACGCCCGCTCGAGTTCCTCGCAGGCCTTGGGACCGGCGGCATCCCGCAGCTTGGGCAACAGACCGATGAGCTCCTCGTAACCCGAGGCGGCCTCGACGGCCAGGTTGAGCTTGAAGCCACGCAGGCCCAGCGAGGCGGTCAGCTTGGTGGCCAGTGGGTACGCGTCGGTGTAGCGCTGCTGCGGCGTGCGGCCGCTGCCGGTCTGCACCGCGTCGGGCGCCGCCGCGCCGCCGGCCGCGGAAGCGCCCGCCGACTCACCCGACAGGAAGCCCTGGGCAACCATGTGCTCGATGTCCGCCTGCGTGACACCGAGGCCCGCCGTGGCCTGCAGCACCTGTTCGACGGTTTTGACCCCGTCGAACATGATGAACGCCGACCGCTGCTTGGCCGACAAGGACGGGGAACGTTCCTTGAATGCCTGCTGCCCAACTTCAGTTTTTGAATATTTCATGCTATTCGGGAGTGGCCGTTCGCGGCCACCTTGTCTCCTCGATAGCCGGCATCTTACTTGGCGCTGGGCGCAGGCGCAACGGCGGAAGCGGCAGCCTCGGGCGCCGGTGCCGCCGGGGCGGGCGTGGCAGGTGCATGGATGGCCTCGGCGCCGTGCTTTTCACCGCTCATGTCCAGCGAATCCCCGCCCTTCATGATGACAAACAGGGCCAGGGCCGCGAACGCGATGAAGGCAACAATGATTTTCCACATGATTCATTCCTCGATTAACAAAAAGAAAGGCCCTCGGTCGGAGGGCCTGCACTGACCCGGCAGGCCGGGTCAGGGTGCTCAGGACGCACCGCGTTGATTAGTCGCGGGCGTAGATGTCCACGTCCTTGGTTTCCTTGACGAACAGCATGCCGACCACGAAGGTCATGCCGGCGATGATGATCGGATACCAGAGGCCGTTGTACATATTGCCGGTCTGCGCCACGATGGCGAAGGCCGTGGTGGGCAGCAGGCCGCCGAACCAGCCATTGCCGATATGGTACGGCAGCGACATGGAGGTGTAGCGGATGCGGGTCGGGAACATCTCCACCAGCATGGCGGCGATCGGGCCGTACACCATGGTGACCAGGATCACCAGGTAGGACAGGATCAGGATGACCATGACCTTGTCGACCTTGGCCATGTCAGCCTTGGCCGGATAGCCGTGGCCCTTGAGTGCCGCAGCGAGACCGCTGGACATGGCAGCTTCCTTGGCCTTCAGGGTGGAGCCCTTCGGATCCTTGTCGAAGCCAGCCAGCGCGTCGGTGGCAGCCTTGACCTTGTCTTCCTCAACCGGGGTTGCGGCCTTCAGGTCGTCCAGCTTCTTGGCCAGGCCAGCGCGCACTTCGGCGATGTCGGCATCGGTGATCTTGGCCGAGTTGTAGCTCTTGATCTCGGTGTCACCGACCTTGATGGTCGCCACAGTGCCCGCCGGAGCAGCAACGTTCTCGTAGCTCACGGAAGCGCCAGCCAGTTTCTGCTTGGCGATGTCGCAGGAGCTGGTGAACTTGACCGTACCCGTCGGATTGAACTGGAAGGAGCACTCGGCCGGATCAGCGGTCACGGTCACCTTGCTGGACTTCTGGGCGGCGTACAGGTCGGGGTTGGCGGCCTTGGTCAGCGCTTCGAAGACGGGGAAATAGGTCAGGACGGCCAGCAGGCAGCCCGCCATGATGATGGGCTTGCGGCCGATCTTGTCGGACCAGGCGCCGAACACGATGAAGAACGGCGTGCCGATCAGCAGGGAGATGGCGACGTAGATGTTGGCAGCGGCGCCATCGACCTTCAGGGACTGGGTCAGGAAGAACAGGGCGTAGAACTGGCCCGAGTACCAGACCACGGCCTGGCCGGCGGTCAGGCCGATCAGCGCCAGGATCACGATCTTCAGGTTCTTCCACTGGCCGAAGGCTTCAGACAGCGGGGCCTTGGAGGTCTTGCCCTCGGCCTTCATCTTGGCGAAAGCAGGCGACTCGTTCATGCTCAGGCGGATGTACACCGAGATGGCCAGCAGCAGGATGGAGACCAGGAAGGGAACGCGCCAGCCCCAGTCGGCGAAGGCAGCTTCACCGATGGCGGTACGGGTGCCCAGAATCACCATCAGGGACAGGAACAGACCCAGCGTGGCCGTGGTCTGGATCCATGCGGTGTAGGCGCCGCGCTTGCCGTGCGGCGAGTGCTCGGCCACGTAGGTGGCGGCGCCACCGTACTCACCACCCAGCGCCAGGCCTTGCAGCAGACGCAGGCCGATCAGGATGACCGGAGCCGCCACGCCGATGCTGGCGTAGGACGGCAGGATGCCCACGATGAAGGTGGACAGGCCCATGATCAGGATGGTCACCAGGAAGGTGTACTTGCGGCCGATCATGTCGCCCAGGCGGCCGAACACCAGCGCGCCGAAGGGACGCACGATGAAACCGGCAGCGAAGGCCAGCAGCGCGAAAATGAAGGCCGAACCGGCATCCAGACCGCTGAAGAACTGCTTGGCGATGATGGCTGCGAGCGAGCCGTACAGGTAGAAGTCGTACCACTCGAAAACGGTACCCAGCGAAGAGGCGAAGATCACCTTCTTCTCTTCGGGCGTCATCGGCCTTGCGGCCTGTGAAGTTGCCATGTTGTGTCTCCTAAGAATGAACAACATCCCCGGAATGAGGACTGCGCTGGATTCTTGGAGACGGCACTGACCGGTTTCTTACATCGGCCTTAGGTGATAACCCTGAGTCTTGACCCTGAAAACCTCATTGCTGCTGCGCAGCAACCCCATCAATGCCCCGCCAGCCGGGTCCGTCGAACCAGGGGTCCCCCTCCAGATAACGGCGCAACATGGGCAGGCTGTCAAAGCCCCAGAACAGACGACCGTCCACGACAAAGGACGGAACGCCGAAGACCCCCGCGGCAATCGCCTCGTCGGTATTCGCCCGCAGGCGCGCCTTCACGGCCTCATCGTCCGGCGCCAGCGGAGGCATGAGTTTGTCGCGCAGTGCCTGCAGGCGCGCCGGGTCGCTGGCATCCCCGCCACCGTGCCAGACGTGGCGCAGCAGCGTTTCACACACATAGCGGTTCGGGTCACCGCCATTGGCGCAGGCAATGGCCAGTCGCAGCAGGGGCAGCGGCGCGAAAGGATGCACGGCCGGCATCTGCAGCGACACGCCATGGTGATGGCCCAGCCACTGCACATGGCGGTAAGTCCACTCGCGCTTGGCCGGCACCTCGGCTGGCCCCATGAGCTGGTGATGGCGCAACATGGCGCCCAGCAGGACGGGCCGGTACGCCACCGAGTAGCTCAAGCCCAGCAACGCTTCGGGCAGCTTCTCAAACGCCAGGTGCGTATAGGGCGAGATGTAATCCAGGTAGAAGGTAATCTGCTTCATGGTGCCGCTCCTTCGGCCTGCAGCCGGGCCCGCTGCTCGATGCGCGCCCAGACCACGCGCTTGCCTTCATCGTCCATCCGGGACCAGCCGGAAATCTCGTCCAGCGTGCGCAGACAACCGCGGCACAAGCCGCTGGTGATGTCCATGGTGCAGACCGAAATGCAGGGCGAAGGCAGGTGATGTTCCTGCTGTTGCACCTGCGCCGCCTTGTCAGCCAACCATTCCATAGACGACAGCCTCAGGCCCGCTTGTTGAGAATCGCCGTGGCCACGCGCGAATTGGGCTTGCGCTGCAGCACGTCGCTGATGAACTGGCCGGCGTCCACCAGCTGGTCCAGGTTGATGCCGGTGTCGATCCCGAGGCCCTGCAGCAGGTAGACCACGTCCTCGGTCGCCACGTTGCCGGTGGCTCCTTTGGCGTAAGGACAGCCGCCCAGACCGGCCACGGAAGACTGGAAGTTCCAGACGCCCATCTGCAGCGCGGCGTAGGTATTGGACAGCGCCTGGCCATAGGTGTCGTGGAAATGGCCCGACACGTCATCGATGCCGAAATGCGCGAGTGTCGCCTCGATCGCGCGCTGGACCTTGAGCGGCGTGCCCACGCCGATGGTGTCGGCCACGTCCACACGCTGCACGCCGATGTCTTTCATCAGCCCCGCCAGCATGCCCACGCGTCCGGGTGCGACCTCGCCCTCGTAGGGACACCCCACGGTGCAGCTCATGGCCCCGCGTACGCGGATGCCCGACGCCAGCGCGGCCTCGACCACCGGTGCAAAGCGCTCGATGCTCTCGGCGATGGAGCAGTTGATGTTCTTCTGGCTGAAGGCCTCGCTGGCCGCCCCGAAGACCACGATCTCGTCGGGCTTCGAGGCCGCCGCCGCTTCCCAGCCTTTCAGGTTGGGCACCAGCGCTGAATAACGCACGCCAGGACGGCGCGTGATGCCGGCCATGACCTCGGCGTTGTCGCCCATCTGCGGCACCCACTTGGGCGACACGAAGCTGGTGACCTCGATCTCCCTGAGGCCGGCGTCCTGCAGGCGATGGACCAGTTCGATCTTCACGGCCGCCGGCACCGGCTGCTTTTCATTTTGCAGGCCGTCGCGCGGACCGACGTCGATCAGCTGGACGCGGGATGGAAAACTCATGTCAATAGCCCTTCTGGGGATCAACGATACCCGCGATGGATTCCCCGCGCTCCAGCCGGGCGATCTTGGTTGCGATCTGCGCCACGCTCTCGTCGCGCAACGTGCGTGCCGCCGTGTGCGGGGTGATGGTGATCTTGGGGTGGCGCCAGAACGGGTGCCCCGCCGGCAGCGGCTCCTGCCGGAACACATCCAGCGTCGCCCCGGCCAGGTGGCCGCTGTCGAGCAGGGGGATCAGGTCGTCCTCGACCAGGTGACCGCCGCGCGCCACATTGATCAGGTAGCCACCCGGCCGCAAACGGGCCAGGGTGTCGCGATTCAGGATGCCCTCGGTCTCGGACGTCAGTGGCAACAGGCAGACCAGCACGCGGGTCTCGGCCAGAAACTCGTCAAACTGCTCCGCGCCGACATAGGCCCGCACGCCGTGTACCTGCCGGGCGCTGCGGCTCCAGCCGACCACGGGAAATTCGAACTGCTGGATCGCACGCGCGACGCGCTGGCCCAGCACCCCCAGGCCCATGATGCCGACGGGAAAGTCCTCGCGCAGGCGCGGCTTGCGGAACGACCATTTACCCTGGCCCACGTCGGCCGCGTAGCCGTCGAACTCGCGGAAATGGCGGATCAGCGCATGCACCACGTACTCGGCCATCTGCACCGACATCCCGGCGTCGTCCAGGCGCACCAGCTTCGTGGTGACAGGCAACCTGAGCTGCGTCAGCGCGTCGACCCCGGCGCCCAGGTTGAACAGCGCCTTGAGCTGCGGCTGCTCGTCGAGAAAGGTCTGCGGCGGCGCCCAGACCACGGCGTAGTCACCCGGCGGCGCGCCCGGCGCCCAGGCCTCGATCTGCGCCTGCGGCAGGGCCGCGCGCAGGGCGGCCAGCCAGGGCTCGGCCTTGAAATCGGTACAGCAGAAATAGATTTTCATGGGCCGAGCTTAGCCGTGAGTCCCCGGGGCAGTGCGTCACGCGGTCGACAGCTTCAACAACTCGGCCCCCTCCGCGACCTGGTCGCCCGGGGCATACAGCAGTTCAGCCACCACACCGTCGGCCGGCGCGGCAATGCTGTGCTCCATCTTCATGGCCTCCATCACGGCCAGCACCTGCCCCTTGCTGACCTTGTCGCCCGCCTTGACCGCAAAGGACACGACCTTGCCCGGCATAGGCGCCGACAGGCGGCCGCCTTCCGTCTGGGTTTCGCCGGCATGCGCCAGTGCATCCAGCACCGTGATCTGCGTCGCGCCCTGCGGGGTGAACACATGGGCCACCTCGCCCTGGCGCACGACCTGCACGGCAATGCGCTGGCCGGCGTACTGCAGGTCGATGCCCGCCCCCTTGCGGCAGAACTGCAGCGGCGCACTGGCTTCCTCGAGCTGCAGCTGCAGTGCGCCGTCGTGCAGATAGGTCAGGGTCGCGGTATGGGTTTCGTCGTGGAAGGACAGGTCGAAATAGCGCTGGGTCAGTCCATGCGAACGCCAGCCGTCGCGCTGCGCCCAGGGGTCGGTCCAGCCCGGCGCCGACGCACCAGCCTGCTCCTCCAGCAGCGTCTGTGCCACGACCGCCGCGGCGGCCAGGGGCAGGCCCACCTTTTCCTGGTCGAACAGCACCGCCGCCTCGCGCGCGATCAGCGCGGTGTCCAGGTCGGCCTGGGCAAAGGAACGGCTGGCCAGCACATGGCGCAGGAACTGCACGTTGGTCTGCAGGCCCACGATGCGCGTCGCGGCCAGCGCGGCGTCGAGCCGGGCCAGCGCCTGCTCGCGCGTGTCACCGTGCACGATGAGCTTGGCGACCATGGAGTCATAGAACGGGCTGATCGCATCACCCTCGCGCACACCCGAATCCACACGCACCGGGCTCACGCGAAACTCGCCGCACTCGGGCAACGCGTAAGTCTGCAAGGTACCGGTGGCGGGCAGGAAATGCTTGTCCGGGTTCTCGGCGCAGATGCGGGCCTCGATGGCGTGGCCACGGATTTGCAATTGCTCCTGCTTCAGC
>DALYHW010000118.1:0-489 GCA_031970695.1 Hylemonella sp.
ATTGCCGCGGCCTTGCGCGGTTGGGGCGTGGGGTTGCTGGGCCTGGTGGCGCTCAAAGTGCTGGCGCCGGCGTACTACGCCCGGGAGGACACCCGCACGCCGGTCCGCGTTGCGCTGGCGGTGCTGGTACTGACCCAGCTTTTCAACGCGCTGCTGGTGCCGTGGCTGGCGCACGCCGCGCTGACGCTTTCCATAGGTCTGGGTGCTTTGCTCAACGCAGCCTGGTTGCTGCGCGGGCTGCTGCGCCGTGGCACCTACATTCCGCGACCCGGCTGGCGGCGTCTGCTGCTGCAGGTGGCACTGGCGTGTCTGGTCATGGGGGCGGGGTTGGTGTGGGCCGCCCAGGCCTGGGACTGGACAGCGCCCGCTATCGTGGGTTGGAGACGAATCGGCCTGCTAGCGCCCGTGCTGATTGCGGCGGCAGCTATCTATTTTGTAGCACTCGGGTTGCTGGGCGTACCCTTGCGGCAGTTCACGCGGCGCTGAGCG
>DALYHW010000118.1:527-8617 GCA_031970695.1 Hylemonella sp.
CCCCCGCCCAGAAGCTCCAGGCTGGCCCGAGGTGGTCCCACAGCTGGCCCGCCAGGACGCCGGCCGTCAACATGGACAGCCCGCAAATCAGGTTGAAGACACCAAAGGCGGTGCCACGCTGCGTTGCAGGCGCGGTTTGCGCGACCATGGCGCTCAGCAACCCTTGCGTCATGGCCATGTGCAGTCCCCACAGCACGATTCCAACCCAGAACAACGCGCCCGAATTGGTCAGCGCGAGCATCGCGTGCGCCACGATCAGCGGCAACAGGCCGGAGGCCAGCAACAACCGCTTATCGACCCGATCGGCCAGGCGCCCCAACGGATAAGCCGCTATGGCGTAGGCCACGTTCATGGCGATCAACACCAGCGGCAGCCACGTCAGCGCCAGTCCCCCCTGCTGCGCGCGCAGCACCAGAAACGCCTCGGAAAAGCGGGCCAGCGTCAGCAACCCTCCTATCACGGCGACCCACCAGAAACCACGACCAAGGTCAGACCACCGTGCCCGGCGCGCGCCGCGTGATGCCGGTTCCGTATCGGGCTCGGACACACCCACTGCAAGCAGCAACACGCAAAGCAAGGCTGGTAGCACGGCCAGCGCAAAAACCCAACGGATTTGCTGGTTCAGCAGCAGCATCAGCACGATGGCCAGAAGTGGCCCCAGCACAGCGCCGGTGGAATCCAGTGCCTGCCGCAGGCCGTAGGCCGCGCCACGCAGCGAGGTCGGCGTCATGTCGGCCAGCAGTGCGTCGCGCGGCGCACCGCGCAGACCCTTGCCGATGCGGTCGAGCAGGCGCGCCATCACCACAGGCTCCAGGCTGGCTGCCAGCGCAAATGCGGGTTTGCTGAAGGCTGCCAGGCCGTACCCCAGCAGCACCAAGGGCTTGCGGCGTCCCCACCAGTCGCTGATGGTTCCGGAACCGACCTTGAGTAATAGCGCGGTGGCTTCGGCCGTGCCTTCGAGCAGTCCCACCATGGCCACGCTCGCCCCCAGAGTGCCGACCAGAAATGCTGGCAGCAGGCTGTGAATCATCTCGCTGGAGATATCCATCAGCATGCTGACGAGTCCGAGCGCCCAGACGCCACGTGGCAGACGGGGCGTCACTGGTGGGCCGGACATGTAAGCCTTAGCAGCCGTCAGAGCAGATGGAGCCTGCGTAGACCGCTATGGAATTCATAGCGCTGTCACGCCAGTCGGACCGGCTCCGAACCGTTGCGCGGCACCAGGGTGCCAATGGTGTGCACGGTCTCGCCGGCGTCACGCAGGGTCTGCGCGCAGGCGCCGGCGTGCTCCGGCGCAATCACCAACACCATACCCACGCCGTTGTTGAAGGTACGGTTCATGGCGTGATCGTCGATGCCCGCAGTAGCCTGCAGCCAAGCAAAAAGCTCGCTGCGCGGCCAGCTGCCACGTCGCAACTCGGCAGCCAGACCATCGGGCAGCACGCGCGGTATGTTTTCCAGCAGGCCACCGCCTGTGATGTGCGCCAACGCCTTGATGGGGTGCTTGGCCAGTGCCGCCAGCACCGGCTTCACGTAGAGGCGGGTGGGCGCCATGATGGCCTCACGCAGGGGCTTGCCGTCCAGCGACGCTGGCAGTTGACCGGCGGCGCGCTGCAGGCATTTGCGTACCAGCGAAAAGCCGTTGGAATGCACGCCGCTCGAAGCCAGCCCGAGTACCACGTCCCCGGCCGCAACGTCACGCGGGAGCAGTCGCGATTTCTCGGCCGCGCCGACGCAGAACCCCGCCAGGTCGTACTCGCCAGCGGGGTACATGCCGGGCATTTCAGCCGTTTCGCCGCCAATCAGGGCGCAACCCGATTCCTCGCAGCCACGTGCGATGCCGGCAATCACGCGCGCGGCGGTATCCACATCGAGCTTGCCGCAGGCGAAATAGTCCAGAAAGAACAGCGGCTCGGCGCCCTGCACCAGCACGTCGTTGACGCTCATGGCCACGAGGTCGATACCCACGGTGTCGTGCATGTTCCATTCGAAGGCCAGCTTGAGCTTGGTGCCCACGCCGTCGGTGCCGGAAACCAGCACCGGCTCCTTGTAGCGCTTGGGCACCTCGAACAGGGCGCCGAAGCCGCCGATGCCGGCCAGCACGCCTTCGCGCATGGTCTTTTTGGCCAGGGGCTTGATGCGCTCGACCAGCGCGTCGCCGGCATCGATGTCGACGCCGGCGTCTTTGTAGGAGAGGGGGGTGGAGGTGTTGGAGGTGCTCATGGGTGGTGCCGGGCGGCGGCTCATGCCAAGCCCGATAGAATTTGCCGAGATTTTAAGGGCTGCAGTCCGGCCCCCATTCCGACCCCGCTCATGTCCTTGACCCACAGCCAGAAAACCGTCCTCGCCTGGAGCGCCGTCACCTTCGGCCTGGGGCTGGCCCTGTGGCTGCTGGCGCCGGTGCTGACCCCCTTTCTGGTCGCGGCGGTGCTCGCCTACGTCCTGACGCCGCTGGTGGACCGCCTCGACGCGCTGGCCGGCGGGCGTGTGCCAAGGCTGCTGGCGGTGCTGTTGGTCGAACTGCTGTTTGTCATGGCGGCCCTGGGCCTGGTGCTGCTGCTGGTGCCGGTCGTCGCCCACGAATGGCCGCAGCTGCGCGAGCAGGTCCCGTCCCTGCTGGACCGGCTGGACGCCAGCCTCCAGCCGCTGCTGGCGCAGCTGGGCATCGAGTTCTCGCTCAACCTGGACAGCCTCAAGCCGGCCGTCATGCATTACCTCAGCGCCAATATGGAGGATTCGGTGGGTTCCCTGCTGGCTTCGCTCAAGATCGGTGGTAGCCTGGCGCTGACGGTGCTGGGCAACCTGATCCTGATTCCGGTGGCGCTGTTTTACCTGCTGATGGACTGGAAGGCCCTGGTCCGGCGGGTCGTTGACCTCGTACCGCGGCGCCTGCGCGGCAGCTACGACAGCTTCATGGCCGAGGCCGACAGCGTGTTGGGCCAGTACCTGCGTGGCCAGCTGCTTGTTATGCTGGTTCTGGCGGTCTACTACAGCGTGGCGCTCAGCCTCTTCGGGTTGGACCTGGCGCTGCCGATCGGCATCTTCACGGGGCTGGCGATCTTCGTGCCCTATGTCGGGTTTGGCCTGGGCCTGGTGCTTGCCGTGCTGGCTGGCCTGCTCGAGTTCTCCGGGGCCGACGGCCTGACCCGCGTCTCGCTCATGGTGGCCGTGGTCTATGGGCTGGGCCAGCTGGTCGAAAGCCTTTACCTCACCCCGCGCCTGCTGGGCGAGCGCATCGGGCTGCACCCGCTGGCCGTGATCTTCGCCCTGTTGGCTTTCGGCCAGCTGTTCGGTTTTGTCGGCATCCTGGTGGCATTACCGGCCAGTGCCGTGCTGCTGGTGGCCGCGCGGCGCCTGCGCCGACGCTACCTTGAGAGCAGGTTGTACCTGGGATGAAGCAGATCGCGCTGGACATCGGGCTGGGCAGCGGGCCGACCCTGGCCAATTTCATGGCAGGCCCCAATGAGGCGGTCGTGCGCCACCTCCAGCTCTGGGTGGGGGACGGCTCCAGCGCGGCGATGCGCTCGCCCGTGCCGACCTACCTCTGGGGTCCCTCTGGCGGCGGCAAGACGCACCTGCTCAAGGCCGTGCGCGAGGCGCTGCGTGAGCAGGGCGCCACCGTGGGCTGGCTGGATGCCTCGATTGCCGAACCGCCGCCGTTTGACGAGCGCTGGGCCGCCGTCCTGCTGGACGATGTCCACCTCTACACGGCCGTGCAGCAGCATGCCGCGTTCAACTGGTTCGTGCACGCACAGACCGGTCATCAGTGGGTGCTGGCGGCCGGTGACCTGGCGCCCGCCGGCCTGAAGCTGCGCGAGGACCTGCGTACCCGCCTGGGCTGGGGGCATGTCTACGGCCTGCAGCTGCTGAGCGAGTCCGAACGCCGGGCCGTGCTGCGCCAGGCGGCCGACGCGCGCGGCATCTTCCTGGGTGATGACATCATGGATTTCATGCTCACGCGTTTTTCCCGTGACCTGGGCAGCCTGATGCAACTGCTGGACCACCTCGACGGGTATGCCTTGCAGACCCAGCGGGCGATCACCATCCCGCTGATCAAGGCGATGCTGGAGAATGAATAGCCCCCCTGAACGGCTGACGCCGCTTCCCCCCAGGGGAACGACGCCAGTGGCCCGGCGAAGCCGGTTCCACGGCGTCCCCCGCGTGGACCACTTCGTTCGCCGTGTTTCGCGCGCCGGGGTGCAATGACTGCTATGACAACCAAGACCAAACTCGCCCTGTTCGACCTCGATCACACCCTGCTGCCGATCGACTCGGACTACTCCTGGGGCACCTTCACCACAGCCATCGGCTGGACCGACCCGGTGGAGTTTGCGCGGCGCAACGACGAGTTCTACGCGCATTACCAGGCCGGCACGCTCGACGTGCACGACTACGTGCGGTTTGCCACGGAGGCGACGCGCTTGCGCGGCCCCGATGAGGCGCTGGCGGCGCGGGAGCGCTTCATGGCCGAGGTCATTCGCCCCGCCATCCGGCCCCAGGCGCTGGAACTTGTGCGCCGGCACCAGCGGGCGGGCGACGAAGTCCTCATCATCACGGCCACCAACGAGTTCGTCACGCGTCCGATCGCGGACGCCTTCGGTGTACAGCAGCTGATTGCGGTCGAACTCGAACGCGACGAGCGCGGCTGGATCACGGGCAACATCCGGGGGACCCCGTCGTTTCGCGAGGGCAAGGTTCGACGCTTCAGCACTTGGCTGGCCGAGCGCCAGCTGCAGCGTCATGAAGCAGAAGTGACTTTCTACTCGGATTCGATCAATGACCTGCCACTGATGGACAATGCTGACCATCCGGTGGCGACCAACCCCGACGACCGCCTGCGCGCCCTGGCCCAGGAGCGCGGCTGGCGGGTACTGGACCTCTTTACGGAATGATCAAGAAAATCATCAACAAGCTGCTGGGCAAGGGCAAGACCGCCCGCACCGGCTTCGGCAAGCGCCACGAGATCGGCGCGGCCGAGCACGGCATCGACCCTGCGCTGGTGGACAAGCGCGCGGTGGACGTGGTGCACACGCTCAAGGACGCCGGCTATGAGGCTTACATCGTGGGCGGCGCGGTGCGTGACCTGCTGCTGGGCCTGCGGCCCAAGGATTTCGACGTGGCTACCAACGCCACGCCCGAGCAGGTCAAGTCCCTGTTCCGCCGGGCTTTCATCATCGGGCGGCGGTTTCGCATCGTGCACGTGGTCTATGGCCGCGGGCGCGAACACGAGGTGATCGAGGTCTCGACCTTCCGTGCCTACATGGACAACGCCGCGGCCGAGCAGGTCAGTGGCAATGAACGCACCAGCAAGAGCGAACTGGCCGGCATGAAGCATGCGGTGGACGCGAGTGGCCGGGTGCTGCGGGACAACGTCTGGGGTCCACAGGACGAGGACGCCGCACGCCGCGACTTCAGCGTCAACGCCATGTACTACGACCCCGAGACCCAGGTTGTCGTCGATTACCACGGTGGCTTCAAGGACGCAAAGAAGCGCGTGCTGCGCATGATTGGCGACGCATCCACGCGTTACCGCGAGGACCCGGTGCGCATCATCCGTGCGGTGCGCTTCGCGGCCAAGCTCAGCCCCCTGGGCTTCAAGCTCGAGGCCGGGACGGGCAAGCCCCTGAAGGAAATGAAGGCGCTGCTGGCCGACGTGCCGCAGAGCCGCCTGTTCGACGAGATGCTCAAGCTGCTGCAGACCGGCCACGCGCTGGCGACGGTCGAGCAGTTGCGCAAGCTGGGCCTGGCGCGCGGCATCTATCCGCTGCTGGACCTGGTGGTCGAGCGTGCCGACGAGCCCTTCGTGAAGACGGCGCTGGAAGACACCGACCGCCGCGTGGGCGAGGGCAAGCCCGTGGCGCCGAGTTTCCTGCTGGCCTGTGTGCTCTGGTCGGACGTGCGCGAAGGCTGGGCCGAGCGCATCCGCCAGCGCCAGCATTCCCATCCCGCGCTGCAGGACGCGATCGACGACGTCTTCAACGCCCGCATTGGCGATGTGTCGGGTCGCGGCAAGCTCGCCGCCGACATGCGCGAAATCTGGATGATGCAGCCGCGCTTCGAAAAACGGGTGGGCAGCGCGCCTTTCGGTCTGGTGGAGCAGGCACGCTTCCGTGCCGGTTTCGATTTCATGCGCCTGCGCGCGGACACCGGCGAAATCGAACCCGTGCTGGCCGACTGGTGGGAGGACTTCAGCCTCGCGAGCGAGGAGCTTCGCCAGGACATGGTGGACCAGGTGCGCGAGGAGCAGTCGCGTCAGCGCGCCAAGGCGCCGCGAACGACGCGCACAGCGATCGAGCGTGCGCCGGCCGCACCGGCAGACGCTGGTGACGAGCCGGCTGCCGATGAGGCCGCGGCGCCGAAAAAGCGTCGTCGCCGTCGCCGTTCCGGCGCGAAGAAGGCAGGCGACGCGGCGCCGGGCGCTGGCGAGTGACAGACGCCATGGCGCATCCCGTGCGTGCCTTTGTCGCGCTGGGGGCCAATCTGGGGGATGCGCAGGCCGCGCTGCGGCAGGCCTTGCAGGGCCTCGCGGCGCTTCCGCAGACACAACTGGTGCAGGCCTCCTCGTTCTATCGCACGGCCCCCATCGACGCCACAGGGCCTGATTACGTCAACGCTGTGGCCGAGTTGCGTACCGGGCTGGGTCCCTATGAGCTGCTGGCGGCCTTGCAGGAGCTTGAGCAGGCGGCGGGCCGCGAGCGCTCCTATCGCAATGCACCACGCACGCTGGACCTGGATGTGCTGCGCTACGGGGAGCTGCAGCAGGATGATCCTCGACTGACGCTACCGCATCCGCGCATGCACGAACGCGCTTTCGTGCTGGTGCCACTGGCCGAGATCGCTCCCGGGCTGGTCAGCCAGCAACAACTGCAAAGCGTGGAAAAGCAGTCGATTCAGCGTCTTTAGCGCTCCCCAATTCCCGGACTGCAGCACTAGAATGGTGCGAACAAAACAAGGAATACGCACCATGAACTTTCGCAACATGCATGTCGCGACCAAGCTGTGGCTGGGCGTCGCGGCCATCATCGTGTCGTTGACCGCGCTGATCCTGTTCGCCGCGGTACGGACCGCACGTTTGCAGGCTGAGGGCGATGTGCTGATGAACGCCCTGCATTCGCGCGTCAAGGCGGCCAGCGCCTGGGCCGGGCTGACCGAGGCCAATGCCGCGCGCACCGTGGCCATGATTCTGAGTTTCGATCCCCGCGTCGAGGAGCGGCTGGGCCAGGAAATCAAGCAGACCACGGCTCGCATCAGCGAGGTGCAGAAGACCATCGAGGCCATGGATCTCAATGCCGAGGAAAAGGCGCAGATGGACAAGATCGCCAGTCTGCGCAAGACCATGATCGACGTGCGTGGCCAGGCCCAAAAGGCCAAGGGCGGCGGCGACAGCGAGACCTCGACCCGGCTGATCAACGAACAGTATGTGCCCGCGGTCAACGCCTACGTGGGTGCCCTGCGCGAGCTGGTGACGCTGGAGGAGCGCATCGAGAAGGACAGTGCCGCCGCAATGCGCGACCAGCGCAGCCTGACGATCAAGATTGCCGGTGGCGCGATTGCCGTCATCCTGGTCTGCCTGCTGGTCGGCGCGTCGGTGCTGATCCGTTCCATCCGCCAGCCGCTGGTCGAAGCCAACGAACTGGCGGCCCGCATTGCGCAGGGGGACCTGAGTGCGCGTATCGACACGTCGCGCGGCGACGAGTTCGGTGACCTGATGAAGTCGCTCGCGCGCATGAATGAAGCGCTGGCGAGCATGGTGCAGCAGGTGCGTCAAAGTACCGACAGCATTGCCACGGCCAGTGCCGAGATCGCGACGGGCAACCAGGACCTGTCGGTGCGTACCGAGCAGACCTCCAGCAACCTGCAGTCCACGGCGTCGGCCATGGAGGAGCTCACCAGCACTGTGCAGCACAGTGCCGACAACGCCCGCCAGGCCTCGCAGCTGGCCGCCAGCGCCTCGACGGTCGCACAAAAGGGCGGTGCGGTGGTGCAGGAGGTCGTGTCCACCATGGGCGAGATCAATGCCAGCAGCAAGAAGATCGCCGACATCATCGGCGTGATCGACGGCATCGCCTTCCAGACCAACATCCTGGCGC
>DALYHW010000119.1:0-8528 GCA_031970695.1 Hylemonella sp.
GTGTTCGACGAACTCCGGGCGTTCGCGTCCGAGGCCGGGCTGCCGCTGCGGTTCAGGTAGAGGGTCAGCATGGACATGGCGGACTGGAAGGCCGGTGCCTTGCGACGCTCGTTGCGCTCTGCGGCCTCCTTCAGCGCCTGCGCGATGTCGCGTGCATCGTCGCCCATAAATACCGAGGGATCGAGTTGCGGGGCCAGACCGGGCGCCGCCTCGGCTTGCGCCCACCAGGCACCCTGTTCCCCCGGGCTGCGGACCTGCACCTTGAATGGCCAGTCGCCCTTGAGTGTTTGCGGCATGTTGTTCGTTTTCATCGCCCGACCCCTTGAACCCGCATGGCCTGCGGCCGCGGCATGTTCCGGCGAGGCACACCTCCCTCCCCGCGCCTGCGCCCGTGGTTTCACTATGGCGTGGCGGGTCGGGAAATTCAAGGTAAATATGGCGCCCGGGCCCGCGCTGCGAGCGCCCGAGCCTGCCGGTCCCTCACTCCGCCGTCACGCGGCGAAAGATGTTGGTGATGGCCAGGCCGTTGGGGCGGACCTCACCGGGCCGGCCGTAGAGCAGCGCCTGCTTGTCGAGCTGCTCTCGGGTGTAGACCGTGATCAGTTCCAGCCGGTGGCCATCGACACGCAGCTGGCGGGTGCCGACGGTGCGGGTCTCGCCACCGCGACTGCTCTCCTGAGTGGTTTCCTCCAGCAGGCCGTTGTCCAGGAAACGGTAGCTGCCCTTGTACCACTGGCGGGGCGTGACGGTTTCCCACTGACCATCGGCGCGGTAGGTCAACAGCAGCTGGCTGTCGACCACCTGTGCCGGCTGCGGGCGGCCGTCGGGTGCGCGCACCTGCAGTACGTGACGCCACTGGCCCACCAGCAGCTGCGCCGGCGGCGTCGGTGTGGGCACGCTGGCCGGCATCGGGGGCACGCCGCTCGCCTCGCAGGCCTCCTGCGTCTGGCGCCAGAGGTTGTGGTGCTGCATCCGCGGCAGCCATTCATCGGTAAAACGCTTGAAGGTCTGGCCGGCCGGCGTAAGGCCAAAATTGGCCACGCTGCGCACGTCCTCCCTCGTGAAGCTGGCCGGCCAGCCCGCGGGGATCTCCTGCTGGCGTCGCTGCTGGCGCCACAGCGATTCGCGCAACAGCACCAGCGTGCCGTCCATCAGCCTTGCGCCCAGTGGCGAACGCAGGTATTCGGTGGTGGCGCGCATCTGCTGCGGATCGGCATAAGCCTGCCGGACCACCGGCGCGACGATGGCCTCCACCTGCCCCATCGGAAACCGCTGCTGCAGGCAGGCCGCCATCTCGCGGCTGAGCTTGCCACTGTCGACCTGCTCGCGGGTCACCTCCTCGAGCAACACGCGCGTGGCTTCGGGCACGCGGTAGGCGGAGAGAAAGTCCGTAATCTCGCGGTCAGTGATGCTCGGGGTTTGGGCCCAGATGCAGCAGGTGGTGGTGGCAGCCGCCAGCAACGCCATGAGCCGAAGCGTGATGCGCATACTCTGACTTTCCGTGATGCTCTTGATGGTCGTGCGCAGAGGGCGATGCATGCGTCACTCTGCTCCGTCATGCGGCGAGACGATACACCCAGACCGGCTTGCCCTGTGCCCCGTCCAGTTTGGCCAGCGGCGTCAAGCCCACCGCCTCGAACTCCAGACTCACGAGGTAGGCACCGGCCTTGAGTTCCGCCCTCGCCTTCTCGATGGCCCGCGGCATGCTCTCGGGGCGCTGGAACAGATAGACCAGGTCGTAAGCCGACCAGCCCGCTCTCCAGATGTCGCCCCGCGCCACGCGGGCCCAGGGGCAGCGTCGCGCGCAGAGCCAGGCCAGCGGTCGGCTCCATTCGAGGCCGTGCAGCGAAGCCAGCGGGTAGGCCTGGCGCAGCGCGTCGAGTCCGTGGCCCAGGCCACAGCCGGCATCGAGCACCCGTGCGCCCGGCTCCAGCGGCGCGACCGTGGGCAGTTCGTTCAGGGCGTTGGCCGGCGTTGGGAACAGGGGAGCGTCACGCCAGGCATTCAGTGGATAGATCAATGCCAGCAAGGCCAGCGGCAGCAGCCAGCCCCAGGCGGGCATGGTCAGGCCACCGGCGAGCAGCAAGGACAGCGGGAAACCGGCGCCGATGAGCAGGCGGCGCCACCAGTTCTCGCCCAGCAGGCTGCAGGCCACGCCGAGCGCGGTGGCGGCGGCCAGCGCGTCCGGGGTGCGCAAACCCGCGCGCAGCAGCAAGGACAGCGCGACCCAGCACAGGCCCCAGCAGATCAGCGCCGGCAGGGGCCAGGGTAGTCGAGCAAGCCGGTACATCGATGCCTGCCCGCAGCCCGCTTAGTTACCGCCTGTACGACGCAGCCGGTCGATCAGGCCGTTGAGTTCGTCGAGCGAGCCAAACTGGATGCTGAGTTCCCCCATCTCTTCGACGCGGCCGTGGCGCTTGACGCGTTTCTTCACGCGCACCTCGACTTCGGCGGTCAGCAGGTCCGACAGTTCTTCTTCGACCCGCTTGATGTCACGGGACTTTTCCTTGCCGGGCTTTTGCGGCGTGAGCGAGAACTCGGCGCCGAGTTTCTTCACCAGGCTCTCGGCCTCGCGCACCGACATCTTCTTCGCGGTGATCTGGTTGGCCGCGGTGATCTGTGTAGCGCGGTCCAGCGCGAGCAGCGCGCGTGCATGGCCCATGTCGAGGTCACCGGCCATCAGCATGCCCTGCACAGGCTCGGCGAGGTTCAGCAGGCGCAGCAGGTTGGAGGCGGCGCTGCGCGAGCGTCCCACGGCCTGTGCGGCCTGTTCGTGCGTGAGGCCGAATTCGCGGATCAGGCGCTGCAGGCCTTGCGCTTCTTCGAGCGGGTTCAGGTCTTCGCGCTGGATGTTCTCGATGAGCGCCATGGCGGCGGCGGCCTCGTTGGGCACATCGCGCACGAGCACGGGCACGCTCTCCAGGCCCGCAAGCCTGGCGGCACGGAAGCGACGCTCGCCGGCGATGATTTCGTACTTGCCCGCGTTGGCGCCCTCGCCGAGCTTGCGCACGAGGATGGGCGACATGATGCCCTGCGCCTTGATGGACTCGGCCAGCTCGTAGAGCGCGCCTTCGTCCATGCGCGTGCGCGGCTGGTACATGCCGGGCACGAGTTCCTCCAGCTTCAGGCTGCCGGTCTGTCCGGCAACCGGGTCGACACCGGCGGGTGCGGGTTCGGCAGGGCGGTCCTCGACCTTGGGGCCCAGCAGGGCTTCGAGTCCGCGGCCGAGGCCCTTGGGTTTCTTGGTGACCATGTGCTTGTGCTCTCTGTCTATCGATGTAGGTTCATTGCATCAGGCGCTGCAGCAGGGCGTGCCCCTGCGGCCAGTCACCCAAATTGGATTCGGCGTTGATATGGCCGGCCTGGCCGGCATCCACGAGTTCGGCGCCCCAGTCGCGTGCGAGGCCGGCGGCCATCTCGTAGCTGCAGCGTGGGTCGTTGCGGCTGGCAACCAGGATGCTCGGGAAAGGCAGGCGCTCGCGGGCAATCGGCCACCAGCTCGGCAGCAGCGCCCGGGTCTCGTCGCGGGCCACGTCACCCGGCGCCACCAGCAGGGCGCCCTTGACCCGGTGGGTGTTGCGCGAGTGCGCGGCCCAGGCCGCCACGAGGATGACACCCAGGCTGTGCGCCACCAGCACGACCGGTTCCGGGGACAGCAATACCGCCTCTTCGAGCTGCATCTGCCAGTCACCACGCAGCGGACGCTCCCAGTCGTGCTGCTGCACGCGCGTGTAGCCGTGCGCGACCTCCCACCGGCTCTGCCAGTGGTCGGGGCCGGAGTTGTGCCAGCCCGGGAGGATCAGGATGCTGGAGGCTTGCATGCTATGTTATTGATAGCAACCGGGCTCACATCTTGCGGATGCGCGCCACCATCTCCTCGGCAAAGCTGATGAACGCCTGGGCGCCCTTGGAGGACGGATCGAACACCACGCCCGGCACGCCGTAGCTCGGCGCTTCGGCCAGGCGCACGTTGCGCGGGATGACGGCGTCGAAGACCTTGTCGCCGAAGTGGGCCTTGAGCTGGTCACTCACCTGCTGCTGCAGCGTGACGCGGGGATCGAACATCACGCGCAACAAGCCAATGATCTGCAGGTCGGGATTGAGGTTGGCGTGCACCTGCTTGATGGTGTTGACCAGATCGGTCAGGCCTTCGAGCGCGAAGTACTCGCACTGCATGGGGACGATCACACCGTGGGCGCTGCACAGGCCATTGAGCGTGAGCATGGAAAGACTTGGCGGGCAGTCGATGAGCACGAAGTCGTAGTCGGCATCGACCTTGGCCAGCGCTTCCTTGAGGCGGCGCTCGCGGCGCTCCACGTCGACCAGCTCCACCTCGGCGCCGGCAAGTTCGCGGTTGGCGCCCAGGATGTCGTAGCTGCAGCCCGCCTCGATGAGCTTCTCGCTTTTCACGGCGGCTTCGGGAATGGAGGCCGACTCCAGCAGCACGTCGTAGAGGCTGAGCTTGAGCTGGCGCTTGTCCACACCCGACCCCATGGTGGCATTGCCCTGCGGGTCCAGGTCCACCATCAGCACGCGTTGCCCCACCTTGGCCAGGCCGGCCGCCAGGTTGACGGTGGTGGTGGTCTTGCCGACGCCGCCCTTCTGGTTGGCAATGCAGAAAATCTTCGCCATCGAGTGTCTTCCCTATCAGTTGGAGTCGTGGGACCAGTCGCCGCCGGGCCGCCCCAAGGCGACTGCGGCCCCCTCGGGGGGCAGCGCAGAACACGAAGTGACGAGCGTGGGGGTCATGTTCTTAGCGGGTGAAAGCAAGACGCAAGCCGAAGCCGATCAGGCACAGGCCGGCAATTTTCTCCAGCACGCGGCCCACGAGCGGGTTGGCGCGCAGGTGGCCAGCAAGAAAGTGCGTGAGCAGGGTCATGCACAGGCCGTAGAGAAAGGTGAGAAAGGCGATCGTCACGGCCATGAAGGCAAAGGTCAGCACGCCCTGATGCGAGGCCGGATCGACAAACAGGGGAAAGAAGGCCAGGTAGAACATGATGGCCTTGGGATTGAGCAAGGTAATGACCATGGCCTGGCGCAAGTAGTGGCCCGCCGTGATGTTCAGCACCGGTGCTGCGCCGGGTTTGGCCAGCAGCATCATGAGGCCCAGCCAGGCAAGGTAAAGCGCACCCGCCCATTGCAGTGCGTGGAAGGCGGTGGGGTAAGCCAGCAACAGCGCAGCGACGCCGGCCACGGCGGCCCACATCAGGACCTGGTCGCCCAGGATCACCCCCAGGGTCGCGGCCAGGCCGCCACGCACCCCACCCTTGCTGGTGGAGGTGATCAGCGCCAGATTACCGGGGCCCGGGATCAGCAGAAAAATGATGACGGTGACGACAAAGGCGCCGTAATCCGCTACGCCAAACATGCTCTTGTACTTGGTATGGGAACGGGGAGTGTACGGCAGGATGTCGGCCCTTCCGGACCAGGGCACTGCTCGTTTGCCCTGCTTTTTGTTTCACGTGGAACGTGTGGCGCCCCGTGAACCGGGGCAACTGGGCCCGGATTCAGGCCAGCACGCCCGGCCTGAGCCAGACGATGCAGCGTTCTGCGGCCAAGCCGGGAACATTGAGCGGTTCCACGTGAAACACCTGCACCCCCGCCGGCAACGCGGTCAGCTCGTCGTCCGGATGCTTGCCTTTCATGGCCAGCCAGATCCCAGCCGGCGCCAACGCCTCACGCGACCAGTGGGTGAAATCGGCCAGGGACGCGAAGGCACGGGAGCTGACCACGTCGTAATGGTCATCCAGATTCTCGACCCGGGCGTGCAGGCCCTTGAGGTTCGGGAGCTTCAGGGCGATGGAGGCCTGCTGGATGAAGGTGGCTTTTTTGGCCACCGTGTCCACGCAGGTAACGGCCACGTCAGGGCAGCAGATGGCGATGACCACGCCCGGCAGCCCGGCGCCGGATCCGACGTCCAGCAGGCGGATCCCCTGCCCGTCCGCCGGTTGCCGGTCGGCGAGCTGCCGGCGCAACGGCGGGATCACGGCCAGGCTGTCGAGCAGGTGGTGGGTCAGCATCTCGGCCGGATCCCGCACGGCGGTGAGGTTGTAGACCTTGTTCCACTTCTGGATCAGGGTCAGGTAGTCCATGAGCTGGCCGAGTTGGCCGTCGGACAGAACCAGGCCGAGTTCGGCCACCCCGGCTTTCAGGGCCTGCTGGAGATCGCCGGTCATGCTGCTGCGGTTTCCTCGACCTTGGCGAAACCGCGGAACCCGCCCTTTTTCAGGTGGATCAGCAGCAGCGACATGCTGGCTGGGGTGATACCGGAGATGCGGCTGGCCTGGCCCAGGGTTTCGGGCCGGTGCTTGTGCAGCTTCTGTCGGGCTTCGATGGACAGGGCCGTGACGGCCATGTAGTCCAGGTCGGCCGGGAGCTTGAGGCCCTCGTAGTAGGCGGCGCGCTCAACCTCGTCTTTCTGGCGGTCGATGTAGCCGGCGTACTTGGCCGCAATTTCGATCTGCTCCAGCACCGGGTCGGCAAGCTCACCCAGGGTTTCACGTGAAACATCGGCGCTGGCGTACTTGCCGCCGTCCATGGACATCAGCCCGGTATAGCTAACGTCGGGCCGGCGCAGCAGGTCGAACAGGTTGTACTCGCGCTCGATGGTGGTGCCCAGCACGCGTTCGGCCTCCGCCGCCGCCAGGATGCGCGGATTGACCCAGGTCGCCTTGAGGCGTTCGGTTTCACGTGAAACGGCGTCGCGCTTGCGGCAGAAAGTGTCCCAGCGGGCGTCATCCACCAAACCCATCTGGCGGCCGACTTCCGTGAGGCGCATGTCCGCGTTGTCCTCGCGCAGCTGGAGACGGAACTCCGCACGGCTCGTGAACATGCGGTAGGGCTCGGTCACACCTTTGGTGATCAGGTCGTCCACCAGCACTCCCAGGTAGGCCTGGTCGCGGCCCGGCACCCAGGCCGCCTGGCCCCGACACTGCAGGGCGGCATTGATGCCGGCAAACAGACCCTGGGCCGCAGCCTCCTCGTAACCTGTGGTGCCGTTGATCTGTCCGGCGAAGAACAGGCCGTTGATCTGGCGGGTCTCGAAGCTGCTCTTGAGCGAACGCGGGTCGAAGTAGTCGTACTCGATGGCGTAACCCGGCCGCAGGATGTGTGCGTTCTCCAGACCCCTCATCGAACGGACCAGCGCGTACTGGATATCGAACGGCAGGCTGGTGGAGATGCCGTTGGGGTAGTACTCGTTCGTTGTCAGGCCCTCGGGCTCGAGGAAGATCTGGTGGCTGTCCTTGTCGGCGAAGCGGTTGATCTTGTCCTCCACGCTGGGGCAGTAGCGCGGCCCCACCCCTTCGATCTTGCCCGTGAACATCGGACTGCGGTCGAAACCTGAGCGAATGATCTCGTGCGTGCGCTCGTTGGTGTGGGTGATCCAGCAGGGCATCTGCTGCGGGTGCATGGCCGCGCTGCCCATGAAACTGAACACGGGCATCACGCCTTCATTCACGCCACCGGGCATTCCATCGCCCGGCTGTTCGGTGCACTGTGAGAAATCGATGCTGCGGCCGTCGATCCGCGGCGGGGTGCCGGTCTTCAGGCGCCCCTGCGGCAATTTCAGTTCCTTCAGGCGGGCCGAGAGGCTCACCGCCGGCGGGTCGCCCGCACGGCCAGCCGAATAATTGTTCAGGCCCACGTGGATCTTGCCGTCCAGGAACGTGCCAGCCGTCAGCACCACCGTGCGGCTGCGGAAACGGATGCCGACCTGGGTGACGGCACCCACCACGCGGTCGCCCTCCACCATCAGGTCGTCCACGGCCTGCTGGAACAGCCAGAGATTCGGCTGGTTCTCCAGGCGGCGGCGGATGGCCGCCTTGTAAAGAATGCGGTCGGCCTGGGCGCGGGTGGCGCGTACGGCCGGACCCTTGGAACTGTTCAGGATGCGGAACTGGATGCCGCCCTCGTCGGTCGCGATGGCCATGGCGCCGCCCAGTGCGTCCACCTCCTTCACCAGATGGCCCTTGCCAATGCCACCGATTGACGGGTTGCAGCTCATCTGGCCCAGCGTCTCGATGTTGTGGGTCAGCAGCAGGGTCTTGCAGCCCATGCGCGCCGAGGCAAGCGCAGCCTCGGTCCCGGCATGGCCTCCGCCTACGACGATGACATCGAACTCTTCTGGGTACAGCATGGAAAATCCGGGGAAAGTGAGCGCGTCCTGCGCCGGCGGCTGGCCCCAGCCGGGGCACCGAAAGACCCGATTTTAGCCGCTAGCCCCGGATTTGGCGACAATGAGGGTCATTTCCCGCATCCAGCGGCGCTTCTCAGCTACAGAAAAAATAGCATCACCCCATGGATTGCCGCCCCGGCTGCGCTGCCTGCTGCATCGCGCCCTCCATCAGCAGCCCCATTCCCGGCATGCCGCAGGGCAAGCCGGCCGGCGTGCCCTGTGTGCAGATCGACCCCGCCGGCCGCTGCCGCATCTTTGGCAGGCCGGACCGTCCGGCGGTGTGCAGCAGCCTCGCACCCTCCCCCGCCATGTGCGGTCAGGACGTGCAAGAAGCCTTGGCCATCCTCACCCG
>DALYHW010000120.1:0-8426 GCA_031970695.1 Hylemonella sp.
GCTACCTGATCTGCGCCCTGGTGGTCATTCCGCTGGTCACGCACGGCGTGTCGGCCATCAGCCGGCTGCAGGTGTGGACGCAGCCGCTGTGGCTGCTGATGCTGGTGGTGCCATTCATCTTCGTCCTGGCGCTCGATCCCGGTGCATTTGCGGGCGTGGTGCACTACAAAGGGGAGAAAGCCGCGGACTCGGGCTTCTCGCTGCCCCTCTTTGGTGCCGCGCTGACCGTCGGCATTGCGCTGATCACGCAGATGGGGGAGCAGGCGGATTACCTGCGTTTCATGCCCGCGCCGGCGCCCGGGCGCCGCGGGCGCTGGTGGCTCGGTGTGCTGGCCGGCGGGCCCGGCTGGGTGGTGCTGGGCGTGATCAAGATGCTGGGGGGCGCGCTGCTGGCCTACCTGGCCATCACGCATGCCGTGCCTGCCGAACGCGCGGTTGATCCGAACCAGATGTACCTGGCGGCCTACGAGTACGTGTTCCCGCATTACGGCTGGGCGGTGGCGGCGACGGCCCTGTTTGTCGTGATCTCGCAGCTCAAGATCAACGTCACCAATGCCTACGCCGGCTCGCTGGCTTGGAGCAACTTCTTCTCACGCCTGACGCACAGCCACCCGGGGCGCGTGGTGTGGGTGGTGTTCAACACGCTGATCGCCTTCATGCTGATGGAGATGAACGTGTTCCAGGCCCTGGGCGACGTGCTGGGCCTGTACAGCAACATCGCCATCGCGTGGATGATGGCCGTGGTGGCAGACCTGGTGGTCAACAAGCCCCTGGGCCTGTCGCCGCCGGGCATCGAGTTCAAGCGCGCGCACCTGTACGACATCAACCCCGTGGGGGTGGGGGCCATGGCGCTGGCCTCGCTGTTGTCGGTCTCCGCGCACCTGGGACTGTTCGGTCCGATGGCCCAGGCTTTCTCGGCGCTGATCGCGCTGGGCACCGCCTTCGTGGCCTCGCCGTTGATCGCCTGGGCCACGCGCGGGCGCTACTACATCGCCCGGCGCAGCGCCGGCAGCGCGGCGCCGGATGATGGGCTCGCCAGCGCCGCGCGTGAGCCGCGCCTGATGCGCTGCGTGATCTGCGAGCGCGAGTACGAGGGGCCGGACATGGCGCATTGCCCGGCCTACCAGGGCGCGATCTGCTCCCTGTGCTGCACGCTGGACGCGCGTTGCGGCGACTTGTGCAAGCCGCACGCGAGCCTTTCGGCACAGTGGACGGGCATGCTGCAGCGAATGTTGCCGCGCAGCCTTTGGCCCTACCTCGATACGGGCCTGGCGCACTTTTTCTTGCTGATGCTCATCGCTGCGCCGTTGTTGGCGGGCGTGTTCGGCCTGTTCTATCAACGCGAGTTGCTGGTTCTTAGTCTGCATGGCGTCGAGCCCACGGACGCGGCATTGGAGGCTGCTGATGCGACGCTGCGCTCGGGTTTCCTCAAGGCCTATATGGCGCTGTTGTTCATCACCGGCATGGTGGCCTGGTGGGTGGTGCTGGCGCACAAGAGCCGCGTCGTGGCGCAGGAAGAGTCGAACCGGCAGACCGCGCTGCTGATGCGCGAGATCGAACTGCACCAGCAGACCGATGCCGCCCTGCAGGAAGCACGCCAGATCGCGGAACACGCGCGCATGCAGGCCGAACAGGCGCAGCGCCTGGCCGAGCAGGCCAACCAGGCCAAGAGCCGCTACATCAGCGCCATCAGCCACGAGTTGCGGACACCGCTCAACAGCATCCTCGGCTACGCACAACTGATGGGCGAGGACCCGCAGGTGCCACCCCACCGCAAGCACGCGGTGCAGGTGATCCGCCGTGGTGGCGAGCACCTGCTCTCGCTCATCGAAGGCACGCTCGACCTCGCCCGCATCGAGTCGGGCAAGCTCACGCTGGAGCTGCGGCCCATGGCCTTTGCCGAGGTGGTGCGCGAGCTGGCGGCCATGTTCGAGCTGCAGGCCTCGGCCAAGGGGCTGGCGTTCAGCTTCGAGCCCCTGTCGGCCCTGCCCGAGCAGGTGCGCGCCGACGAAAAGCGCGTGGGCCAGATCCTGATCAACCTGCTGGGCAATGCCATCAAGTTCACAGCGCGTGGCGAGGTGAGCTTCAGCGTGCGCTACGCGCGCGAGATGGCCCACATCGCCATTCGCGACACCGGGCCGGGCATGGCGGCCGACGAGATCGAGCGGATCTTCGAGCCCTTCGCCCGCGCGGCCTCGGCGCCGCCGCAAAGTGGCGGCGCCGGCCTGGGCCTGACCATCGCCAAGATGCTGACCGACCTCATGGGCGGCGAGCTCACGGTCCAGAGCACACCGGGCACCGGCTCGGTCTTCCATGTGAAGCTGTTCCTGCCCGAGCTGCACGCCAGCCGCAACACGCGCCTGCCCCAGCCGGCCCCCAGGGCGCCGCGGCGCGGTTATGCGGGCGCGCGCCGCCACGTGCTCGTGGTGGACAACGAGGAAGCCGACCGCGAGATGCTGGCCCAGTTGCTGGTGCCGCTGGGTTTCGTACTGCGCACTGCGGCCAGCGGACACGACGCGCTGGACTTGCTGGCCGCCGGCTACCGGCCCGACGTGATCTTCATGGACCTGGCCATGCCGGGAATCGACGGCTGGGAAACCATCCGCCGGCTGCGCCGCCTGCCGGCCACGGCCACCGTGCAGGTGGCGGTGGTCTCGGCCAACGCCTTCGACAAGGGGCTGGAGAACGACGTCGGCATCACGGCGGCCGACTTCATCACCAAGCCCGTGCGGCACAGCGAGCTGCTCGACTGGCTGGAACAGCGCCTGCAGCTGCAATGGACCGGCACGCCGCCGGGCACGTCCCCATCCGCGTCGTCGCCGCCCGATGCCGCGGCCCTGGTGCCACCCCCGCCGGAGCAGATCGCCGAGTTACGCGAAGCGGCGGCCCTGGGCTACTACCGCGGGGTGCTGCAGCAGCTCGATCGCATCCAGGGCCAGCGACCCGAATGTTCGCCGTGGGTGGACCGCGCCCGCGCCCTGGCGCGCAGCTACGACTTCGGCGCCATCCTGGCCCTGCTGGATGCGCCGCAGGAAAAAACATGAACGACAAACTGGCCCATACCCTGAACCGCGCGCAGAGTGACGTGGTGCTCATCGTCGACGACGTGCCCGACAACGTGTCGCTGCTGCACGATGCGCTGGACGAGTCGGGCTACACCGTACTGGTGGCGCTCGATGGCGAGTCGGCCCTGCAGCGCGCCGTCCAGGCCCGGCCCGACATCGTGCTGCTCGACGCCATGATGCCCGGCATGGACGGCTTCGAGGTCGCGCGTCGCCTCAAGGCCGACGCCGCCACCGCGCACATCCCCATCATCTTCATGACGGGCCTGACCGAGACCGAGCACCTGGTGGCGGCGCTCGACGCGGGGGGCACCGATTACGTGACCAAGCCGATCAAGCCCAAGGAAGTGATGGCGCGCATCCACGTGCACCTGCAGGGCGCACGCGAACGGCGCCAGGCACGCAATGCGTTGGACGCCTTTGGCTACGCCAGCATCACCGTGCGCGCCAGCGACGGGCGCCTCATGTGGCAGACGCCGCTGGCGCGCGAACTGCTGCAGCGTTATTACGGCGGCAGCGATCCGCGCACCGCGGACCACTACGCGCCCGGCCCCGTGTTCTCGTGGCTGCGCCGCAGCGTGGCCCATGTGGCCGAAGGCATGGCGCGGGGCGAGCCGCCGGCCGAGGCGCCGCGCCTGTCGGTGGAGCAGGGTGCCCGCCGCCTCACTTTCCGGCTGCAGCAGTACAACGGCGACACCGCGGGTGACGACTGGCTGGTCATCATGCAGGAGGTGTCGGACGAGGCGGTGATCGGGGCCATCTCGCTGAGCTTCAAGCTCACGGCCAAGGAAGCCGAGGTGCTGTACTGGGTGGTCAAAGGCAAGATCAACCGGGACATCGGCGACATCCTCGGCAGCAGTCCCGCCACGGTGAAGAAGCACCTGGAACGCATCCTCGCGAAGATGGGCGTGGAGACCCGCACCGCCGCCGCCGCCATGGCATTGAGCCGCATCCGCCAGCTGCATCCGCAGTTCGAGGGCTGATGTTCGCGCGCGGCCTGTTGCTGCTGACCGGGGTGCTGGGTGCCGCGGGGGTGGTGGCACAGGAGCAGGTGGCCCTGTCCACCGTGGAAGTGCGCAGCCAACTGGAAGACCTGAGCGGCATCGCCACCGCGGGCAGCGAGGGGGTGGTGTCCGGGGCCCGGCTGGCCACCGTGCCCCTGCTGCGGCCGGCCGAAACGCTGGAGCTGGTGCCCGGCCTGATCGCCACGCAGCACGCGGGCGACGGCAAGGCCAACCAGTATTTCCTGCGTGGTTTCAACCTGGACCATGGCACCGACTTCGCCACCCATGTGGACGGCATGCCGGTGAACCTGCCCACGCACGCGCACGGCCAGGGGTACACGGACCTCAACTTCCTGATCCCCGAACTCATCGACCAGGTGCATTACCGCAAGGGCCCGTATTACGCCGATGAAGGCGACTTCTCGTCGGCTGGCGTGGCCCGCATTGCCTACGTGCGCCAGCTCGACCGGACTCTCGCCCAGGCGACGCTGGGTCCCAACGGTCATGCGCGCACGCTGCTGGCGGGTTCACCCGTGGCGACTGCGGAAGGGGGCCGCTGGCTCTATGGCGTCGAGCTTTACCGCAACGATGGCCCCTGGCAGGTTGCCGAGGATTTCCGCAAGCTCAACGGCCTGCTGCGCTACAGCGCCGGCACACGCGACCACGGCTACAGCCTCAGTGCCATGGCCTACGACGGCCGCTGGACCAGCACCGACCAAGTGCCTCAGCGCGCGCTCGACCGCGGCCAGATCGGTCCTTATGGCTCGCTGGACGCGTCCACCGGCGGGCGCACGCAGCGCTACAGCCTCTCGGGCGAGTGGGCGCAGCGCGAGGGCGAGCGCCGGCGGCGGGCCAGCGCCTGGCTGCTGCACAGCGAACTGGACCTGTGGTCCAACTTCACCTACTGCCTCAATGACTACGAGGCCACAGGCAGCTGCAACCGTGGCGACCAGTTCCGCCAGAGCGAGCGGCGGCGCGCGGCCGGTTTTGCCGCGAGCGAGTCCCGTGTGGGCGCGTGGGCCGGGCGGGAGGTGGTGCACAGCGCGGGACTGCAGGGGCGCTTCGACCGCATCGCGCCCATGGGTCTGTACCGCAGCCAGGACCGCGTCACGCTGTCCACCGTGCGCGAGGACCAGGTCAGCATCGACAGCCTGGCCCTGTGGGCGCAGAGCGAGCTGCGCTGGACACCGCGGCTGCGCAGCGTGGCGGGCCTGCGTGCCGACCTGGTGGGCATCCGGGTGGACTCCAGCCTGGGGGCCAACAGCGGCACCACCGGAGACCAGATGCTCACGCCCAGGGTCTCCCTCATCTACACGGCAGGCGAGCGCACCGAGCTTTACGCCAACTACGGCCACGGCTTTCACAGCAACGACGCGCGTGGTGCCACCACCACCGTGGACCCCGCCCAGCCCTCGACCGCGGTCGAGCGGGTGCGCCCGCTGGTGCGCACGCGTGGCGCCGAACTGGGCCTGCGCACCGAGCCCGGTGCCGGCTGGCACAGCACGCTGGCGCTGTGGCAGCTGGCGCTGGACTCGGAACTGCTTTTCGTGGGTGATGCCGGGACCACCGAGCCATCGCGCCCCTCGCGCCGCTGGGGCCTGGAGTGGAGCAACCGTTACCTGCTGAACCGCTGGTTCGCGCTCGATGCGGACCTGGCGTGGTCGCAGGCGCGGTTTACGGACGGCGCCGCCGCGGGGGACCATGTGCCGGGTGCGGCCGGCAGCACGGCCAACCTGGGCGTGACGCTCGATGCACTGGGCGCCTGGTCGGGGGGCCTGCGCCTGCGCTACGTCGGCCCGCGTGTGCTGGTGGAAGACGGCTCGGTGCAGTCGTCCGATTCCGTGCTGCTCAACCTGCGTGCGGGCTACCGCATCAGCGCCCGCACCCGCCTGACGCTGGACGTCTACAACCTGCTGGACCGCCGCGCCAATGACATCGAGTACTGGTACAGCTCACGGCTGGCCGCAGAAAGCGCCGCCGTGGACGACCGGCATGTGCACCCGGTGGAGCCGCGCAGCCTGCGGCTGACGCTGGCCCACCGGTTCTGAGTCCTGCGGCCTCAGACGTTCATCACCGCGACCGAGCGCACGTTGAGGTAGGCCTCCACGGCCTCGGGGCCGCCTTCGGAGCCGTAGCCCGAATCCTTGATGCCGCCAAACGGCATCTCGGCGCTGGGGATGGCGGGCATGTTGATCCACAGCATGCCCACTTCCACGCGGCGGGTCAGCAGGTCGGCGTTCTTGAGCGACTTGGTGAAGGCGTAACCCGCCAGGCCATAGGACAGGCGGTTGGCCTCGGCGATGGCTTCGTCGAGCTGCGTGAAGCTGCGGATCGCGGCCACGGGGCCGAAGGGCTCGTCATTGAGGATGCGAGCGTCCAGCGGCACGTCGGCCAGCACCGTGGGCTGCCAGAAATTGCCCGTGCTGCCGATGCGCTGGCCACCAGCCAGCACGGTGGCACCCTTGCGCGTGGCGTCCTCGCAGAACTCGGCCATGGCGGTAAGGCGGCGCGGGTTGGCCAGCGGGCCCATCTGCGTGCCTTCGGCCAGGCCGTCACCTACCTTGAGGCCTTGCGCATAGGCCGCCAGTGCCTGCGCAAATTCGGTCTTCACGATTTCGTGCACCAGGAAGCGCGTGGGCGAGATGCAGACCTGGCCCGCGTTGCGGAACTTGGCGCCGCCCGCGCATTTCACGGCCAGGGCAATGTCGGCGTCTTCGCACACGATCACCGGGGCGTGCCCGCCGAGCTCCATGGTCACGCGTTTCATGTGCTGGCCTGCCATCGCGGCCAGCTGCTTGCCCACGGGTGTGGAGCCCGTGAAGGTGATCTTGCGGATCACGGGGTGCGGGATCAGGTAGCTGGAGATCTCGGCCGGATTGCCGTAGACCAGGCCCAGCACCCCCGGCGGAATGCCGGCGTCGGCAAAAGCGCGGATCAGCGCGGCCGCCGCCGCCGGAGTCTCTTCCGGGGCCTTGACCAGGATGGAGCAGCCCGCGGCGAGCGCCGGCGAGATCTTGCGCACGATCTGGTTGATCGGGAAATTCCACGGCGTGAAGGCCGCCACGGGGCCCACGGGATCTTTCACCACCATCTGCCGCAGCGCCAGGCTGCCGCGCGAGGGCACGAGCCGGCCATACACGCGGAAGCCTTCTTCGGCAAACCAGTCGATGATGTCGGCCGCGGCCAGCGTCTCGCCCTTGGCTTCGGCCAGGGGCTTGCCCTGTTCCTGTGTCAGTACGGTGGCGATCTCGGCGGCGCGTTCGCGCATCAGCGCAGCCGCGCGGCGCATTACCTTGCTGCGCTCGGCGGGCGTGCTGTCGCGCCAGGTCGCAAAGCCCTGTTGTGCGGCGTCCAGCGCCTGGTCCAGGTCCGCCTTGCCCGCGTGCGCCACGCGGCCGATTTCCTGGCCTGTGGCCGGGTTGTAGACGGGCAGGGTGCGGCCGTCGGCGGCGTCGCGCCACTGGCCGGCGATGTAGAGCTGGGTGTGGGGGTAGGTCATGCGGGTCTCTCGCTTTCGTGGGTCTGCTGCATCCTTGCGGACATGGCTGCATTGTCCACGCAGCCGGTGCCGCGCAGCTGTCTCGCTCACGACGCCGGCGGCCGCTACACTGCCAGCGTCAACGCCAGCGAGGGCCGCAATGGACATCGACCAATTCATGCAGGGCTACCGGGCCGCCTGGGAGCAGCGCGACCCGGCCATGTTTGCCGCCCTGTTCCACCCGGACGGGCAGTACCACAACACACCCTTCCAGGTGCAGCGTGGCAGCGCCGAGCTCATGGCCTACTGGAAGCGCGTGCAGCTGCAGGAGGACGTGCGTGTCACCTACGAGGTGCTGGCACGTGCGCCCGGCTCGGGCATCGCCCACTGGCACGTGACCTACCAGGTCGCGTCCGAAGAACTGTTCCAGATCTGGGCCAGGTCCACGGGCACCAGCCTGCCCGCGCGCCAGCCCGGTGACCCGCTGCCGCGCATGGTGCTCGATGGCGTGCTGCAGGCCAGCTTCTCCGGCGGACGGTGTGCGCAGGTGCGCCTCTGGTGGCACAGCATGCCGCAGCCCGCTTCCACCGCGTGACGCGGGCTCACCGTGTCGCCAACGTCCCGTTGACCCCGCTACCTTGAATGACCATGTCTGCTCACAACAAACCCGTTGCCGTCGCCGCCGAGGACGTGGCTCCGCGCACCAAACCCTCCAACTACCCGGAGCCCTTCGCCTCGCGCATGGCGGGTCGCGTGAAGCGCCAGCTCGGTGATGTCTTCGGCCTCGCCAATTTCGGTGTCAACCTGACCCGGCTCCCGCCGGGGGCGGTGTCGGCCCTGCGCCATGCGCATACGCGGCAGGACGAGTTCATCTACATCCTC
>DALYHW010000121.1:0-8408 GCA_031970695.1 Hylemonella sp.
CATGGGCATCGTCAACGCCGGCATGGTCGGCGTCTACGACGACCTGGAGCCGACGCTGCGCGAACGCGTGGAGGACGTGGTGCTGAACCGGCGCCCCGATGCGGGCGAGCGCCTGGTCGAGATCGCCGAAAGCGCCAAGGGCGCGGCCAAGGATGACAGCAAGAAGCTGGAGTGGCGCAGCGGTACGGTCGAGCAGCGGCTGAGCCATGCGCTGGTGCACGGCATCACCGATTTCATCACCGAGGACACCGAAGAGGCCTACCAGGCGACGTTGGCCAGGGGCGGTCGCCCGCTGCACGTGATCGAGGGCCCGCTGATGGACGGCATGAACATCGTGGGCGACCTGTTCGGCGCGGGCAAGATGTTCCTGCCGCAGGTGGTGAAAAGCGCGCGCGTGATGAAGCAGGCGGTGGCGCACCTCATTCCCTATATCGAGGAAGAAAAACGCCAGCACGAGGCCGCAGGCCTGGACGTGCGCTCCAAGGGCAAGATCGTGATTGCCACCGTCAAGGGTGATGTGCACGACATCGGCAAGAACATCGTCACGGTGGTGCTCCAGTGCAACAACTTCGAGGTCATCAACATGGGCGTCATGGTGCCCTGCCACGAAATCCTGGCCACGGCCAAGGTGGAGGGGGCGGACATCGTCGGCCTGTCGGGCCTGATCACGCCCAGCCTGGAGGAAATGCAGTACGTGGCGGGCGAAATGCAGAAGGACGAGCACTTCCGCATCAAGAAGATCCCGCTGTTGATCGGCGGCGCCACCACCAGCCGCGTGCACACGGCGGTGAAGATCGCGCCGCACTATGAAGGCCCGGTGGTCTACGTGCCCGACGCCTCGCGCAGCGTGAGCGTGGCCCAGGGCCTGCTCAGCGACCAGGCGGCGAACTACATCGCCGAACTCAACGCGGATTACGAGAAGGTGCGTCAGCAGCACGCCAACAAGAAGCAGACACCGCTGTGGACGCTGGACAAGGTGCGTGCCAACAAGACGCCGGTCGACTGGACGGGCTATGCGCCGGCGCAGCCGAAATTCATTGGTCGTCGTGTCTTCAGGAATTTCGATCTGGCGGAGTTGGCCCGTTACATCGACTGGGGTCCTTTCTTCCAGACATGGGATCTGGCCGGGCCTTTCCCTGCCATCCTCAAGGACGAGATCGTCGGCACGGAAGCCCAGCGCGTCTTCTCTGATGGCAAGCGCATGCTGCAGCGCCTGATCGAGGGCCGCTGGCTCACGGCCAACGCCGTCGTGGGCCTGTACCCCGCCAACAGCGTGAACGACGACGACATCGAGCTCTACCCCGACGAGAGCCGCCACAACGTCGCCCTGACCTGGTACGGCCTGCGCCAGCAGACCGAGAAACAGGTGGTCGATGGCGTGCTGCGTCCCAGCCGCTGCTTGGCCGATTTCGTTGCGCCCAAGGGTGTGGCACCGGACTACGTGGGCGTGTTCGCGGTGACGGCGGGCATCGGGGTGGAGAAGAAAGAGAAGTACTTCATGGACGACCATGATGACTACTCCGCCATCATGCTCAAGGCGCTTGCCGATCGCCTCGCCGAGGCTTTCGCGGAATGCCTGCACCAGCGCGTGCGCACCGATCTCTGGGGCTATGCCGCCAACGAGCAGCTCAGCAACGAGGACATGATTGCCGAGAAGTACCAGGGCATCCGGCCCGCGCCTGGCTACCCCGCCTGCCCGGACCACAGCGTGAAGAAGGACATGTTCCAGCTGCTGCAGTGCGAGGAGATCGGCATGGGCCTGACCGAGAGCCTGGCCATGACGCCGGCAGCCAGCGTCAGCGGCTTCTACCTTGCGCACCCGCAGAGCACCTACTTCAATGTGGGCCGCATCGGGGAGGACCAGCTGCACGACCTGGCGCGGCGCCGCGGCATGAGCGAGCAGGCGTTGCAGCGCCTGCTGGCCCCCAACCTCTGACGCGGTGCGGCTTTACGCCGCGTTACACACTCGACAGCCAACGCGACCCGGCGTGGTCTACCATGCGCGTTCTGCCGCGTTGAACATGAGCGGGTGCACGCCCCGTTTTTCATGCGTGAATTTCAAGGAAACGAGTGATGAGTGACATTTCTTCCGGTGCCGCCACGGGCGTGGCGGGTACCAAGATGCTGTGGCTGGCCGTGGGCGTGCTGGGTGCCGCCGTGGTCGGACTGGGCGGCGCCCTGTATTACCAGCAGAGCCGGCCTGCCGCGGAATCTCCGGCGCCGACTGCCGTGCCGGCCACGCCGGCTGTGCGCACGCCAGCGCCCCAGGGCGCTGCGGACAAGTCCCATGCACCCGCCGCGCCCAAAGCTGCCGTGAAGGTGGCTCCGGCGCCTGCGGCGGTGACGGCGCAGCCTCAAGCCCCCGCGGCCAGACCGGTGTGCGCGGACTGCGCCACCGTGGCGGCGGTCACTCCTGTGGAGCGCGAGGGCCAGGGCAGCGGGGCCGGCGCCGTGGCCGGCGGCGTGCTCGGGGCCATCGTGGGCAACCAGATCGGCCGCGGCCAGGGCAAGGATGTAGCCACGATCATCGGCGCCGTCGGTGGCGGTCTCGCGGGTAACGAGGTCGAGAAGAAGATGAAGAAAACCACGGTCTACCAGGTCGAACTGCGCATGGACGACGGCAGCCGCCGTACCCTGGAACTGGGCACGCCCATCGGTGTCGGGGCCCGGGTTCGTGTGGCCGGCCCGAACCTCGTGCCACTGATCGACTGACCATCGGGGCCGCCCGGCTGCCACAGAGTCATCGCGCGACTCAGCGGCGGGTTGGCTTTGGTTGCCGTGACCAAAGCTGCTGGGCGCGCACCAGTGCGGCCACGCCGAGCAGGCTCAGGGCCAGCATCAGTGCCAGGCCGCTGGTATAGCCCCCGGCCGGATCCCACATCACCCCGAGCAGCAGTGGCGCAGCAGCGCGGCCCAGCGCCATCGGCAGGCCCAGCGCACCGTTGAGGCTGGCTGCCTGTTCGCGGTTCACATATTCGGCGACGGCCGTGCCCTTGACGATGGTGAACATGCCGTTGCCCATGCCGTAGACCAGCACGAACAGCAGCACCAGCACCAGTTGCGCGGCACTGGCCAGTGGCGCTAGCAGCAGCAACAGCAGGCTCAGCGGAATGAGGCAGGGGATGAGCCGGTTGACCTGGTGCGGGTCCAGGTGGTGCTCGAAGAAGAACAGCAGCGCACGCCCCAGCACCTGCAGCAGGCCGATGGCCGCGGGCAGGCCGATCACCCAGGTCTGTGGCAGGCCATAACCACGCAGCAGGCTCACCATATGGGCAGGCAATGCGGCGGTCACACCCATGAGAAGCACGATGAACACACCGACCAGCAGGTAGGGTGCGCTGCGCAGGTGGTGCCCCAGCGGTGCGCGTGTCGTGCCCGGGCTGGTCGTGTGACGCGGGGCGCCGCGCAGGACCACGGCGTGGATCGGCAGGCAGACCAGCAATTGCAGCGCGGCCAGCGGCCACAAGGCCTGGCGCCAGCCCAGGCCGTTGATCAGCCAGGCGATCAGGGGAATGAAGACCGTGCTCGCCAGCCCTCCGAGGAAGGTGATGACG
The DNA here is from genome assembly GCA_031970695.1 of Hylemonella sp. Taxonomy (GTDB): domain Bacteria; phylum Pseudomonadota; class Gammaproteobacteria; order Burkholderiales; family Burkholderiaceae_C; genus Hylemonella. The sequence goes on from DALYHW010000121.1 coordinate 3,555, forward strand.
ATGATGGCACGGCGGAAATTGTGCGGGTAGCGCCGGATCACCACGGCAAAGGCGGGCGGGTACAGCGTGCCGGCGAGCCCCGCGCCCAGGCCCGCCCATACCAGGTAGAAGCCGGCCTGGCTGTCCACCACGCTGTGCAGCAGCAGGCAGACGCCCAGCAGCGCGGAACCCGCGCTCATGACGACGCGCTCATGACCGCGGTCGATCAGCCGCCCGACCGGCCAGGCCAGCAGCCCCTCGGCCAGCAGGGCGAGGCTGAAAGCCAGCGAGGACTCGGCCCGGCTCAGCGCCAGTGCCTGCTCCACCGGTTCGATCAGCAGGCCGAACAGGTAGAACACGCTGCCCCAGCTGATCAGCTGGGCGACCGACAGCCAGCCGATCAGCGAAGAAGCAGGGCTGCGACGCAGGATCATTGCGACGATTATGATTCAGTACACCCGCCCCTGACCCGCGGGCCGGCGCACCGCGCGGGCCGGGGCCGCCGCCGGTGGCTCCCTTACCGTCCGCCCATGAGTTCCGGTCCCGCCACGATTTCTTCCGCCACCCGACGCTCGGTGCTGCTGCTGTCCTTCGCGACTTTCTCGAGCATGGCGGCACAGCGCCTGTGCGACGCCATGCTGCCCGAACTCGCGCGCGTCTTCGAAGCCAGCCTGGCCGACGCGGCCCGGGTGGTCTCGATGTTTGCCGTGGTGTATGGCCTGTGCCAGCTTTTCTACGGCCCGCTGGGCGATCGCCTTGGCAAGTTCCGCATCGTGACCTGGGCCACGCTGGGCTGCAGTGTGGGCAGCGTGGCGTCCGTGTTCGTCGGCACGCTGGACATGCTCGTGCTGGCGCGCATGCTGGTCGCACTGGGCGCGGCCGCCATCATTCCGCTGTCGCTGGCCTGGATCGGCGACACCGTGTCCTACGAGTTACGCCAGGAGACGCTGGCGCGTGTGGGGCTGGGCACGACGCTGGGCATCACCGGGGGCCAACTGCTGGGCGGTGTGTTCACGGACACGCTGGGCTGGCGCTGGGCCTTCGCCTTCATGACGCTGCTCTTCGGTGGGGTGGGCCTGCTGCTGTGGAACGACGGAAGGCGTCAGCGGGTACCGTCGGGGCCGGCCGCTGCAGCGCCGCCTACCGCCGCCGAGCCGCGGCCCGGTTTCGTGCGCCAGGCCCTGCAGATCGTCACTGGCCGCTGGTCGCGCATCGTACTCATCGTGGCGCTCATCGAGGGGGCTTCGGGTTTTGGTGTGCTGGCCATCTGGGCTTCGCACCTGCACCACGCACTGGGTCTCTCGCTGTCGGCGGCGGGCGCCATCGTGGCGCTGTTTGGCCTGGGCGGCATGCTTTATATGGCCGTGGCGCGTTTCCTGATCCCGCGCCTGGGGGAACACGGCCTGGCGCGCACCGGGGTGCTGCTGCTGGGGGGCTCGGCGCTGGTCATCGCGGGCACGCCGGTCTGGTGGCCCAGCGTGCCGGCCAGCCTGCTGGCGGGTTTTGGCTTTTTCATGTTCCACAACACCATGCAGACCAACGCCACCCAGATGGCACCGCAGGCACGGGGCACGGCCGTGTCGCTGTTTGCGTCCTTCCTTTTCATGGGCCAGTCCATCGGGGTGCTGCTGGCCGCAGCGCTGGTGGCGCAGCTGGGGTCGACCGCGGTGATCGCCGGGGGCGCGGCGGTGCTGACCGCGGTCGGGCTGTACTTCGCGCGCGCGCTCATCGGGCTCCATCCGCCGCCACGAGATCCTGCTGCAGGCCTGACCCGGCGGCTGTCGCCGCGGGTTGTTCAGCGCAGCGCCGGTCGGTACTGCAGCGCCTCGGCCACGTGCTCCAGTGTGATGCGGGGTGCGGCGCCCAGGTCCGCAATGGTGCGTGCCACCTTCAGGGTGCGGTGCAGGCCGCGGGCGGACCAGCCCAATCGTGCGGCGGCGTTGTCCAGAAAGCGCAGTGCCGTCTCCTCGGCCAGCGTGTGGGCATCGATCTCCTGCCCGCTGAGCGCGTGGTTGGGCTTGCCCTGCCGCGCCAGCGCCCGCTCGCGGGCGGCGCTGCAGCGCATGCGCACCGTCACCGAGGGCTCGCCGGCAGGTGCCTGCAGCAGTTCGGCCGCGGGCAGCGCGCCGACCTGCACGTGCAGGTCGATGCGGTCCAGCAGTGGGCCGGATAGGCGACCCTGGTAACGGGCCACCTGGTCGGGCGTGCAGCGGCAGGCGCGCAACGCGGAGCCCAGGTGCCCGCAGGGGCAGGGGTTCATGGCTGCCACGAGCTGGAATTGCGCGGGGAACTCGGCGCGTTGGGCCGCGCGCGCGATGGTGATGCGCCCGCTCTCCAGCGGCTCCCGCAGGGCCTCGAGCGCCGCACGCGGGAACTCCGGCAATTCATCCAGAAAAAGCACCCCATGGTGTGCCAGCGACACCTCACCCGGACGCGGCGGCGAGCCACCCCCCACCAGCGCCACGGCACTGGCCGAATGGTGCGGGCTGCAGGTCGGCCGGCGGCCCCAGTGCGCCAGTTCGAAGCGTCCGGCCAGACTGGCCGTGGCGGCGCACTCCAGGGCCTCGTCGGTGCTCATGGGTGGCAGCAGACCTGCCAGGCGCTCGGCCAGCATGGACTTGCCGGTGCCCGGTGGGCCACTGAGCAGCAGGCTGTGACCCCCCGCCGCGGCGATCTCCAGGGCGCGCTTGGGCCCGGCCTGGCCTTTCACATCGGCCAGATCGGGGTGGGCCGGTGTCGCGGCAGGTGTCTGCGGGTCCAGCCGGCCCCAGACCGGTGCATCGGCCACGGCGCCGCGCCCGGGCAGGAACTGCTGCACCACGTCGAGCAGGTGCCTGGCGCGGTAGATGGCGATGTCGGGCACCAGCGCGGCTTCCTCCGCACTGCCCGGCGGCAGCACCAGCGGGGTCGGTGTGCCGCGCAGCGCCAGCGCCATGGCCAGGGCACCGCGTACCGGGCGCAGCTCGCCCGAGAGCGAGAGTTCGCCGGCGAACTCGTAGTCGGCCAGCGCCGCGGCGTCGATCTGCCCGCTGGCCGCCAGGATGCCGAGCGCGATGGGCAGGTCGAAACGGCCGGAATCCTTGGGCAGGTCGGCCGGTGCCAGGTTGACGGTGATGCGCTTGTTGTGCGGGAATTCCAGCCCCGCGTTCAGGATGGCCGAGCGCACCCGCTCGCGGGCCTCCTTGACCTCTGTCTCGGCCAGGCCCACCAGGGTCAGGCAGGGCAGGCCATTGGCCAGGTGGACTTCCACGGTCACGGCTGCAGCGGACAGACCCAACAGGGCCCGGCTGCGCACCAGGGCAAGGCTCATGATGTTTCCTCCCATCTCAGTGCATGCATGTGGGGTGACCCAGCAGACACCGCACACAAATGGTGCATTCTGTATTTTTATACAGTTATCTTAACGCAGAGAACGGCGTATGGTGCACAGGGAATGACCGCGGGCGCGCCGGCGGTCCGCAAAACGGTGCAGTTCGGAGGCTCCGTGGGTTGGCACGGTCCCTGCTTAAATGCAGGGGCCTTTCTACAACCCACTTCTATCTAGGAGTACGACATGAACCTGAAATCCAAAATCGCGCTCGCGGCGGTTGCCCTGACCGCCGGCTCCGCCGCCATGGCCCAACTCAGCTACAACATCGGCGCGGTCAGCGACTACCGTTTCCGCGGTATCGAGCAGACGGCTGGTGGCCCATCCGTGCAGGGTGGCGTCGACTACGCCCACGCCAGTGGCTTCTACGTCGGAGCATGGGCGGCTAGCGGCATCAAGTGGATCAAGGAGTTCAACGGTGCCACCAAGGGTGACTATGAAGTCGACCTGTACGGCGGCTACAAGTTCGAAGTCAAAGGCGTGGCCTTGGACGTCGGTGTGATCACCTACCAGTATCCGGGCAATGACTCGGGCGGCAGCAACACCCCGGGCGGCTCGACCAACTACTCCAAGGCCGACACAACCGAGGTCTATGTCGGTGCGACCTATGGCGTGGCCACGCTGAAGTATTCCCAGAGCCAAGGCGACTTCCTGGGCAACAAGGACACCAACGGCAGCCGCTACTGGGACCTGAGCGCCACTTTCGACTTGGGCAATGGTTTCACGCTGGTCCCGCATTACGGTATCCAGACCCTGCCGACCAATTCGACGTCCAACTCTGCCAACACAGCGAACTACGCTGACTATGCCCTGACCCTGACCAAGGATCTGGGCAAGGGCGTGACCGCCTCGATCGCGGCCATCGGCACCGATGCCAAGAAGTCCTTCTACACCAACACCTTCGAGAACACTGGCCGCTACCTCGGCAAGGACACCGTGGTCGTGGGCGTGAAGTACACCTTCTAACCTCCAACCAACCCAGAGGAGAACCCATGAAACTCGTCACAGCCATCATCAAACCTTTCAAGCTCGATGAGGTGCGGGAAGGCCTCTCGGCCATCGGGGTGCAGGGCATCACCGTCACCGAGGTCAAGGGCTTCGGCCGCCAGAAAGGCCACACCGAGCTCTACCGCGGCGCCGAATACGTCGTCGATTTCCTGCCCAAGGTGAAGATCGAAGCGGCCGTGGCCGACGAACTCGTCGACCGCGTGATCGAAGCGATCGAGGGCTCGGCCCGCACCGGCAAGATCGGCGACGGCAAGATCTTCGTCTACAACCTCGAGCAGGTCGTGCGCATCCGTACCGGCGAAACCGGCAAGGAAGCGCTCTGAGGCTCCACCAACCGAGAGAACACTGACATGAAAAAATTCATCCTCTCCCTCGCGCTGGGCCTGGGCCTGCTGGCCGGCTCGGCCGCCGTGTGGTCGCAGACCGCACCGGCACCCGCCACGGAAGCTGCTGCCCCGGCGGCCGCGGCCCCCGCTGCTGCCGCCGCACCGGCTGCAGCC
>DALYHW010000122.1:0-8352 GCA_031970695.1 Hylemonella sp.
GTTCTGCGGACATTGCAGACTGCGCCCGCCGAGGCGGCGCTGGCCGCGCTGCTGCCGCGGGCCTACGACTATGCCGGCAGTGCCGAACACCGCGAGGGCGTCGCCGCCTTTCTCGAGAAACGTCCTGCGGCATTTTCCAATTCCTCTTCCTGACTTTTCTGAAGCTCACCATGTCCCGACCCAACGCCAACCTCTTCGCCGCGCTGCGCGCAGCCTTTCCGGCCAAACTCGACGCTGTTGCGATCGAGACCGACAACGGCCTGAACTATTCCTGGCGCGACCTGGAGCGCGCCACGGCCATGCTGGCCAACCTGCTGAAGTCGCTGGACCTGCCGGATGGCTCGCGCATCGCCGTGCAGGTGGAGAAGTCGGTCGAGGCCGTGATGCTCTACCTGGCCACGCTGCGTGCGGGTTACGTCTTCCTGCCACTCAACACGGCCTACCAGAGCGCCGAGATCGAGTACTTCGTCGGCAACGCGGAACCGGCTGTCGTGGTCTGCAGCAGCAAGAATTTCGGCTGGGTCAGCAAGATCGCGTTCCAGGCCGGCACGAAACACGTCTTCACACTGGACGATAACCGCACCGGCTCGCTGCTGGAGCGCGCGGCCCACTGCTCCGACCGGCACACGCCGGTGGTGCGGCAGGCCGACGACCTGGCCGCCATCCTGTACACCAGCGGCACCACGGGCCGCAGCAAGGGTGCCATGCTGACGCACGGCAACCTGCTGAGCAACGCCCTGGTGCTCAAGGACTACTGGGGCTGGAAGGAAGGCGATGTGCTGATTCACGCCCTGCCGATCTTCCACGTGCACGGCCTGTTTGTCGCGCTCCATGGCGCGCTGCTCAATGGCAGCAAGATGATCTGGATGGCGAAGTTCGACCCGAAGCGGGTCATCGAGAAGATGCCCGAGGCCACGGTCTTCATGGGCGTGCCCACGCTGTACGTGCGCATGCTGGCCGAACCTGCCCTGACACGCGAGGCGGCACGCCATATGCGCCTGTTCATCGCCGGCTCCGCGCCGCTGCTGATCGAAACCTTCGTGGCCTGGCAGGAGCGCACTGGCCACACCATCCTGGAGCGCTACGGCATGAGCGAAACCATCATGCTGACGTCCAATCCGTATGACCCGAAGCAGGGCGAGCGACGCGGCGGCACCGTGGGTTTCCCGCTGCCCGGCGTGAGCCTGCGGGTGCAGGACGATGCGGGAGCGCCTCTGCCGGTCGGCGAGATCGGCGGCATCCAGGTCAAGGGACCGAATGTGTTCAAGGGCTACTGGCGCATGCCCGAGAAGACGAAAGAGGAGTTCACCGTCGATGGCTATTTCAAGACCGGCGACGTGGGCAAGATCGATGAACGCGGCTACGTCACCATCGTGGGCCGCAGCAAGGACCTGATCATCAGCGGTGGCTACAACGTGTATCCCGCCGAGATCGAGGGCTACATCAACGAGCTGTCGGGCGTGGCCGAGAGCGCCGTGGTGGGGGTGCCGCACCCGGACTTCGGTGAAGTGGGCGTGGCCGTGGTGGTGCGCAAGCCGGGCGCGCAGCTCGACGGCGAGCAGATCGTCGCGACGCTCAAGGCCAAACTCGCCAACTTCAAGATCCCGAAGAAGTGCTACGTGGTGGATGACCTGCCGCGCAACACCATGGGCAAAGTCCAGAAGAACCTGCTGCGTGACCAGCACAAGCAGCTGTTTGCCTGATCGGCCGCATCGCAAGGTTCAAGAAAACGCCGGCAAGCGCCGGCGTTTCTTTTGAGGCATGGCAGGTTACCGGATCAGCGGAAGTGGTACTTCAGCTGTACGCCCGCCTCGCGGGTGATGTTGTGCGGTTCGATGCCGGTGTAGACCAGCGTGCCGTCGGTGTACGTGCCGACGTCCGAGCGCGAGATGTCCCACTGGTGCACGAACGCGCTGATGGACCAGTGGGTCTCCTCGTAGGCCACCGCCAGGCGCAGGCCGTGGCCGCTGCGCTGCTGGTTCAGCAGGTCATTGCGGTAGCCGGCGTCACTCGTGAACGAACGCTGCGTGCCCTCGATCAGGTAGTCGTATTCGAAGGTCGTGACAAGACGGCCCTGAGCCCCGGCGCGCATGCGATGCGCCAGTCCCACCGGCAGGTAGATGTAGCTGCTGATGCGGCGGTAGCCCACGGCTCCGGTGCTGGTGTAGCCGCGCAGGTCGTTGGCCAGGTAGCGATATCCGAGGCCTGAGTAAGGTGCGATCACCTGGCCACCCACGGCGAGGTCGCGGCCCGCGGTGACGCGGCCTTCGAGGTAGTAGTCCGGGCTGGCGCTCTTGCGTCCGGTGCCGGCGCTGTCGTAGTCGGTGTTGCCGCTCGCGTAGCGACCGTCGGCGCCCCAATGCCAGCCGTCCGCCAGCGCCTGGGTAAAGGCGCCGGTCACACCGAGCTTGCGACCCTCGAGTGACATGAAGTAGGCGCCGTTGTTATCCTCCTCGTATCGGTAAGACGAGAGCTGCAGGCCGAGTTCGCTGCCGGTCAGGGTTGTCAGCGGCAAGGGCTGGGCGTGCAAGGCCGGTGCGGCCAGCAGGAGGGCGCCCAGGCCCAGGGTGAGGTTGGTCTTCATCAAGGGCGTGTCTCCTCAGCGGAAGCGGTACTTGAGTTGCAGGCCGACTTCGCGCGTGGTGTTGCCAGCTTCCGTGGCCGTGTAGACGGTCGTGCTGCTGGCATAGGTGCCGGGTTCGGATTCCTGGAGGTTCCAGTAGTGCAGGAAAACGCCCGTGGACCAGTTCGCGGTTTCGTACGCCAGGCTCAGGCGGGCGCCATAGCCCTTCTTCTGCGTTACGTTCAGGTCGCTGACGTAGCCGGCGATGTCGGTGTAGCGGGTGGTTTGCGTGCCGCCCAGGACGTAGTCGCCCTCGAGCGTGGTGGACAGGCGTGCACCCTGGTCCAGGCGGAGCCGGTGGGTGATGCCGACCGGCAGGTAGACCAGGTTGCCGATGCGGCTGGGCGAGACATAGCCTGTGTCGGTGTAGCCCTTGAGCCGGCTGTCGATGCTGCGGTAGCCCAGGCCCGCATAAGGCGACCACAGCTGCGTGCCGAAGTCGAAATCGCGTCCGCCGATCACGCGCACCTCGGCCAGGGTTTCCGGGTTGGCGCTGTTGCGGCCACGCGCGGCACTGGTGTAGTTGGTGGCGCCCCAGGCGTAACGCCCGTCCCCGCCCCAGTACCAGCCATCGGCCAGCACCTGAGTGAAGCTGCCGGCTACGCCAAGTTTGCGGCTTTCCATCGCCAGTTCGGAACTGCCATCGCGCTGGGCATCGTAGGACTGTCCGAACAGCTGGAGGCCCAGTTCACTGCCTGTGACTGTGTTGAGCGCAAGGCCCTGGGCCTGCACGAGCGGGGGCAGCGCCAGGGCAAGCGGAATCAGTCGTGCGGCCAGCCAGCGGTTCATGGCGTCAGGGCTTTCAAGAGTCTGTAAAGGATCGGATGAAGGTCAATTCGGGGCAAGTCGGACATCGCAGACGACAACGGCCTGCGAGGCAGGCCGTTGCGCGAGTCGGCGGGCGTGAGCCCGACAGCGGGGCGCTCAGCGCAGCACCAGCACCGGGATGTGCGAGTGCGTCAGCACCTGTTGCGTCTCGCTGCCCAGCAGCAGGCGCTTGATCCCCTTGCGGCCGTGCGAGGCCATGACGATCAGGTCGCACTTGTGCTTCTTGGCCGTGGCGATGATGGCATCGCTCACCAGGTCCGACTTGGCCGTGACGGCCTTGACCGTCAGGCCCTTGGCTGCGCTGGACTTGGCGATGGCGTCGACGACCGCCTGGCCGTGCTCGGCCCACTGCTTCTCGACCTTGGCGACGTCCGATGCCGGCAGCGCCAGGCCACCCTCGAAGTAGCTTTGCGGGTAGCGCGGGATCACCTTGAGTGCCACCAGTTCGGCGCCGCTGAGCTTGGCCAGGGCAATGGCGCTGCTGACGGCCTTCTTGGACAGGGTGCTGCCATCGGTGGCGACGAGGATGCGTTGGTACATGTGGTGATCTCCTTGAATTCGTACGGGAAACGCTAGATTACTCCAACGGGAGCGAGGTTAACCCATGCGCTTCTGGCGCAGTCTTGATCCATGTCAAGCCGCGGCGGGGAGGGCACCATTACGCTACCGGCATGCAATCTCCCGGCATGCTGGCCTCCGGGCCGCCTCCCGCGCTTCTCGTTCCGCAGGCTGCCTCGCCCGCGGCCGGCGCGGGGCAGGGTGGCGACGGCGTGCATCTGCTGGATGATCCGGCCGAATGGAGTGCCTTCAGCCGGCCGCTGGACGACCGGCCAGGCTGCTGGGAATCCCATCTGGTGATCGAGGCCATGCACTGCGCGGCCTGCGCGCTCACCATCGAGGAGGCGCTGGGCCGGGTGCCGGGCGTGGCGAGCGCCAGCGTCAGTGCCGGCAGCCGCCGTGCCCGGGTCGTCTGGCAGGCCGAGGCCGTCCAGCCTTCGGGCTGGATGGAGGCTGTGCGCCGTGCCGGCTACCTGGCCGTACCGGCGAACGACGCCTTTGCCAGCCTGCGGCGCCGCAAGGAAACTCGCAAGGCCCTGTGGCAATGGCTGGTGGCGGGCCTGTGCATGATGCAGGTCATGATGTATGCGTGGCCGGCCTATGTGGCCGAGCCGGGTGACCTGACGGCCGAGATGGAGCAACTGCTGCGCTGGGCCTCCTGGGTGCTGACCCTGCCGGTCATGCTGTTTTCCTGCGGCCCCTTTTTCTCGGCTGCGCTGCGCGAAGTGCTGCAACGGCGCATCAGCATGGACCTGCCGGTGGCGCTGGGCATGGCCATCACCTTCGCGGTCAGCACTGCCGGCACTTTCGACCCGCAGGGCACCTTCGGCAAGGAGGTGTACTTCGATTCGCTGACGATGTTCGTCTTCTTCCTGCTCACCGGCCGCTGGCTGGAAATGCGCCTGCGCGAGCGCACGGCCGGCGCGCTGGATGCACTGATGAACCGCCTGCCCGACAGTGTGCTGCGCCAGCGTGGTGATGGCGAATTCGAACGCGTGGCCGTGCGCCGGCTGCAGCCGGGTGACGTGGTGCGGGTGCTGCCCGGTGAAGCGTTTCCGGCCGATGGCACGGTGCTGCAAGGTGAAACACTGGCCGATGAGGCGCTGCTGACGGGCGAATCGCGCCCGCTGCCGCGCGGCGTAGGGGCGACCGTCATCGCCGGCAGCCACAACCTGAATGCGGCGGTGCTGGTACGGGTGGAACGCACCGGCGCCCAGACCCGTTTTGCTCAGATCGTAGCCCTGATGGAGCAGGCGGCGTCCAGCCGTCCGCAACTGGCGCAACTGGTGGACCGCCTGGCCCGTCCTTTTCTGGTGGCGGTATTGCTGGCCGCCGGGGGCGCTGCCGCGTTCTGGTGGTCCCATGACCCCGGCCATGCGCTCATGGTGGCGGTAGCCGTGCTGGTGGTGACCTGTCCCTGTGCCCTGTCGCTGGCCACTCCGGCTGCAATGCTGGCGGCCGCTGGTGCCCTGGCGCGCCAGGGTGTGCTGGTGCGTCGCCTGGGCGGACTCGAAGCCCTGGCCGAGGTGGACATGGTGGTCTTTGACAAGACCGGCACCCTGACGCGCGACGCCATGGTCTTGCAGGGCATGCAGCTGCGGGACGGGGTCACGCGTGAGCAGGCGCTGGCCCTGGCCATGGCGCTGGCGCAGCATTCATTGCACCCGGTGTCCCGCGCCCTCGTGGCAGCGGGGCAGGGGGCCGGGCTGCAGGCCTGGCCTGCGCAGGCGGTGCAGGAGGTCTCGGGGCAGGGCCTCGCAGGCCAGGTCCAGGAGCCGGGCGGCGGGCGGCGGGCCCTGCGCTTGGGCGCCCGGACCTTTTGTGATGCCGGCGGTACGAACACGGCTGTGCCGGCCGGGCCGCATGCGATGCTGGCCGATGAGCACGGCTGGCTGGCGACGTTCGAACTGGGCGAGGACCTTCGCCCGGATGCTGCCACTACCGTGGCTGCCCTGCAGGCGCAGGGCATCGAAGTGCAACTGCTTTCAGGCGACGGTGCACCGGCCGTGGCCCGGGTGGCACAGGCCCTTGGCATCGTCCAGGCCCGGGGCGGCTGCACACCGCAGGACAAGCTGGCGTTCCTGCGCGATGCACAGGCACAGGGACGCAAGGTGGCGGTGGTCGGGGACGGACTCAATGACGGTCCGGCGCTGGCGGGAGCCCATGTCTCGTTTGCTTTTGGACAGGCTGTACCGCTGGCGCGCGCCCAGGCCGATTTCGTGGTGCTGGGCGACAAACTCGCCAGCGTCGGCGGGGCACTGTTGCTGGCGCGCCGCACTTTGCGCATCGTGCGTCAAAACCTGGTCTGGGCGGTGGCGTATAACGCGGCCTGTGTGCCGCTGGCGGTTGCCGGCCTGCTGCCGGCCTGGCTGGCGGGCCTGGGCATGGCAGCCAGTTCCCTGCTTGTCGTGGTCAATGCCCTGCGTCTGGCGGTTGACGCAAATCAGAAGAGAGATAGCTGATGGACATCCTTTACCTGCTCATTCCCCTGTCTGTGGCGCTGGTGTTTTTCATCCTGGGCGGGCTGTGGTGGGCCATTGAGCGCGGCCAGTTCGAGGATATTGAGGCCGAGGGGGAGCGGATTCTGCGTGATTCTTGAAACCGGTTGACTTTCGTCAAACCGGCGGCGTCAGGATAGTCGGAAACTCGGTAGGGGTAATCCAGAAAAGAGGTGCACATGACTTTTTCAAATACAAAAGCCACTGTCTACAACGACACCGTTGTCCGACAGTTCGCCATCATGACGGTGGTATGGGGTGTGGTGGGCATGCTGGTCGGCGTGATCATTGCCGCCCAGCTGACCTGGCCCGAACTCAACTTCGGAATCTCGTGGCTGAGCTACGGCCGGCTGCGCCCGCTGCATACCAATGCGGTGATCTTCGCCTTCGGCGGCTGCGGTCTGTTTGCAGCCGCGTACTACGTGGTGCAGCGGACCTGCCAGGTTCGCCTCTTCGCGGAAAAGCTGGCGTCCTTCACCTTCTGGGGCTGGCAACTGGTCATCCTGCTCGCGGCCATCACGCTGCCGCTGGGTTACACCTCCGGCAAGGAGTACGCTGAGCTGGAGTGGCCGATTGACATCCTGATCACCCTAGTCTGGGTCTCGTTTGCCATCGTGTTCTTCGGCACGGTGGGCACCCGCAAGGTCAAGCACATCTACGTGGCCAACTGGTTCTTCGGCGCCTTCATTCTCGCCGTGGCCCTGCTGCACCTCGTCAACAGCGCCGCCGTCCCGGCTGGCCTGCTCAAGTCCTACTCGGCCTACGCCGGTGTGCAGGACGCCATGGTCCAGTGGTGGTACGGCCACAACGCCGTGGGCTTCTTCCTGACGGCCGGCTTCCTGGGCATGATGTACTACTTCATCCCCAAGCAGGCCGAGCGGCCGGTGTACAGCTACCGTCTGTCCATCGTGCACTTCTGGGCCCTGATCTTCACGTACATGTGGGCGGGTCCGCACCACCTGCACTACACCGCGCTGCCAGACTGGACGCAATCGGTGGGCATGCTGTTCTCCCTGATCCTGCTGGCGCCGAGCTGGGGCGGCATGATCAACGGCATCATGACCCTGTCGGGTGCCTGGCACAAGCTGCGTGACGACCCCATCCTGCGCTTCCTGATCGTGTCGCTGTCGTTCTACGGCATGAGCACCTTCGAAGGCCCGATGATGTCGATCAAGACCGTCAACGCGCTGTCGCACTACACCGACTGGACCGTGGGCCACGTGCACTCGGGCGCCCTGGGCTGGGTGGGTCTGGTGACCATGGGCACCATGTACTACCTGATCCCGCGCCTCTTCGGCCAGAAGCAGATGTACAGCATGAAGGCCGTGGAGATCCACTTCTGGACCGCGACCATCGGCATCGTGATCTATATCGCCGCGATGTGGATTGCCGGCGTGATGCAGGGCCTGATGTGGCGCGCCATCAATCCGGACGGCACGCTGACCTACACCTTCGTGGAATCGGTCAAGGCCACCTTCCCGTTCTACGTGTTGCGTCTCACCGGCGGCCTGCTCTACCTGGGCGGCATGTGCCTGATGCTGTGGAACGTGATCAAGACCGCGACGGCTGGCCGCGTGACCGACGTCACTATCCCGGCTGCCGCTGCCCACGCCTGAGAAGGAAAGAAACATGGCTAACAACACGACATCCAGCGGTCTCTCGCACGAAAAGATCGAGACCAACAACTTCCTGATGATCGTTCTCATCCTTCTGGTGCTGCTGGTCGGCGGTCTGGTCGAGATCGTTCCGCTGTTCTTCCAGAAGTCCACGACCGAGCCGCTCAAGGGCGTGCAGCCCTACACGGCGCTGCAGCTGGCCGGCCGCGACGTCTACGTCCGCGAGGGC
>DALYHW010000123.1:0-8313 GCA_031970695.1 Hylemonella sp.
CCAGGCTGGTGCGTACGATCTGCGCAGCGTCTTTGCCTTCACGCAGCAGGCGTGAGATTTCCTTGTCGAAGACCGTCTGCAGGTATTCGGTGCTGACCTCGTGCACCTTAGGTTTGCGGCCAAAGTCGTAATCCAGCTTCTCGGCGTGGATCTCGACCTCGGCCCGAAGGCGGTTGTTTGCCACGCGCTGCAGCGCCGCCACCTTGCGCGATGCCTGCCGGTGTGCCCAGTCGGTCGGGGCATCCTTGGGGCGGTTTTGCTGGTGGAGCCCTCGGAGGACCACATAGAGGCGCTTGCGGTCGTGCTTCTCGAACTCCGGCCCCTTGTGGTACAGCTTGATCGTGGTCGTGGTGCCGGGGATGAAGACGGCCTCATGGCCGTATTTCTGCATCTTGCGGCGGGGGAAAGCCACGTGATAGATGCCTTCGAAGAACTCCTGCACCGCCTGGTAGGGCAACTGGAAGTTTTCGGCCCAGTCCACGCGCTGAACCGTCCAGTTCCGGGTGTGGGGGAGCGGGATGCCCAACAGGCCCTGTAGCAGGTCGCGGAGGCGCTCTGCGGCTGTCTGCAGGTCGTCGATAGCCCCGTAAACGTTGTGCCCGTGAAAGGCCTTCGGGATCGAGCATTCGATGACCAGGTAAGGCGGGCTCGGGTGCCACTCGGGTTTCCCGCTCTTGGACTTGGTGCAGTCCTCATACATGGGCTTGACCATGATCCGGGAGTCAAAGGAGCCCTGCAGGTTGGTGCGGGTGACCTCCCACACCAGTTCCCCGGTGTCGTTCCGCAGGCGGCAGTAGCTTTCGCCCTGGGCCTTGATCTTGTCGACGATGGAGCGTGCCATATAGGGGGTCTTGAGCCTTACCGTATCGAGTCCCATGAGGTCCTGCGCTTCGCTGGTCCTGTCTCACTCATGAGACTGATACGGGGTGTTACTTCCCGTGAAGGGGTGAATCGCAGCCTTTTGCGAGGCCGACTCCGGGCGGGAGTCGGGCCTTGAAAAAGGGCGGCGGGCTGGTGGTGCGATGGGCGCGGGAGCCTGGGTGCGCTGCGCGCGCTGGGCAGGCGAAGACCACCACGCAAACGGCTTGGCCTGCGCGCCTGCGCCTGCAGGGCGCGCCACGACCTCGCGTGACGGGCTTCCCTCGCCCCCCGTTCGCACCTGCGTGCTCCCGGGTGCCCCGCTCGGCGCCCTGCGGCGGCCCGTCAGGGCTGCACCAGGGCACGCCGCGGGGATCTGCTTGGCAGTAGCTGGCGCACCGCTTTGCGTGCGCGCCGGCAAGGCCTGTGCTGTGCGATCCGCCTCCTCCCTACCGGTAGCGGTAGCGCTCCTACGGGTAGCCCTACCGCTACGGTAAGAAACCAGGTCGATCACCTGGGGCAGAAAATCCTGAATCGGGCGCAAACCCGCATCAGAACTAGGTTTTGACGCGTCAAAACGCATATCGAACCTCGTTCAGACGGTCTGATTGCGCACGGTCGGATCGCGCCGGGACGCAAGCGCGAGCATCAAAAGCAGGCCGCAGCGCCCTTGCCGGTACCGGCAAGCATGGAAACGGGAGTGGTGATGGGGTTCATGCTGCCTCCGATTCGGTTTCAGCCGGCGCGGCAGCGGCCGGCAGGAGGTCAGCAAGGGGAGACGCCGACAGGTAGCCAGAGAGCCAGTCACCCAGGGTCTTGGGCTTGGCGTCGTCGGGAACCTTGTTGGCGATGTTGCGGCCCTGAAGCATCAGGATCGCCACGTAGTTGAGTGCCAGGAGGGCGAACAGCTCGCGGATGGAGCTTTCGGTGGCATCGGAGAAGTCACCGCCGAACAGGCCGCCAGCTTTGAACTCCGAGGCCAGGATATCGGTCACCTTGAGGCGGTTTGCCTCGATCAGGTCGAGCAGCTTTTCAGCTTGGGCTGTGGGCACGTTCTCGGACAGCAGGATTGCCGGCCGACTGATCCGCTTGACCATCCCGCCCAGGCCCTGCAGCAGGTCGGTGTCACTGGTGTCCTCCGCCTCGGGGAATTCCATGCCCTGGGCCGCGTATTCGGCGTCCAGGTAGGTCCGGAGCTGGGCTTGCTGGGAGGGGGATAGGTTGCGGGTTTCGTTGCGAAACTCGCTGATGTAGGCCTTGGAGAGGCCCGTGCCTTCGGCAATGGCGGCGACCGTCAGATTGAGGTCTTTGGCAGCTTGCCGGAGCTGCTCAGACGTGACTTCGCGCCGGTTCGTGGTTGACATTGGATACTCCTTCCATTGAGTCGGCAACATGGAATTGCACGATTGCAATTTTCCATTGCCGACATGGACGAAGAATATCCGTTGCAATTAAGAATTGCAACCGTGCAATTTAAGATTTATTCTTACGGGGTGACGTGGGCGATAGCTTTTCGCGATCGGTCATCAAAGTGCGAAGCTCATCTGCCATCGCTAGTAGCTGGGCATTCGCCTTCTCTTGAATGCCCTGGTCAAAGGTTTTATCCCAAGCGCGTGCGAGGTCAAGAACCAACTTCATGACCGCGTCGTAGTGGTTGTGATGGATGTGCGACATCACGTAGGCAACCCACGCGTAGGCCTCGGGGTCCCCTCGCCGTCCAATAGTCCCGAGTCGTTCGTAGTTTCGAACGTCATCAAAGGGGTCTTCAACCCCATAAATGAGGAAGTTCGGCGTGATCTGTAACGCCTCACACAGCAGCCGGATCTCCTTTGGAGAAGGACGGTTTGTGCCCGCCTCGTAGAGCGAAATGACAGCGCGAGAGATGCCCTTATCTTCTTCGTCCAAGCTCTTGGTGAGTTGAGAGAGCTCGCCTTGGGTCATCTTTCGATGTTCCCGAGTTTCTTGGAGACGTGTACCCAGATGCTGTTCGGGCTTCGAAGACAAGCGCCCAGGTTGAAGAACCTTAGACGCGCGTTCTTCTCGTCCTAGTCGATCAAGGAACTCACCCTCTTCGGCCAGAGCTTCAAGTGCGGCCAAGTCAGCAGCTTGAGACTTTGCTACTCGTTTTTGGGGCTGCTTCTTTGTTGCCATGCCGATTTCTACATTCCTTCGAATACGCAAGGATACACGGGGCGTCTGCTAGAGCGAGCGGCGGCCTATTTGTAGAGTACAATTCACGCAAGTTGGCGCTGGGGAAGCAGATTTTCGAAAGATTGAAAATCCGCGTGTCGGTGGTTCGATTCCGCCCCAGGCCACCAGATCCAGCCCCGTGAGGTTCCGCCTCCCGGGGCTTTTGTTTGGGTACGTGCGGGGGCAAAGTCACCCAGGTGCACCGCGGTTTGGACCGTTTCCTGCCATCATGCCCGTGGGCCCATCGCCGGCCCTGCAAGGATGCCATGACTGCCCGCCACTCGCTCACCACCGCACCCATCTTCGCCACGATCTGGCGCCTCAGCCTGCCCAACATGCTCGCCATGGTGGCGACGGCTTTGGTGAGCGTGGCCGAGACGGCTTATGTGGGCCAGCTGGGCACGGCGCCCCTGGCCGGCATGGCGCTGGTATTCCCGATGATCATGCTGCAGCAGATGATCTCGGCCGGCTCCATGGGCGGGGGCATTTCCTCGGCCATCAGCCGCGCACTGGGGGCGGGGCACCACGACCGGGCCAACGCCCTGGTACTGCATGCGGTGGTCATCAGCGCGGCGCTGGGGCTGGCCTACAGCCTGCTCATGCTGATCGGCGGCGCGGCGCTCTTTGGCCTGCTCGGTGGTCGTGGTGAGGCGCTGGAACAGGCGCTCGCCTACGCCGTGGTGGCGTTTGGGGGCGCCCTGGCCATCTGGCTGACCAATGCGTTTGCCTCCGCGCTGCGCGGCTCCGGCGACATGAAAACCCCCTCCACCACGTTGCTGCTCGCCGCGCTGGCCCAGATCGCGCTGGGTGGCCTGCTCGGGCTGGGCTGGGGGCCGGTGCCGCGTCTGGGCATGGCGGGCGTGGCACTGGGGCAGGTGGTGGCAGCCGCTCTTGCTGCCGCGTATCTTTATCGTCACCTGCGTTCCGGGCGCGGGCGGGTGCGGCTGCTGTTCTCCGCGCCGCTGCGTCGCAGCGACTTTCGCGACATCCTCAAGGTGGGCGCAATCGCGAGCATCTCCTCGTTGCAGACGGTGCTGACCATCCTGATCGTGACGCGCATCGTTGCCGGCTTCGGGACCGAGGCACTCGCGGGCTATGGCATCGGGACCCGGCTGGAATTCCTGCTGATTCCCGTCACGTTTGCCATCGGCGTGGCCTGCGTCCCCATGGTGGGGATGGCCATGGGGTCCGGGCTGGTGGCGCGGGCCCGGCGCGTCGCGTGGACGGGGGCGGGCCTGTCGGCGGCCATCATTGGCTGCATCGGTCTGGTGATGGCCTGCTTTCCGGACAGCTGGTCCCGCCTGTTTACCGATCATCCGGCTGTGATTGGCCATGCGCAGGATTACTTCATGTGGGTCGGGCCGAGCTACGGCTTCTTCGGCTTCGGCCTGTGCCTGTACTTTGCCTCGCAGGGCGCGGGCAAGCTGGTTGGACCGGTGCTGGCCGGCACATTGCGCCTGCTGCTGGTGGCCGTGGGGGGCGGGCTCCTGGTGCATTACGGCGCGCCGGTGTGGGCCATGTTTGCGCTCATCAGCGCTGCCATGCTGTTGTACGGGCTGGTGACGGCCCTTTTCATGTTCTATGGGCGCTGGGGTGACTAGGTCCCGCTCGCCGACACAAGATTGGTAACAGATTCGTGGTGTCACGGGAGGCCCGGAGGGAGTAGCATGCGGCCATCCCTGTCGTCCCGCTGACCGTTGTGCTGCACCTGTCCTTCCGTTTCCTGCCGGCCTGCTTTGCGTTGATGCTGGTGGCCTGCTCGGGCTTGAACGAAGAGGCCGCCCGCAAGTTCCAGGCCGAGATGGATGGCTATGTGGGCCGGCCGGTCGACGTGCTCATCCTCGCGCGTGGCGTGCCCACCGCCACGGCCGAGCTGTCGGCCGGTGGTCGGGTGCTGGAATACACGAGCAGCCGCACCAGTGTGAGCGGTGGCTACTCCTACCTAACCTACACGCCGGTCTACGTTCCCAACAACAGCGGGGGCGGCACCTGGATCAGCGTGCCGACGCACCAGACCGCCCCCATCCACAGCACAGAGCGGCGCTGCCGTCTCAGTTTCCAGGTCTCAGCGGCGAATATCGTGCTCAACTGGCGTGCCGACGGCAATGACTGCCTCGCGCAGGCCCGGCACTGAGCACCGGCGCCGCGCTGTCGGCGGCGCGGTTGCGTGACCCGGGTTATAAGTACGCATCCGAATTCCCTCTCCCGGAGACACACATGGATGAAAACCCGAAATTCAAGGCCGGCCTGGCCGTGCGCAGGGCCGTGCTGGGCGACGAGTACGTCAACAAGTCGCTGGCCAACGTCGATGAATTCACCGAGCCGCTGCAGCAGTTCCTGACAGAAAACGCCTGGGGCACGGTCTGGGTCCGTGATGGGCTGGACCGCAAGACGCGCAGCATGCTCAACCTCGCCATGCTCACCGCACTCAACCGGCCCAACGAGCTCAAGCTGCACATCAAGGGTGCCCTCAACAACGGCGTCACCAAGGAAGAGATGCGCGAGATCTTCCTGCAAGCCGCCGTCTACTGTGGCGCGCCGGCCGGCCTTGATTCCTTCAAGATCGCGCAGCAGGTGTTCAAGGAGGAGGCGGCCCAGGCCGGTCAGGCCTGAGCCGCGGTGTCGGCGGCGCAAGCGCCGACCCGCAGGGCTGCGCTCAGAAGTCCACCAGGCTGAGGCCGACGCTGAGCACGGTGCGGCCACGGTTGAAATCCACCAGCGAGTCGCCGTAGCCGTTGAAGAGCTGAACATGCAGGCGCAGGCCGCTATGGGCTTCATCGCTGAGCTTGCGCAGCCACTCGAGCCGATAGGAGCCGTTGGCCTCGCTGGCCAGCGAATGGCGCAGCGTCAGCATCAGCGTGTGGTCCTTGTTCACCTGCCAGCTGCCGGTGACCTCGCCGCGGCCGACCAGCCGGTCGATGTCCGGGTTGTCGTCGATCTCATCGCCGTCGGGAATGCGGTTCCATACGCGGCCCGTGACGGTGAAGCGGTCACCCTTTTCCATGCCGGCCATCAGGATGGCGCGGTTCCAGCTGCGCGACAGCGGCAAGGTCTGGCCGTTCGACTGGTGGTTCAGGCTGAAGCCGGTGTAGCGCAACCGCCAGCCGCCGGGCAGGTCGGCCGGCGTCGGCAGGATGTACATGATCTCCGGCTCATGGTCGGTGTTGCGGAAAGGGCGCGAGATCGAGGAGGTGAACAGCTGCCAGTAGGACTGCTGCGTGTAGCCGAACCACAGCGAATCGCGCCCGCCGAACTGTTCCACCGGCAGGAAACCCTGGCCGATCTTGGTTCGGATCGAGAGCTGGATGCGCCCCTCGTTGATCAGGTAGGGGGACTCGCTGGTGGCGCTGTGGCCCGCCGTTGGTGAGCTCGGGGCGCGGTTGACCGTGTCGGAATGGATGTAGGACAGGCTGATGGGCTTGTAGCCGCGGATGGTGAAGCGGCCGCAATCGCTGCCGGCTTCCAGCTCCCAATAGCGTGACAGCGCACTGTACTGGCTGCTGAGACAGTCATTGCCGGCCGGCGGCGGTGGGGGGGTATCGACCGCGGGCGACGGCGAGGCGGGCACAACGGCCTTGCTTGTACCGGCCTGCTGGCCCTGCACCCAGCCGTCGTAGCAGGCCAGGCGCGCGGCCGGGTCCTGCGTCTGCGCGGCACATTGTTCCCAGCCTGCGGCGGGTACGGGCGGCTGCGCGGACGCAGTGTCCTGGGCCCGGCTGGCCGGACCTGCCAGCGTGATGACGACTAACAGGACGGCTCGTGCGTTCATGCGGCTCCTCCGGCCAGTGCCTGGGCGGCCGCCGTTTCCTGCGCCTTCTTGGCAAATTCGGCCCGCAGCGCGCGCAGCTTCTCGCGCGGATCCTCCTTCACGGTCGCCTGGTCCAGCGCCATCTCGGCAATGAAGCGGCTGGGCTGGGCGCTCACCATTTCCCGGCCCTTCTTGCGCTTCCTGGGCCAGCTGACGGCCAGCGTGCGCTGGGCACGCGTGATGCCCACGTACATCAGGCGGCGCTCTTCCTGCAGGCGTTGCGCGATGTTCTCGTTCACGGCCTCGTGCTCGCGCGTGGAGCCGCCAAGCGAGTCGCCGCCTTCGTCCAGCTTGAAGGGCAGCATGCCCTCGGTCACGCCCACCAGCATCACGTGTGGCCACTCCAGGCCCTTGGCCGCGTGCAGCGTCGAGAGCGTCACCACGTTCTGGTCCTGCTCGCGCTCGCTGATGGTCGACAGCAGCGAGATAGTCTGCGCCACTTCGAGCAGGGACTTTTTCTCGCTGGTCAGTGTCACGCCCGCCGTGTCGTCGATCTGGCCGCCGCAACGCTTGGCCATCCAGTCGCAGAAGTCCATCACGTTGGTCCAGCGCGAGGCGGCGAGTTTCTCGTTGTCTTCGCTGTCGTACAGGTGCTTCTCGTAACCGATCTCCTTGAGCCAGTCCATGAGAAAGGCCATGGCGTCTTCGGCGCCCTCGGTGTGGCGGGCGCGGTATTCGAGATCGTTCACGTAGCGGCCGAACTCGTGCAGGCTGCCGACGGCGCGCGCGTTGAGCACCGAAGGTAGCGAGGAAGAGAACAGCGCCTCGAACAGGCTGACCTTGTACTGGCTGGCGAAGGTGCCCAGCTGCTGCAGGGTCTGGTGACCGATGCCGCGCTTGGGCGTGGTGACGGCACGCAGGAAGGCCGGATCGTCGTCGTTGTTGACCCACAGGCGGAACCAGGCGCAGAGGTCGCGGATCTCGGCGCGGTCGAAGAAGCTCTGCCCGCCCGAGACCTTGTAGGGGATCTGCGCCTTGCGCAACGCCTGTTCCAGCACCCGCGCCTGGTGGTTGGCGCGGTAGAGCACGGCGAAGTCCTTGAACTCTTTGTGCTGGGAGTTGCTGCGCAGGCTCTGGATGCGCGCCACCATGCGTTCGGCCTCGTGTTCCTCGTTGTCGGCATCGACCACGCGCACGGGTTCGCCCTCGCCCAGGTCGCTCCACAGCTTCTTGGGGAAGAGCTTCGGGTTGGGGCCGATCACGTTGTTGGCCGCCTGCAGGATGGCGCCGGTGGAGCGGTAGTTCTGCTCCAGCTTGATGACCTTGAGGCTGGGGAAGTCGACCGGCAGCTTCTTGAGGTTGTCCAGCGTGGCGCCGCGCCAGCCGTAGATGGACTGGTCGTCGTCACCCACGGCGGTGAAGCGTGCCCTGGCCGGATCGTCGGGGACCAGCAGCTTGAGCAGTTCGTACTGCGTGGCGTTGGTATCTTGGTACTCGTCGACCAGGATGTGGCCCAT
>DALYHW010000124.1:0-8266 GCA_031970695.1 Hylemonella sp.
GCTCGCCCACCGCGGCGGTGCTGCTGGGCGGCCTGCTGATCTGGGGCCTGCAGCCCGGCCCGCTGCTCTTCGTCGAGCAGAAGGACTTCGTCTGGGGCCTGATCGCCTCCATGTACCTCGGCAACCTGGTGGGCCTGCTGGTCGTGCTGACGACCGTGCCGCTGTTCGCCTCGATCCTGCGCATTCCGTTCTCGATCATCGCCCCGGTGATCATCGTGATCTGCGCCATCGGTGCCTACACCGTGCACAACGCCATGCTCGACATCTGGTTCATGCTGCTGTTCGGCGTGATCGGCTACGTGTTCAAGAAGCTCGACTATCCGCTCGCGCCGCTGGTGCTGGCCCTGGTGCTGGGCGACAAGGCCGAAGACTCCTTCCGCCAGGCCATGCTGGTCTCGCAAGGCGACCTGGCCATCATGTTCGACAACGCCCTCGTTGGCTCCATCACCACCCTGGCCCTGGTCCTGCTGTTCTGGCCGCTGATCTCCAAGCTGATCGCGCTGGTCAAGCCGCCCAAGCAGGATGAATTCGCCGCCGAGCGGCCTGTGGACTGAACCGAGAGCACCCAAAGGAGTAAACGATCATGCCCGTGATTGCAATGACCCAGGAAATGGGTTCCCTCGCCAAGGACGTGGCCCTGGAGCTGGCCGCCACCCTCAACCTGGCCGTGATGCGCCATGAGGTGGTGGACCATGTGGCCGGCAAGATGCACGTCTCGACCAGCCTTATCAAGCGGCTGCGCGAAGGCAAGGCCGGCCTGGTGGAACGCGTGACCACCGACAGCGACACCCTGGCGCTGTACTCGGCCGAGGAAGTCTACGAACTGGCCAACAAGGGCAACGTGGTGCTGCGCGGCTGGGGTGCTACCTGCCTGCTGCGCCCGGTGCCGCACGTGGTGACCGTCCGCATCACCCGATCCTTCAACAAGCGGGTCGAGTGGCTGATGAACCACCTCGAGACCGACGACCGCGAGTTCGCCGAGAACGAGATCCGTCGCAGCGACCATGCCCACGCAACGCGCATGCACCACCAGTTCGGCGTGACCTGGGGCGACCCGGTGCTGTACGACCTGGTGCTGAACACCGACCGCCTGAGCGTGCACAGCTGCGTGGAGCAGATCCGCCAACTGGCCACACGTCCGGAGTTCCAGGAGTCCGAGGCCTCGCGCCAGCTGCTGGCGAACATGACGCTGTCGGCGCATGTGCGCTCTGCCCTCAAGGCCAACGAGTCCACGCGCGACGTCAACATCACCGTCGAAGCCCAGAAGGGCCGCGTGATCCTCAGCGGCATCGTGGTCAACGAGCACGAGATGGGCGAAGTCGAGAAGCTCACGGTGAAAGTGCCGGGCGTCTCGGGGGTGGACAACCGCCTGCGCCTGATGAAGTCTTCGCGCACCTTCACCTATTCGAAGACAACCTGAAGACCCTCCGGCCCGCTGCGCGGGCTGGACACAGGGCCTGCTTCCGCAAGGGGCAGGCCCTTGCCTTTTGAGCAGCTCAGATCTTGCCGCGCTGCTTGAGGCGGCTGAGCGTTTCGGCCGAGAGGTTCAGGTAGGCCGCGAGTTCCTTCTTCGGAATGCGGTCGAAGAGCTCGGGATGCTTGCGCACGAAGCGGTGCACACGGCCCGGCGCGTCCAGCAGGTGCAGCGTGATCGTGTGGGCCATGATCTCGCTCATGATGTGCATCACGCACAACTCGAACAGGCGCTTCTCCTCCGGATGGCGCTCCATGAACGCGATCCACTCGGGCATGGGCAGCTTGACCACCCTCGCCTTCGTCACCGACACGATGCTGTAGGGCGTGGGGGTTTTCAGAGACCATGCGGCGTAGCTGGTCTCTATCTCGCGCTCGGCCGCAAAGCGCAGGATCATTTCCTTGCCCTGGGGGTTGGCCACAACACGCTTGAGCACTCCGTCGAGAATGAAGTACTGCTCCATCTCGTGCACCCCCTGGTGCAGCAGGAAATCCCCCTTGTGGCAATCCACCACCGTCAGGTGCCGCTCCAGCTCGTCAAAAGACTCTGCGCTCAGGCCCTTGAGCACATTGTTCTGGCGCAGCTGGACCCGGATGATGTTGCGTTCCGGGTGGTTGTCGATGGATGTCATGGGAGAAAAACCTGTGGCACACAGGGGTCCGGACGAGGTTTTTTCGAAAATTGACCGTGGTCAATGGAGGAACCCGAGTGCATTCCTATCATAACCCCACAGTGTGATTACAGCCTGTTGCAGCTTATGGCTCGCGGGCCGGATTCACCTTCGCACACCCGGCCGCGCGCTCCCGGGAACTGCGATCCTCACGAGCCGCTTGAATTTGTCAACCGCGTAGCCCGACTTTCAACGACGTCAAACCGAGAGAGACTTCACCATGTCCAACGACGCTCAATCCAGAGAACTGACCGACGGTTTCCACCTGGTCATCGATGCTCTGAAACTCAACGGCATCACCAACATCTATGGCCTGCCGGGCATTCCGGTCACGGACCTCACGCGCATGATGCAGGAAGAAGGCATGCGCGTGATCTCCTTCCGCCACGAGGCCAATGCGGGTAACGCGGCAGCCATCGCCGGCTTCATGAACGGCGCCAAGGGCGTGCCCGGCGTGTGCCTGACGGTGTCCGCCCCCGGCTTCCTCAATGGCCTGGTCGCGCTCGCCAACGCCACCACCAACTGCTGGCCCATGATCCTGATCTCCGGCTCCTCCGAGCGCGAGATCGTCGACCTGCAACAGGGTGACTACGAGGAGATGGACCAGCTGGCCATCGCCAAGCCGCTGTGCAAGGCCGCCTTCCGCGTGCTCAACGCAGAGGACATCGGCGTGGGCGTCGCACGCGCCATCCGCGCAGCGGTCTCCGGCCGTCCCGGCGGTGTGTACCTCGACCTGCCGGCCAAGCTGTTCGGCCAGGCCATGGACGCCGCCGCCGGCAAGGCTTCGCTGATCAAGGTCGTGGATCCGGTGCCGCGCCAGATTCCGGCGCCCGACGCCGTCAAGCGCGCCCTGGACCTGCTCAAGGGCGCCAAGAAGCCGCTGATCCTGCTGGGCAAGGGTGCCGCCTACGCCCAGGCCGACGCCGACATCAAGGCGCTGGTCGAGAAGTCCGGTATCCCCTACCTGCCCATGTCCATGGCCAAGGGCATCCTGCCCGACACGCATGAGCAGTGCGCCTCTGCAGCACGCTCGTTCGTGCTCCCCGAAGCGGACGTGGTCATGCTGGTGGGTGCACGCCTGAACTGGCTGCTCTCGCACGGCAAGGGCAAGACCTGGGGCGGCAAGGACCACAAGGCCGCGGGTGGCCAGAAGTTCATCCAGATCGACATCTCGCCCACCGAAGCCGACAGCAACGTCGCCATCGATGCGCCGCTGGTCGGTGACATCGGGTCCTGCGTCTCCGCCCTGCTTGCCGGCATGGGCAACAACTGGACCAAGCCTCCGGCCGAGTGGACCGGTGCCGTGGCCGAGCGCAAGAACAAGAACATCGCGAAGATGGCCGAGACCCTGGCTAAGGATCCCGTGCCGATGAACTACCACAGCTCGCTGAACGTGGTGCGCGACATCGTCAAGGCCAACCCGGACGCCATCCTGGTCAACGAGGGCGCCAACGCGCTGGACTTCACCCGCTCCATCGTCGACATGTACAAGCCGCGCAAGCGCCTGGACGTCGGCACCTGGGGCGTGATGGGTATCGGCATGGGCTTTGCCGTGGCCGCCGCCGTCGAGAGCAACCAGCCGGTGATCGCCATCGAGGGTGACAGCGCCTTCGGTTTCAGCGGCATGGAAGTCGAAACCATCTGCCGCTACAACCTGCCGGTCTGCATCGTGATCATGAACAACAACGGCGTGTACCGCGGCGACGAGCTGGCCCGTGGCGGTTCCAAGGATCCCTCGCCCCTGGTGTTCGTCAAGGGCGCCCGCTACGACAAGCTGATGGAAGCCTTCGGCGGCGTCGGCGTGCAGGCCACCACCCCGGCCGAGCTGCGCAAGGCCATGGAAGACGCCATCAAGTCGCGCAAGCCCACCCTGATCAACGCCATCATCGACGAGAAAGCCGGCACCGAAAGCGGCCGAATCACCAGCCTCAACCCCACGAGTGCTGCCACCAAGAAGAACTGATTTTTCAAGCGCAACAACCCACAAGGAGATATGCACATGTCTGGAAACAAACCCCTCAAGGGCATCAAGATCATCGACTTCACCCACGTGCAAGCCGGTCCGGCCTGTACCCAGCTGCTCGCCTGGTTCGGCGCTGACGTGATCAAGGTCGAGCGTCCCGGTGCCGGCGACGTGACCCGCAGCCAGCTGCGCGACATCCCCGATGCCGACGCGCTGTACTTCACCATGCTCAACAGCAACAAGCGTGGCCTGACGCTGGACACCAAGACGCCCGAGGGCAAGGAAGTGCTGGAGAAGCTGATCAAGCGTTCCGACGTGATGGTCGAAAACTTCGGCCCCGGCGCGCTGGATCGCATGGGCTTCACCTGGCAGCGTATCCAGGAACTGAACCCGGGCATGATCCTGGCGTCGGTCAAGGGCTTCAGCGAAGGTCACCACTACGAGGACCTGAAGGTCTACGAGAACGTGGCGCAGTGTGCGGGTGGTGCGGCCTCGACCACCGGCTGGTGGAAGGGCGACAACGCCGTTCCGACCATCTCCGCCGCCGCCCTGGGTGACTCCAACACCGGCATGCACCTGGCCATCGGTATCCTGACCGCCATCATCGGCCGCCAGCAGACCGGCAAGGGCCAGAAGGTCGCCGTGTCCATGCAGGACGCCGTGCTGAACCTGTGCCGCGTCAAGATGCGCGACCAGCAGCGCCTCGAGAAGGTCGGCTACCTGGAAGAGTATCCCCAGTACCCGCACGAGATGGAGTACTTCAAGGACAAGGTCACCCCGCGCGGTGGCAATGCCGGCGGCGGCGGCCAGCCGGGCTGGATCCTGAAGTGCAAGGGCTGGGAGACCGACCCCAACGCCTACATCTACTTCACCATCCAGGGCCACGCCTGGGAGCCGATCTGCGACGCACTGGGCAAGCCCGAGTGGAAGACCGACCCGGCCTACACCACGGCCAAGGCACGCCAGCCGCACATCGACGAGATCTTCGCCACCATCGAGAACTTCATCAAGGACAAGACCAAGTACGAAGCCGTCGACATCTTCCGCAAGTTCGACATTCCGTGCGCTCCGGTGCTGTCCATGAAGGAACTGCTGGTCGACGAGTCGCTGCGCAAGAGCGGCTCCATCGTGGAAGTGCCGCACCCGGTGCGCGGCAGCTACTTCACCGTGGGCAGCCCGATCAAGTTCTCCGACCTGACGCCCGAGATCAAGGCCTCTCCCCTGCTGGGTGAGCACACCGACGAGGTGCTGGCCGAGCTGGGCTACAGCAAGGACCAGATCGCGGCCATGCACGCCAAGAAAGCCGTCTGAGTCTCCTCCCTCTCAGACGCACCTCTGCGGCGCCTTCGGGCGCCGCTTTTTTTTGCGCCGGCGCGGCCCGTGGAACGTCCGTTCGCCAACTTTTTCGCGGACCGGCCGTCCGAGTGAAAAAGGCCGCGCGCGCACGTATCAGTCACTCGTGCATCGCGCATAAAAAACGACAATGCTTCGCCCCTGGAAAAGCCCTTAAAATGCCAAGTCATATACAAGACCCGGCCGGTCTACTCATAAGAATTTTTTATTTTTTAGCATCATAGGAGTTCATTCATGACCAAGGCACTCGAAGGAGTCCGCATCCTCGACTTCACACACGTGCAGTCGGGCCCCACCTGCACGCAGTTGCTCGCGTGGTTCGGGGCGGACGTGATCAAGGTGGAGAAAGCCGGTGAAGGCGATGCGACGCGCGGCCAGCTGCGCGACATCGAAGGCGCCGACAGCCTGTACTTCACCATGCTCAACCACAACAAGCGGTCCATCACGCTCAACACCAAGGACCCGAAGGGCAAGGAAGTGCTGGTCAACCTGATCAAGCAGTGCGACGTCATGGTCGAGAACTTCGCGCCGGGCGCGCTCGACCGCATGGGCTTCCCCTGGGAGAAGATCCAGGAAATCAACCCGCGCATCATCCTCGCCTCGGTCAAGGGTTTCGGCCCGGGCCCCTACGTGGACTGCAAGGTGTACGAGAACGTGGCCCAGTGCACCGGCGGCGCCGCCTCCACCACCGGCGACCCGGACGGCGTGCCCATGGTGACCGGCGCGCAGATCGGCGACTCCGGCACGGGCCTGCACCTGGCCCTGGGCATCGTGACCGCCCTGTACCAGCGTGAGAAGACCGGCCGCGGCCAGAAGGTGCTCGCCGCCATGCAGGACGCCGTGCTGAACCTGTGCCGCGTCAAGCTGCGTGACCAGCAGCGCCTGGAGCGTACCGGCGTGCTCAAGGAGTATCCCCAGTACCCCGAGATCGAGTTCGGCGAGGCCGTACCGCGCGCGGGCAACGCCTCCGGTGGCGGCCAGCCGGGCGCCGTGCTCAAGTGCAAGGGCTGGCAGAAGGACCCCAACGCCTACATCTATTTCATTACGCAGGCGGCTGTCTGGCCGGCCATCTGCAAAGTGATCGGCGAGGAAGACTGGATCACCAATCCCCACTTCGCCACGCCCACGGCGCGCCTGCCACACCAGAAGATGATCTTCGACCGCATCGAAGAGTGGACCAAGACCAAGACGAAGTTCGAGGCCATGGATATCCTCAACGAGTACGACATCCCCTGCGGCCCCATCCTCTCCATGAAGGAAATCGCCGAGGACCAGTCCCTGCGCGAGACCGGCACCATCGTCGAGGTGGACCACCCCGTGCGTGGCAAGTACCTCTCGGTGGGCAACCCCATCAAGCTGTCGGACAGCCCGACCGAGGTGACCCGCTCGCCCCTGCTGGGCGAGCACACCGACGAGGTGCTCAAGCAGATGGGCTACACCCAGGCCCAGCTCGACGAGCTGCGCGCGGCCAAGGTCATCTGAGTCCGTCCTCCGACCGGCCCCATGGCCGGTCCGGGCACAAAAAAAGCCAGGCGAATAACCTGGCTTTTTTTCGTCTGCCCGGCTGCGGCGCAGTACTCAGCGTTCCTCGAGCGGCGCAGGATCCGAGCTCTCGAAGTAGTAGGCAATGCGCTGGCGCGGCGCCAGGTACTCCAGTGCGTCCGCCGGGAGGGCCGAAGGCTTGAGACTGCGGCGGATACCGATGCCTGGCTGGCTCTCGAGGTCCAGGATCAGCGCCTCATGGCGCGGCACCGTGGGCTCGTGGACAATCACACGCGGCTTGAGCGGCCGGACCGAGTTCACCGACACCACCAGCGCATGGCGCCCGTCAATGAGCTGAACCACCGAGCCCGGGGGATACACACCCATCATGCGGATGAAGGCGCTCAGCACGACGTTATCGAAACGCGCCTTGTGCTGGGCAAACAGCAGGGACAGGGCCTCGTGCGGAGTCAGCGCCGTGGCCAGCCGGACCGGGTTGCACAGGTTGTCATAGCGATTGACCAGTGCGAGGATGCGCGCCGGTAGCGTGAGTTCGCTGCCCGGCGGGCGCATCGGGAATCCGCTGCCGTCCATCATCTCGTGGTGCTGGGCAATCGCCATCAGCGCCGTCTCGCCCAGCTGCATCCGGTTGGCCAGCGCCACACTCTTGGTGACGTGCTCCTGGTACTGCTTGAAATCCTCGATCGAGAAGCCGTCCTCGAACCAGCGCACGCGCTGCGGCAGCTGCAGCTTGCCCATGTCGTGCAGGAGGGCGGCCATGCCCAGCTCGACCAGCTGCGTGCCGCCCAGCCCGAGTGCCCGCCCGAGCAGTACGCACATCACGGCCACGTTGACCGGGTGCATGGCGGCGCGTTCACCCACGCCCTCGGACAGCAGGCGGATGGCCGACTCGCCGTCACACGTCATCTCCTGGATGAAACCGGTGATCAGCGCCTCGGCTTCCCGACGCACCGCCTGGGGATCGTCCAGCACCAGTTCCTGGGCCTTGCGGTACATCTCCTGGGCACCGCCAAACTTCTTTTCGCACGCCTGCAGGCTCTGCTGCTGGGCCGCGATCAGCGCCGAGCGCCGGCGGCGCTGTTCGCGTTCGCGCTCCAGGGCGCGCGCCGCCGATGCCTCGTCCATGGCGGGGCGGCTGGTCTCACCTTCGAGGAAAGGATCGCTCTTGGACGGAATATGCCGGACCTGCTTGAGACCGAGGCCGCGGATGGTCTCGATCTGCCGGTTGGACGTGATCTTGAAGCTGCCCGTCGGGAACGGATGGGACATCCAGCCGAGATCGAGTTCGACGTACATGCCGATC
>DALYHW010000125.1:0-8177 GCA_031970695.1 Hylemonella sp.
GTCTGGGGCAGTGCGTCGGCCGAGGTCTGCCAGGCGGCCGCCTGTTCGCCGTTCCCGGCCACACGGGGTTTCATGATGCTGGTGGCGCTTTTCATGCTGGTCTCGCTGTGGCTGCTGCTGACACGCAGCCGCATCGGGCTGGTGATCCAGGCCGCGCTGACGCACCCCGAGATGGTCGAGGCCCTGGGCCACAACGTGCCGCGGGTGTTCATGCTTGTGTTCGGCGCCGGTGCGGCGCTGGCGGGCCTGGGCGGCGTGATCGGCGGCAGCACTTTCGTGACCGAGCCGGCAATGGCCGCCACCGTGGGATCGGTCATCTTTGTCGTGGTGGTGGTCGGCGGCCTGGGCTCGCTCTCGGGCGCCTTCCTCGCCTCGCTGCTGATCGGCGTGATCCAGACCTTTGCCGTTGCCTTCGACTATTCCTTCATCAATCTGGCGCAGGCACTGGGTGTCGAACTCAGCGCTGCGGCCCGCAATAACTCCCTGCTCAAGCTCACGCTGTCGCAGGTCGCGCCCATCCTTCCCTATCTCTTCCTGGTCCTGATCCTGATCTTCCGGCCCAAGGGTCTGCTCGGCACGCGGGAGGAGTGAGACCATGGCCAAGCACTACTACGAATTCAAACCCTACAACGTCGGCCGCTGGATCATCTGGGGCTTCTTCGCACTCGTCCTGCTGGCGGCGCCCAGGGTATTTACCAGCAGCCTGTCGGTGACCATGCTCTCGCAGATGGGCATCGCCATCATCGCCTGCCTGTCCTACAACATGCTCCTGGGGCAGGGCGGCATGCTGAGCTTCGGTCATGCTGTGTACTCGGGTCTGGGCTCCTACATGGCCATTCACGCTCTGAACATGGTCAGCAAGGGCAGCCTGCCGATCCCGGTCAGCCTGCTGCCGGTCGTCGGCGGCCTCGCGGGCATGGCCTTTGCCGTGTTGTTCGGTTATGTCACGACGCGCAAGGCCGGTACGCCCTTTGCCATGATCACGCTGGGCATGGCCGAGCTGGTATTCGCCATGTCGCTGATGTTCTCCGAGTTCTTTGGCGGCGAAGCCGGCGTCTCGGGCAACCGGGTCGTGGGCCAGCCTTTCTTTGGCATCAGTTTCGGGCCGGGCACGCAGGTGTACTACCTGATAGCTGTCTACACCTTCGTCTGCGTCGCCCTGATGTTCGCCTTCACGCGTACGCCGCTCGGACGCATTCTCAACGCCGTGCGGGACAACCCGGAGCGGGTCGAATTCATCGGCTACAGCACGCAGCGGGTGCGCTACCTGGCCTTCATCATCTCGGGATTCTTCGCCGGCATTGCCGGCGGCCTGGGTACCATCCTGTTCGAGATCGTCACGGCCGAAGTGGTGGGGGCGCACCGCTCGGGCGCCTACCTGCTGTTCACCTTCCTGGGCGGTGC
This sequence comes from Hylemonella sp., assembly GCA_031970695.1. Lineage (GTDB taxonomy): Bacteria > Pseudomonadota > Gammaproteobacteria > Burkholderiales > Burkholderiaceae_C > Hylemonella. The sequence goes on from DALYHW010000125.1 coordinate 1,405, forward strand.
GACCTTCTTCTTCGGGCCCATCATCGGTGGCGTGCTGCTGGTGCTGGCCACCGTGCTGCTGTCCGAAATCACCAAGGCGTGGCTGCTGTACCTTGGCCTGATCTTCCTCTTCATGGTGATGTATGCCCCTGGCGGCATTGCCAGCCTGATCATGATGAACCTGCGGGTCGCGAGCTTCGGTTTCCTGCGCAAGGTCTGGGTGAGTTATCTGGGTCTGGCGGTGTCGGGGCTCACGGTGCTGTTGGGGGCGGCCGTCCTGATCGAGATGGTCTACCACCTGCAACTCAACCTGGCGATGGGCCCCGAACTGCGTTTCATCGGCATTCCGCTCAACGCCCACAGCCCCGACCACTGGTTCGGCGGCGCGTTTGTGATGCTCATCGGCCTGGGGCTCTTTGAGCTCTGCCGCCGCCATTACGTGCACGAGTGGGGCGCGATCCAGGAAGACATCGAAAAGGAAATCAAGCGGAGGGAGACGCTATGAGCGGCGCTCCGGAGAAGGCCATGCCATATGCCCTCGAACTGAAAGCTCTGCGCAAGAGCTTTGGCAAGACCGAAATCATCCGCGGCGTAGACCTCGCGGTCCAGGCTGGCGAACGCGTGGCCGTGATCGGGCCCAACGGCGCAGGGAAGTCGACGCTGTTCAACCTCATCAGCGGGCGTTTTGGCCCGACCAGTGGTGAGGTGCTCCTGCATGGCCAGCGCATCGATGGCAAGAAGCCCTACGAGATCAACCGCATGGGGCTCTCGCGCAGCTTCCAGATCACCAATATCTTCCCCAAGCTCAGCGTGTTCGAGAACCTGCGCTGCGCCGTGCTCTGGAGTCTGGGCTACCGCTACACCTTCTTCCGTTTCCTGGCCGACCTGGAGGATGCCAACGACCGGGTCGAGGAACTGCTGGAGATGATCCGCCTGGACAAGAAGCGCGACACGCTGGCCATGAACCTCACCTACGCCGAGCAGCGCGCGCTGGAGATCGGTGTGACCATCGCGGGCGGTGCCAGCGTGATCCTGCTGGACGAACCCACCGCGGGCATGAGCAAGAGCGAGACCACGCGTTTCATCAAGCTCATCCGTGAGGTCACCGAGGGCAAGACCCTGCTCACGGTGGAACACGACATGGGGGTGGTGTTTGGCCTGGCCGACAAGATCGCCGTGGTGGTGTATGGCGAGTTGCTGGCTTTCGACACGCCGGAGGCGGTGCGGGCCAATGCGCGGGTGCAGGAAGCGTATCTGGGTTCGGTGGTGGCCGAATCGCAGGCGGGGGGACATTGAAGTGACGGCTTTGCTGAAAGTTGACAGCCTGCATGCCTTTTATGGCAAGAGCCATGTGTTGCATGGCGTGCATTTCGAGGTCCAGCCTGGCGAGATCGTGGCCCTGCTGGGGCGCAATGGTTCGGGCCGCTCGACCACGGCCAAGGCCATCATGGGCTTGGTGGACTGCGCCGGCAGCGTGAGGTGGAAGGGCGAGGAGATCCAGGGGCGCAAGGCCTTCGAGATCGCCCACCTTGGCCTGGGCTACGTCCCGGAGAACCGCGACATTTTTCCCGACCTGACCGTGCACCAGAACCTGATGCTCGGCGAGAAGGGCAAGGGCCGCAAGAGCCGCTGGAGCTTCGACGACATGTATGCGATGTTTCCGCGGCTCAAGGAGCGCCAGCATACCGAAGCGGGCGTGCTGTCCGGGGGCGAGCAGCAGATGCTCACGCTGTGCCGCACGCTCATGGGCGACCCCGACCTCATCATCATCGACGAGCCCACCGAGGGCCTGGCGCCCAAGATCGTCGAACTCGTCGGCGAGTACCTCAAGAAGCTCAAGGATCGCGGCATTTCGGTGCTGCTGATCGAACAGAAGCTCACCATCGCGATGAGCATTTCCGACCGGGCCCTGGTCATGGGGCACGGCTGCATCGTCTTCGAGGGCACCCCCGAGGCGCTGCGCAACGACAGTTACACGCGCAAGGAGTGGCTGGAGGTCTGAGCTTCTGGCCCAGGCTTGTCCCTGTCGTGACAAGACCTCGTTGCGGTGCAACACAAACTGCCTACAATCCAAAAAAGAACGATCGTTCTATTTCCGAACCATCCGAGGAACGCAAGCATGAGCGCTGAATACCAGGTACGCGGCGACGTCGCCGTGATCACGCTGAACAACCCGCCGGTCAACGGCCTGGGTTATGACACCCGCAAGGGCATCACCGACGGGCTGGAGCGCGCCAATGCCGACGCAGCGGTCAAGGCCATCGTCCTTACCGGGGCGGGCAAGGCCTTTTCCGGTGGCGCCGACATCAAGGAGTTCGGTACGCCCCGGGCGCTGCAGGATCCTAACCTGCTGAGCGTGATCCTGGCGGTAGAGAACTCCGACAAGCCGGTTGTCGCGGCGGTGCACAGTGTGGCCATGGGCGGCGGACTCGAGCTCGCCCTGGGCTGCCACTACCGTGTCGGTGCGCCCGGCTGCAAGGTCGCGCTGCCGGAAGTGAAACTGGGGTTGATCCCGGGCGCCGGCGGCACGCAGCGCCTGCCGCGCGTGCTGGGTGTGGAGGCCGCGCTGAACATGATCGTCAGTGGCGAGCCTGTGCCCAGCGAGATGCTGGCCCAGGTGCCGGGCCAGAAGCTGTTCGACAAGCTGGCCAAGTCGGCCGAGTCCCTGATGGACGAGGCCATCGCACTCGCCAAGGAAAAGGCCGAGGTGCGCCCGCTGCCGCTGGTGCGCAACCTGCCGTGCAAGCATCCGCAGGGCGACGCCTATTTCCAGTTCACCCGCAACATGGTGGGTGGCATGAGCAAGAACTTCCCGGCGCCGCTCAAGTGCATCGACGCTGTCGAAGCCGCCACGAAGAAGAAATTCGACGACGGCCTGGCCTACGAGCGCGAGATCTTCATCAACCTGATGTGGACACCGGAGTGCCGTGCGCTGCGCCACATCTTTACGGCCGAGCGTGCCGCCTCCAAGGTCCCGGACGTGCCCGAAGACACGGCCAAGCGCGAAATCAAGTCGGTCGCCGTGATCGGTGCCGGCACCATGGGTGGCGGCATCACCATGAACTTCCTGAACGCCGGCATCCCCGTCAAGATGCTGGAGATGAAGCAGGAGGCGCTGGACCGCGGCATCGCCACCATCCGCAAGAACTACGAGGCCCAGGTCACCAAGGGCAAGCTCAAGCAGGACAAGTACGAGCAGCGCATGAGCCTGCTGTCCACCACACTCGACTACAGCGACCTGAAGAACGCCGACCTCGTGATCGAGGCCGTGTTCGAGGAGCTGGGCGTCAAGGAAGCCGTGTTCAGGAAGCTCGACGAGGTGATGAAGCCGGGCGCCATCCTGGCCTCCAACACCTCCACGCTGGACGTCAACAAGATCGCCGCCTTCACCAAGCGTCCGCAGGACGTGGTGGGCATGCATTTCTTCAGCCCGGCCAACGTGATGAAGCTGCTGGAAGTGGTGCGGGGCGAGAAGACGGCCAAGGACGTGCTGGCCACCGTGATGGCGATTGCCAAGACCATCAAAAAGACGGCCGTGGTGTCCGGCGTCTGCGACGGTTTTATCGGCAACCGCATGATCGAGCAGTACAGCCGTCAGGCCGGCTTCCTGCTCGAAGAGGGCTGCACGCCCGCGCAGGTGGACAAGGCGATCGAGAAATTCGGTTTCGCCATGGGCCCGTTCCGCATGGGCGACCTGGCGGGCAACGACATTGGCTGGGCCATCCGCAAGCGTCGTTACGTCGAGAAGCCGGGAATGAAGTACAGCAAGACGGCTGACCTGCTGTGCGAGATGGGCCGTTACGGCCAGAAGACCGGCGCCGGCTGGTACGACTACAAGCCCGGCAAGCGCGACGCCATCCCGAGCGCAGTGGTCGTCGAGATGATCGACAAACACCGCAAGGACGTCGGCATCACCCCGCGCAAGATCAGCGACGAGGAGATCGTGCAGCGCCTGGTCTACTCACTGGTGAACGAGGCGGCCCACATCCTGGAGGAGGGCATTGCGTCGCGGGCCAGCGATATCGACATGGTCTACCTCACGGGCTACGGTTTCCCGCTGCACCGTGGTGGTCCCATGCAGTACGCCGACACCGTGGGCCTGTTCAACGTGGTGCAGAGCATGAAGCGCTTTGCGAAGAACCCGCTCGACGACGCGAAGTTCTGGCAACCCGCACCGCTGCTGGCCAAGCTGGTGGCCGAAGGCAAGACGTTCAACGGCTGAGCCGCAGACCTGGAGTAAGAAAATGACGAACGCCGTTATCGTTTCAACTGCCCGCACCCCCCTGGCCAAGAGCTGGAAGGGCGCTTTCAACATGACCCATGGCGCCACGCTGGGCGGCCACGCTGTCAAACACGCCATCGAGCGCGCCGGCATCGACGCCGCTGAGGTTGAGGACGTGCTGATGGGCTGCGCCACCCCCGAGGGCGCCACCGGCTCCAACATCGCGCGCCAGGTCGCCCTGGCCGCCGGTTGCCCGATCACCGTCTCCGGTGTGACGATCAATCGCTTCTGTTCCTCGGGCCTGCAGACCATCGCCATGGCTGCGCAGCGCATCATCGCCGGCGAGGGGGATGTGTACGTCGCCGGCGGTGTGGAGAGCATTTCCTGCGTGCAGAACGAAGCCAACCGGCACATGATCACAGATCCGGCCCTGCTCAAGGCCAAGCCGGAAATCTACTGGAACATGCTGCAGACGGCCGAGCAGGTGGCCAAGCGCTACAACATCGGGCGCGATGCCATGGACGAGTATGGTGCGGCCAGCCAGCAGAAGGCCTGTGCCGCGCAGGCTGCCGGCCTGTTCACGGCCGAAATCGCTCCCATCACCGTGACGGCTGGTGTGGCCGACAAGACCCTGGGCCTGATCACCAAACAGGTGACTGTCAGCGTCGATGAGGGCCTGCGCGAGGGCACCACCAAGGAAGGCATCAGCGGCATCCGTTCCGCCATCCCAGGCGGCCTGATCTCGGCCGGCAACGCCAGCCAGTACTCTGACGGTGCCGGTGCCTGCGTGGTGATGAGCGAAGAGCTCGCCAGCAAGCGTGGCCTGAAGCCCCTGGGGCGCTTCCTCGGTTTTGCCGTGGCCGGTTGTGAGCCGGACGAAATGGGCATCGGTCCCGTCTTCGCGGTTCCGAAGGTGCTGAACCGCCTGGGTCTGAAGGTTTCGGACATCGATTTGTGGGAGCTCAACGAAGCCTTCGCCGTGCAGGTGCTCTACTGCCGCGACAAGTTGGGCATCCCGGCTGATCGTCTCAACGTCAATGGCGGTGCCATCGCCGTGGGTCACCCCTATGGCGTGAGCGGGCAGCGCCTGACCGGCCACGCGCTCATCGAGGGCAAGCGGCGGGGGGCCAAGCGCGTGGTGGTGACCATGTGCATTGGCGGCGGCATGGGCGCGGCCGGCGTGTTCGAAGTGCTCTGAGGCGGCGATGGCCAGCACCGTCCCGCCGGTCACCGTCTCGACCGAGGCGTTCCTGGCGATGGGGCGGGAGCTGCTGGCCTCACAACCCTTCAGCGTGCTGATCGGTGCCGAGTTGCACGCCTTGTCGCCCGGGCAGTGCGAGCTGCACGTGCCCGTGACGGACGCCATTCGCCAGCAACATGGGTTCGTGCACGGCGGCGTGGTCAGCTACGCGGCTGACAACGCGCTCACCTATGCCGGAGGTACCGCCATGCGGGTGCCGGTGGTGACGTCCGAATTCAAGATCAACTATGTGCGGCCCGCGGTGGGCGAGCGCTTGATCGCGCGCGCCCATGCCGTGCACCACGGCAAGAACCAGGCCGTGTGCCGCTGTGATGTGTACGTGCTGAAGGATGGCGAGGAAAAACTCTGCGCCGTTGCGCAGGGCACCATCGCCGCCATGCCGGCACGGGCTGGAGAATGACCCCATGAGCTATCGCCAGACGCTCGACTTCCTGCTGTACCAGTGGCTCGGTGCCGAAGGGCTCAACCAGCGTCCCCGCTTTGCCGACCACAGCCGCGACACCTTCGACGCGGTGCTCGATACTTGCGAGCGCATATCCCGCGAGAAGTACGCCCCCTTCAACCGCACGGTCGATATCGAGGAGCCACGTTTCGACGGTGAAAAGGTGATCCTGCCGCAGGCCACGCACGAGGCGCAGAAGGCCTACGCGGCCTCCGGCATGCTCAGCGCGGCGCAGGACTACGAGATGGGTGGCATGCAGCTGCCCTACACGGTGGAGGCGGCGGCCAACTCCTTTTTTGCCATGGCCTCGATCAGCATCGGCTCGGGCATGCTCACCTCAGGCAATGCCAACCTGCTGATGGCGCACGGCACGCCGCTGCAGAAAGAAGTGTTCGCCAAGAACGAATTCGGGGGGCGTTTTTCCGGCACCATGTGCCTGTCCGAGCCTCAGGCCGGCTCGTCGCTGAGCGACATCGCCACCCGAGCGGTGCCGGACGGCGCGGATTACCAGAACGATCCGCTGGGGCCGCGTTACCGCCTCAAGGGCAACAAGATGTGGATCTCGGCCGGCGAACACGAACTGACCGAGAACATCATCCATCTGGTGCTGGCCAAGATCCCGGGCCCGGACGGCAAGACCATCCCGGGCACGCGCGGCATTTCGCTGTTCATCGTGCCCAAGAAGCTGGTCGACACGCAGGGGCAACTGACCGGCGAACGCAATGACGTGGCTTTGGCCGGCCTGAACCACAAGTGCGGCTGGCGCGGAACGACCAATACGCTGCTGAACTTCGGTGAAGGCAAGTACCCGGTGCGCGGCGAGAGCGGGGCGATCGGTTACCTCGTCGGTCAGCCCGGCCAGGGCCTGC
>DALYHW010000126.1:0-3607 GCA_031970695.1 Hylemonella sp.
CGCCGATGACGGCCGAGGCGTCGGCGGGATTGATGTTGCTGACGACGAGGAACTTGTTGGTCAGCTTGCCGGCGGCGTCGAGCAGCGGGAAGTACTTCTGGTTGGCCTTCATCGTGAGGATCAGGCACTCCTGCGGCACGGCCAGGAACTCCGGCTCGAACTGGCAGACCAGTACATTGGGACGCTCGACCAGCGCCGTGACCTCGTCAAGCAGCGCATCGTCTTCGATCGGACGTACACCACCGCCCACCTTGGCCGCCGCAGCCGCCAGCTGGCGCACGATCTCGGCCCGGCGCTCGGCGAAGGAAGCAATCACCGCCCCCTCGACCTTCAGCGCCTCGGCGTAACCGTCGGCGTCCTGGATGGTCACCACCTCGGATTTGGCCTCGAAGCGGTGGCCGCGTGTGGTATTGCCGGCTTGCAGGCCCAGCGCCTTCACCGGCACCACGGTGCTGCCGTGCAGCGCCACCAGACCGTGCGCTGGGCGCACGAAGTGCACGCTGCTCCAGCCGGGCAGTTCGCAGTCGGTCTCCAGCTGGTAGCTCATGACCTTGGGGATGGGCAGGCGGGTGATGGCCTCGTCCAGCGCCTTTTGCAGGCCGCTGTCCAGTGTGGCGCCGGTGACAAGGCTGTCATAGAACAGCGCCTCGGCCTTGCCATCCGGGGCCCGCTTGAGCGCAGCCACGGCGCGGGCCGGGTCGGACACGTCGGCGCCCAGGGCGCCGAGCTTCTTCAGCAGTGCCGGCGTCGCGTTACCGGCTGCGTCCAGTCCCACGCTCACCGGCATGAGCTTTTGCTGTACGGCCTTGTCGGCCGCCTTGAGGTAGACGTGGCTCACGTGCGCCGCCAGGCGGCGGGGGGAAGCGTAGGGCGTGACCACCGACGCATCGGTCGCCAGGCCCATGGTACGCAGCTGGTCCAGCAGCGTGGTGGCAAAGCTTTCGCCGAGCTTCTTGAGCGCCTTGGGCGGCAACTCTTCGACAAACAGTTCAACGAGGAGATTCTTGGTCGTCATCTTGTATTCCCTGGCACTCAGGCGGCTTTCTTCTCGATCTGCGCCACCCACTCGCGCGGGGCCATGGGGAAACCCAGGCGTTCGCGGCTTTCATAGTAGGCCTGCGCCACGCTGCGCGCCAGGTTGCGGATGCGGCCGATGTAGGCGGCGCGCTCGGTCACGCTGATCGCGCCGCGCGCGTCCAGCAGGTTGAAGGTGTGGGCCGCCTTGAGCACCTGCTCGTACGCCGGCAGCGCCAGCTGCTGCTCCATCAGGTGCTTGGCATTGCCCTCATGCGCGCCAAAGGCGGTGAACAGGAAGTCCACATTGGAATACTCGAAGTTGTAGGTGGACTGCTCCACCTCGTTCTGGTGATAGACGTCGCCGTAGCTCATGGTGTCGGTCCACTTGAGCTTGTAGACGTTGTCCACGCCCTGCAGGTACATCGCCAGGCGTTCCAGGCCGTAGGTGATCTCGCCGGTGATGGGCTTGCAGTCGATGCCACCGACCTGCTGGAAATAGGTGAACTGGGTCACCTCCATGCCGTTGAGCCAGACCTCCCAGCCCAGGCCCCATGCGCCCAGGGTGGGGTTCTCCCAGTCGTCTTCCACGAAACGGATGTCGTTCTTCTTGAGGTCGAAACCCAGCGCCTCGAGCGAGCCGAGGTAAAGCTCGAGGATGTTGCTCGGTGCTGGCTTGAGCACCACCTGGTACTGGTAGTAGTGCTGCAGGCGGTTGGGGTTCTCGCCATAGCGGCCGTCCTTGGGACGACGGCTGGGCTGCACGTAGGCGGCCTTCCAGGGCTCGGGGCCGATGGCACGCAGGAAGGTCGCGGTGTGCGAGGTGCCGGCGCCCACTTCCATGTCGTAGGGCTGCAGAAGTGCGCAGCCCTGGGCGTCCCAGTACGACTGCAGTTTCAGGATGATTTGCTGGAAGGTCAACATGGTCGGGGCAGGTGCAAGCGGTCACGGCCGCGCGCCAGGCGCAGCAGGCACCGAAAAGGCGGTTTTCCGCGTAAACCGTTGATTTTACGAGGCTTCGGCGGGCCGCTTCGGCGCGACCCGGGCCCCGAGGCGCCACGCCAGCAGAACCACGCCCAGGCCCGCGAGCCAGAGCGGCCAGAGTCCCGCATGGGCAACCCAGCGGGCATAGGGCGTGAGGCCCTCACGCCCCTCGACCGCACCACGCAAGACCGCCCGGGTGAGGCGCGGCAGCTCGGCAATGACCTGGCCCCGGTGGTCGATGATGGCGGTCGCGCCGGTGTTGGTCGCCCGCACGAAGGGGCGCTCGAACTCGAGGGCCCGCATGCGTGAGATCGCGAGATGCTGGTCAATCGCGACGGTGTCGCCAAACCAGGCGATGTTGCTGAGGTTGACAAACACCGTAGGCGCCCGCGCAGCGTCTGCAAAGCGCTGACCCAGTTCCTCACCGAACAGGTCCTCGTAGCAGATGTTGGGCGCCAGGCGCTGGCCACCCCAGGCCAGGGAGGCCTGGCCGACATCCCCGCTGTTGAAGTCACCCAACGGAATGTTCATCATGGCCGTGAACCACTTGAATCCCGTCGGGATGAATTCACCAAACGGCACGAGGTGGTGCTTGTCGTAACGCCAGGGCGCCTGGCCTGGCACCAGACCCACGGCAGAGTTGGTGTAGCCCTCACGGTAGCTGCCCAGGGGCATTCCGATCAGCGCCGCCTGGGTACCCCGGGCGTAACGCTGCCGCAGGGCGTCCCAGTAGCCGTCCGGGAGTTGCTGGGGCAACAGCGGTACCGCTGTCTCGGGCGCCACCACAAGCGCATCACGCGCCTCGTCGAGTTGCTGGCCATACCAGCGCAGCGCCGTCGCGACACCGGTACCGGGCTGGAATTTTTCATCCTGGGGGATGTTGCCCTGCAGAAGGGCCACATCGAGGGAACCCGTGGGCTGCGTCGTCGGTGCCGCCGCCATTTGATGGACCGAGGGCAGGGTGATTACGGCCAGCACTGCCACGCGTCGCCAAACGCCGCCGCTCCACAATGTAGCGATGGTCAGGGACAGCCAGGCCGACAACGCTGACAGGCCATAGACGCCAATCCAGGACGCGTAACCAGCCAGCGGCCCTCCGACGTGGGCATAGCCGGCCCCTCCCCAACCAAAGCCCGTGAACCAGCGTCCCCTCGCGAGCTCGGCCAGCAGCCACAGTGCAGCAAAAAGCAGCGCCTGTCCTGCGGGGTTCCGGGGACGCAATCGGACGTACAAAGCACCCGCCATCCCGTAGTAGAGCGCGAGCACGGCAGCCAGCGCGAGCATGGCCGCAGCGGCCAGCGGCGCGGGCAGGCCCCCGTAGGTGTGCATGGAGATGTAGAGCCACCAGAATGTGCCGGCCAGCCACGCGAACGCGAACAGCCAGGCCAGCAGGGCACCCCGTCGCCAGCCGGCGGCCGTTCCCAGTTGCCACGCTAGCACGGCGAGCGAGAGCAGTTGCAGCCACCAGCGAGCCTGGCCGTCCCACGGAGCGGCCAGGGACACCGCCTGTGCCAGGCCAGCCACCGCCACGAGCCCAGCCGACACGGGCAGCCCCAGCCCACGGGTCATTGCGCCGCCTTGCGAGGCACGACTGGCGACACCTTGAACC
>DALYHW010000126.1:3617-8166 GCA_031970695.1 Hylemonella sp.
GCAGGCCGAAGGGCGTTCGGTCATCCACATGAGCATCGGCGAGCCCGATTTCACCGCGCCGCCCTTGGTGTGCAGGACCACAAAACGCAGGCCGGCGATCACGTGCTGCTCCCCCCGGCGCGGCACATGGCCCATTTCGTGGGCAATCAGGCCGCCGATGGTCTCGAAACTTTCCTGCGGGTCGCTTCCGGTGATCGTGACGTTGAAGGCTTCGTTGACCCGCTCGACGGCGGCCCCGCCATTGACGCGATAGGTCTGGTCGGCCAGGCCGAAGATGTCGCCTTCGTCCTCGGAGATGTCGAATTCGTCCTCGATCTCGCCCACGATCTGCTCCAGCACATCCTCGATCGTGATAAGACCGGCGACCCGACCGAACTCGTCGATGACGATGGCGAGGTGGTTGCGGTTGCCGCGGAATTCCCGCAGCAGGTCGTTCAGGCCCTTGCTCTCGGGCACGAAAACCGCCGGGCGCAACAATGCACGGATATTGAGTTCAGGCGCCCGCTGCAGCTTCAGCAGATCCTTGGCCATGAGGATGCCGATGATGTTCTCGCGCTCCCCCTCGTAGACGGGGAAGCGGGAGTGACCGGTATCAATGATGAGGTGCAGCAGCTCGTCGAATGGCGCGTCGATGTTCACCAGGTCCATCCGCGGAGCCGACACCATGACGTCTCCCGCGCTCATGTCAGCCATGCGCAGCACGCCTTCGAGCATGTAACGCGACTCGGCGCCAATGACCTTGTTGTCCTCAGCCTCGGCCAGGGTCTCGATGAGCTCGGCGGTCGAATCGGGCCCCGGATGGATGAACTCGGCCAGCCGCCTCAGAAAGGTGCGCTTGTCTTCCTTTTCAGGCGGGCGCGCAGGGTATGGGTCGGGCACTGACGGATGCACGGACGTGCGGTAGTTGCGATCCCCATAGGATAGCGGATCGCCACGGCACACCCACGTCGGCCGTCGTCAGGGAGCAGACTTGTGGCGCCCTTCCCGGACACCCCGGCGCACCTCCTGCAAACCGGCCAGGAATTCCCAGAACTGCTTGGCCTGGACCTTGAGGCGGTAATCGGTCATCGCCAGCTGGTCCTCGAGCATCTCAGTGACACGGGTATCGAATGTTGGCGGCGGGAGACGCAAGTAGGCACTCGCCTCAGAGCCATCGTGCTCGACCTTTGCACCCGCCTTGCGGGCGATGTTGATCATGGCCGTGTTCTCGCTCAGGGCATGGATGAACATCAGGTGCACGCCCTCGTTGCGGGCGTGCCGCATCGCACGGGCGAACAGCTTCGTGCCATAGCCGTGGCCGCGCACCGAGGGCAGGACCGACACGCCGAATTCCGCGCAGGCGTCGAAATTGCGGTCGATCGAGAACGCCAGGTGCGCCATCGCCACGAGTTCGAGGCGGCGGTTGTAGATGCCGAAGATGGCGTCCCGCTCGAAGTCCAGACTGTCGACGTAGGACTGGATCTGGCTGTCGTTGGCCATGTAGCCGAAACGCAGGTAGCGGTCGCGTTCGTTCAGGGACTGGAGGTGGCGTGCAATACGGCCGCGATGGCGCGGGCCCAAGCGGCGTATGACGGCCACCCAGGGCGCACGCGGGGAGGGACTTTCTTCCGGAGGCAGGATGCGCAGGAGATCGCTGCCGCCTTCGGCAGTGTCGTTGACCGTGTCGGGGGCACTCATGTGCGGACTTTACGGTCATTTGGCGGTTTCACCAAGCCCGGCAACGTCATTCAAATTGACGCGTCCGTGACAGTTTTCCGAAAAACCTAGGACAAGCCCGGTGTCGCCCAGGCCGGGTGCTGAGGTCCAATTGGCTGCTCATGGAGTGATTGATGGAAAAGTTCTGGTTGCACAGTTATCCCGCCGGGGTCCCTCACGAAATTGATCCCGGCCAGTACAGCTCACTGGCCCAACTGCTGGAGGAATCGTTCCGCAAGAACGCCTCGCAGCCCTTCTCGGTCTGCATGGAGCGGTGGATGTCCTACCGTCAGCTAGATGAGTTGTCTGCGGCGCTGGGCGCCTGGCTGCAGCGCCTGGGCCTGGAGCCGGGTGCGCGCGTGGCCATCATGCTGCCCAATGTGCCGCAGTTTGCGGTCACTATGGCCGCGGTGCTGCGTGCCGGCTATACCTGCGTCAATGTCAATCCGCTCTACACCGCACGTGAACTGGAACACCAGCTCAAGGACTCCGGTGCATCTGCCATCGTCGTACTCGAGAATTTTGCCCATACGCTGGAAGAAGTCATTGCGCATACGCCCGTGAAGCACGTGGTGCTCGCTTCGATGGGGGATTTGCTCGGCCCCTGGTACGGCCGCTGGATCACGTTTGCGGTGCGCCATCTCGCCAAGATGGTGCCGCCCTTCAAGCTTCCTCTCAGCGAGGGGCGGACGGTGACCTCCTTCAAGCGCGCGCTGGCCGAGGGCTCGCAGCTCACACTCAAACCTGCTGCGGTGACGCTGGACAGCATTGCCTTCCTGCAATACACGGGGGGCACGACGGGCCTGAGCAAGGGCGCGGTGCTGACTCACCGCAATGTCGTGGCGGCCATCCTGCAGGCAGAGGCCTGGTTCACCCCCGCCCTTGGGCGGGTCGGCAATGTGCGCGACACCAACAGCATTGCCGCCCTGCCGCTGTATCACATCTTCGCGCTGACGCTCTGCCTGCTGGCCATTCGCTGGGGTTCGCACATCACCCTGATCCCGAACCCGCGTGACATCGGGAAATTCATCGAGGTGCTCAAACGGCGTCCCTTCCACCTGCTCCCGGCGGTCAACACGCTGTTCAACGCGCTTTTGCAACACCCGCAGTTTCGTACCGTGGACTTCTCGCAGCTTTGTGTCTCACAGGCCGGCGGCATGGCTGCTTCGGAGGGCACGGCCAAACACTGGCGCGAGGTCACGGGCTGTCCGATGGTGGAAGGCTGGGGCATGAGCGAAACTTGTGCGATCGGCACCAACAATCCCGTGACGGCAGAAAGATTCAGCGGCACCATCGGGCTGCCATTGCCGGGCGTGGAGATCGCGATCAAGGACGACGACGGTCGTTCGCTGCCGATCGGCGATTCGGGCGAGATCTGCATCAAAGGGCCGAATGTGATGACGGGCTACTACCAGCAGCCTGAGGAGACCTCCCGTGCGTTCACTCCGGACGGGTTCATGCGCACCGGCGACGTTGGCATCATGGACGCGCAGGGCTATACCAAGATCGTCGACCGCAAGAAGGACATGATCCTGGTCAGCGGCTTCAACGTTTTCCCGAGCGAACTGGAGAATGTCATCTCGCTTTGCGACGGCGTGCTGGAGTGCGCCGTGATCGGCGTCCCCGATGCCAAGCAGGGCGAGGCCATCAAGGTCTATGTCGTGCGCAGCGACCCCACCCTCAGCGAAGAGGACGTGGCCAGATATTGTGCGCAAAACCTTACCGGCTATAAACATCCGAAGTACATCGAGTTTCGGGACGAACTGCCCAAGTCCAATGTGGGCAAGGTTCTCCGGCGGGAACTCCGGGCCGGCAAGTGAGCGAAGTCTCGCTCCCCGGCGACATCGTTGTCCTGGAGCGGGGCTGGCTTTCCTCCAACAACGTGCTTCTGCTGGGTGGCGAGCAGAATGCCCTGGTCGACAGCGGGTATGCCACACACGCGGAGCAGACGCTGGCGCTGGTTGAAACGGCGCTGCAGGGGCGTTCGCTCGATCTCCTGCTGAATACCCACCTGCACAGCGACCATTGCGGAGGCAATGCAGCACTCCAGGAGCGTTACCCCGGTGTACAGACCATCATCCCGCCCGGCATGGCACGGGCGGTCGAGGCGTGGGATGAGCGTGCCCTGAGCTATGAACCCACGGGGCAGTACTGTCCCCGCTTCTCTTTTGACGTCTTGTTGGCACCCGGCAGGCACATCAGACTGGGCGCCCGCGACTGGGAGGTGCATGCGGCACCTGGACACGATCCGCATTCCGTTGTCTTGTTTCAACCGGAGTTACGGGTCCTGATTTCCGCCGACGCCCTCTGGGCGCAAGGCTTTGGCGTGGTGTTCCCGGAGCTGGAGGGCGAAGACGCTTTCCAGGAGGTCGGAGCGACGCTGCAGCTGATTTCAGAATTGAAACCGTTGATTGTGATTCCGGGTCACGGCGCTCCTTTCAACGACATGCAGGCTGCTTTGACCCATGCGCGCAAACGCCTTGACCAGTTCATCGCGGAGCCGACGCGCCATGCCCGTTATGCAGCCAAGGTGCTGTTGAAATTCAAGTTGCTGGAGGTACAGAATATTTCAGACAGCGACCTGAAACGATGGGTTGCCAAAACACGTTATTTTGGAATTTTGCGGACTAACCACTTCCCTCACGCAGAGCCTGGAGCGTGGATAGAGGATCTGGCCCAGGATCTGGTGCGCTCCGGTGCGGCCGAATTTGTGGACAACGCAGGCCAGCGCTACTGGAGAAACCGCTGACAAGAGAATTGCGGCCCACATGTGACGTGAAGCGAAAAACAAACGCACAAATAAAAACGCCCCATCGAATGACGGGGCGTTTTCTGCTGTAAGAGCCTGACGATG
>DALYHW010000127.1:0-4993 GCA_031970695.1 Hylemonella sp.
GTTGCTCTGCGCCCATGGGACCGCCGTCCGGGCTCGCGTTTGCAGGATTGCCCCGGTCGGTAGCGTCGGCCGTTGCCGGCTCTGCCTTCAAAACCTGTTGGGGTTCCTGCTCTTGGGTATCCTGTTCGGCCTTGCGCGCTTCTTCGCGGGCAGCGATTGCCGCCGTGGCTTCGCGCAGTTCGGCCGCGGCCTTGAGCGCGTTCAGCGTGGCCAGCGTTTCCACCCGGGCCGCCATCGCCAGCGGAAGCAGTTCAGCGTAGGCGTCTGCGTCGATCCGCAACGCCTGCACTGCGGTGATGGCCTCGCCCAGCGTGGCGCTGCTGGCGCGCTCATGGCCCGTGGCGGCAGCCTTGATTTCGTTGATGCGACGATTGATGCCGGCAATGCGGTCCTGCTCGGCGCGAATGACCGCCTGCTGGCGCTCCAGCTCGGCGCGCTGCACGGCCAGGCGGTCGGCGTCCTCGCGCCGCGCCATGTCGGCCTGCATCGTCTGCATCCGGCCCAGCGTGATGCTCTGCTGTGCGCTCCAGTAGTCGGCAACGTCAGCCAAGTCGGCCGGCACCGACAGCGCGTTGAACTGCTCAATGCCCTTGCCGATCCGCTCGGCCGTCATGTCGGGCTCGGCGCAGCGCTCCAGCCACACACGCATCAGCGTGTCGGCCTGCCCCTTCAGCCCGGCGATGCGCTCGGCTTCGATGCGCTCGCGCTCGGCCTTCTCGTCGGCCCGGCGCTTCTCGTCGGCTTGGATGAGGGAATCAATCGGCGCCTCCAGCGCAATGATGGCCTCAGTGATCCTCTTGGCCTCGCCGTCGATCAGCTTGCCGAACTCCAGTGCCGGGGCCTTCATCGCCTTGCGCTTGGCTTCCAGCGCGGTACGCAGTTTCACGCAGCGCTGCCGGTCGGCGCGGGCCTCGTCGTTGCCCTTCACGGTCTTCAGGTCGTAGCGCTTGCCCGACAGGTCGGCGCGCAGCGCAGCCAAGCCCGCCTCAGTGGCGTTGAGCTTGACGACAGCCTTGCCGTTGCTGATGTCGGCCACGTCCTGCAACACAGCAAGCATCGGCGGCTGCTTGGCCAGGGCCGCGAAGTCGATGGTGTTGTCTGCGGCGTCCAGCGGGGGGAAGTCGGTGATGGCGTTCATGGTTCAGCCCTCCACCGCTTCGTCTTCCTCGTAGTCACGCGGGTCGCGGCCGGTGACTTGATAGGCGAACGCCTTCCACTTGGCCTTACCGGCATCGTCCAGGTCTCGCCAGCTTGGAGCAATGTCCTGTTCCACGATCTTCCCGGCCTTCAGTGTGAACGTGCCGCAGTTGCTGCCGATGTCCTCGTCAGCGTAGGTCACCGTGATGGCGTCGTCAGGGAAGCGCTCGGACACTTTCACCAGCACGCCTTCAGGGCATGACCAAGCCGTCTCGAACTCGCATCGACCGTTCTCGGGTTCAGCCTTCGGCTGGCAGGCATTCCACTTCGTACCCCACACCTTGCGGTTGAAGTCCATGCTGTGCATGTAGCCGCAGGCGCGATAGTTCCGCACCATGCCGATGAACTGCTCAAACGACTTGTCCGACAGCTTCTTGATGTCGAATTTCTTGCGGCTGCTTGCCTGAAGCGCCGCGATCAGCGGGTGGTCATTGGTCGGGATGTCGCAGGTGATTTCGGCCGCTTCTTCGGCATCCATGAAGATGCCATCCCAATCTGCGCCGCATGGGCCAGGAAACGGCGCGGCGGTGTTGAAGTCGATGACGCCTTCGGCGTTCATCATTGCGCGGATGACATGCTCCGGCGCCTGTACCTTGTTCGTTACCCAGTTCGGCATTTCGTTCTCCTGTTGCGGCTGAATTGGTGCCCAGCCTTCCTGCCGGGCGTGGCGCTATGCGCTCGCAGAGGTGGGGTTGCCACTTGCATCAGGGACTTCCACCCCTCTGCCCTTTCGGGTCACGCCGCGATACGCGGCTGGTAGTTCACGGCTTGGCACCCCAATGACCCGGCACTTGGGCAACGCCGTGAACCACACCGGGTTCAGAAGTCGGGCGTCACCAGCTCAGAAGCCGGGGCCGGCGCGGTGGCAGTGGCTGCGGTCCAGGGTGCCGATGCCGGGGCACCATCCGTAAACGTCATGCGCTTGAACATGGCCCGCGTGCGCTCCACGTCATCGCGGCAGTACGCAGCAACATCGTTGATGCGCCCGGCCTGCACCAGCGGCCACACGTCCGCACCGCTGATGTCGCCCTTTCCGGGGATGCCCAGCAGGCGGCAGATGCGATCCATGCTCCCTCCCGCGCGCTGTTGGCCGTCCCACAGAAGCATCGTGTCCTGGCAGAGTTCGCCCCAGGGCTTCGGATTGCGCGGCAGGCTCCAGGCCGGCTTGATGCCCAGCACCATCGCGCGCTTCCAGATGAACGGCAGATCGAAGCCGATGACGTTGTGGCCCACGAACACGGCATGACCGATGTCTGTCAGCACCGAGAAGAACGATTCCAGCAGTTCACGTTCCTGCTCGCGGCTCAGGTCGCCCACTTGGTAGGACTGCGCCGGTTCGTCGTTCAGCGACCAGCCGATCACGCACACCTGGCCCATGCCGCCGTCAAAGCTGGTCGCCAGCCAGTCGGCTTCGCCCTGCGCTACCGCGTTCTCGCGCAGCCACTCGGCAATGCTCTCGGGCTTCTTGTACTGTGCCGGCGCCTTGACGTTCTTGATGAACTCGTCGCGGATGCCCGGCAGTTGGCACGGCACGGTTTCGATGTCGAAGTACACAATGTTCTTCATGCTGCTGCTCCTTGTGGCCATGCGGCGGTGAGTGCGTCTTGATCGGCGGGCGACAACAGCGCCCAAATGGCATCGAGTTCGTCTTGCGGCAGGCCGGCAAGGTAGGTTGCGGCGCCGCTGGCATCCTTCGCGGCAATTCCGGTCTTCACCTCGCGGGCACGGGCCTTGGCGTCGAAAGCAGCGGGGGCCGGCGCACTTGGGCGCGGCTCGGGCGGCGCGTCCACGCCAGATTCCAGCCATTCCCGCAAAGCCTTGCCGGTGTCCTCGGTGATGGCCTTGGCATCGCCGCTGAACAGGCCCGTGCGGTCCTTGCTGGCGTTGGCAAAGTGACCGTCATGGATCAAGTCCAGCACCACGGTGAATTCGTACTCGAAGCCATCGCGTTGCTCAGTCTTCATGCCAAGCTTCACCACCTTCTTTTTGCCGTTCGGGCCTTCGGTCTGCGCCGTTTCGGTCTTGCTGCGGCCGGTAGCAATGATGTGGGCCGACGACTGCAACATGGCGTCGATGAATGCGCGGTGGCGCGGGGTGGTCACGTTCCACGCGCTCCAGGTGTTGCCCTGAAACTTGCTCTTGGCGATCTGCTCGTTGATTTCCAGACAGCCACCCGTGCCCGACCATTCGTGCGTGGTGCTGTCGATCACGATCACGTCATAGCCTGCGGCCTCAGCGGTCTTGATGGCCTCGATGTAGCGTTCAGGCGAGTACGGAGGGCCAAGCTCCAGCGTGTCGTAGTCGCACAGATTCGCGTACAGGGATGCGCTGCCGTGTTCGCTGTCGATCACGGCAATCTTGCCGCCCAGGCCCTTGGCGATCTTCAGGGCGCCGTAGGTCTTGCCCGAACCGCTCGGGCCGGTGAGCGCAAGGCGCAGCTTGGACTTCTTGCGGGTAGCCTTCATGAATTGCATGGTGTGTGCTCCTTGCCGGCGTGGCGTACCTTGTGCCGGTGGTGGTTGGTCAGAGTTCGCCCGTGTCGTCGTCGGGCATCAGGGACTGCGCGGATGCGATGGCATCGCGTTGGTACTCATCGGCGAGAGCCTGCTGTTTCGCGGCCTCATCTTGCGCAGGCTGTTGCTGCGGCAGTTCGGCAATCGCGTTCATCGTGTCCTCTCTTGGGAATTGGTTGGGCAATTGCGCCCGTACAGGTCAGCCCAGCAGCACAGCCAGCATGTGCGCGCCGTAGGCAATCGCAGCAATGCAAGCGGTCATCAGGGCCGCGTTCTTGAGCCCGATGAAGATGCCGAAGTCATCGCCTTCGTCATGGCCGACTTCAGTGCATGCCTCAGCAGGCACCGGGCGGGTCTGGTATCGACCCTGCTGGTCACAGCCAGCGGGCATCAGCATGGCCGCACCAACTTCGCCGTTCTCGCCATACAGGCGATAGACGTGTCCATTGGTCATGTATTGCGGAAGGTCTGCGGCGCTGATCTGGCCGCCTGATGCTTGATGCGTGTTCACTGCGCTGCTCCCGGAAGACTGGATTCGCCGAAGATCACCCACAGCACGAGGATGACCAGCAACAGGACAAGCGCGCGATCTGCGCGGCGGTGTTCGGCTTCGGTCATACCTCCACCTCCACCATCCGCGTCGCCGGCTTCAGGTGCGGGTAGTGACCCAGGCTGCGCGGGTCGTTGCGCTCGTCGCCCCGGTCTTCTTCGATGTCGCGCAGTTCCATCAGCATGGCCTGCACCCGATCCGACAGTTCGCACACGTCGCCGTACAGCTTGTGTTCGCGCGGCGTGGCCTGCTCTTCCTCGGGCCACAGCTTCACAGCCGCATCCTTGATGCGCTCAACTTGATCGGCCAGGCGGCCCAGCACTTCGGCGGCCGACTCGATCACCGGGCGCTTGCGCAGCGCCTGCCCCATCGACGCGAACAGCGCCGCATCCGCTTCCAGGGCCTGCGCCTCTTGCGCCGGCCGGGCCGCTGCATGTGCAGCGTGCAACAGGTGTCCCATCACTGCACCTCCACCGGCTTGCCGTTGGAATCCAGTTCGTACCAGACGCCTGCCTTGATTCCGTTGTCACCAACCTTGGACGCGAACACATTCAGCAGGCGACCGGCATCATCATGGCCAGCCAGCATGATTGCGCCACCTTCTCCAGCCATCGCGCGAGCGCCGATGCCAAGCGATGCCGCAATGGCCCCCTCGCCCGTGGTCGCAGCGTTGGCCCTGTCGCCCGTGGTCGCAGCGTTGGCCCTGTCGCCCGTGGTCGCAGCGTTGGCCCAG
>DALYHW010000127.1:5093-8146 GCA_031970695.1 Hylemonella sp.
CTGTCGCCCGTGGTCGCAGCGTTGGCCCAGTCGCCCGTGGTCGCAGCGTTGGCCCTGTCGCCCGTGGTCGCAGCGTTGGCCCAGTCGCCCGTGGTCGCAGCGTTGGCCCCTTCGCCCGTGGTCGCAGCGTTGGCCCCTTCGCCCGTGGTCGCAGCTTCCGCGCCGGCCTCGGCAGCCGCCGCGATCTTCTTCTTGTCGGCACCGCTGATTGCAACTGTCTGCCGCACCTTCTCACCGGCATCCAGTTCGCCAAACACATGATCCAGCAGCCAGCCGCTGTCGTTGTAGCGCTTGTCGGCCTGGAGCGCGGCATAGACCTCAGCAAACTCCCCGCCCTGCGGGAACTTCCCCAAGAACCAGCGGTAGCCGTCCGCACACGCAGACCAGCCCTTGACCCGCTCCTTCGTCACCGCCAGCAGGTTCGGCGCTTCGGCCTTCTGCTGAACTTCGTCCCTCACAGCTTCCATGCTTGGCTCCCACTCGCGCCGTCTGGTGACGCGGTAAGAGCACTTTAGCGTTTGCTACGCTATAACGCAAGGGGTCTAGGTGCGATTGCTACGTTTTATTTCGCAGCGACTTTAGGGGCAGTCTGTCGCAACGATCCACAGCCATAGCATCAGCCACGCATACCCACCAAGCGCAGCAAGGGCTACGTCATGGGCGGTGATGCCCAACAGGATCGGGGTGAACTCCCAGAACCAGCGCACACGGCCAGGGTCCATGAACAACAAAGCCGGCGCAAGGCCGGCTGTCATCACGTTCAAGAACACCCAGCCGGCCGCTATCCGCTTGAAGCGGGACGGCGCGGCCATCAAAGGCGCCGAGCGTTCCATGTCATGACCACCCGGCCAAGGATGTTGATGCGGTCCTTGCGCGGGTTCACCTGGTACGCCTCGTAGGCGCTGTTGTCGGAAATCATCAACACGGTGCCATCGGGCCGCCGCTGGAGTCGCTTTACGTACAGCTCCTCGTTCAGCGCCACGCAGTACACCGCGTCTACCTTGATCTCCTTGACGCCCCGGTCTACCAGCAAGGCGTCACCATCTTCAAAAGTGGGCCTCATGCTATCGCCCACGCCCGTGATAAGGGCCAAGTTCTCGGCTGCCGAGAACGTGCAGTTCCGGCGCAGCCAAGTTTCATCCACGACCATTTGAGAAACAACCTCATTTTCGGTCGGCTGGTCGGCGCCGACTCCCATTGAGGCTCTTACATCCGTAGCAGCTAGAACTACAGCGCCGACTGGCCTCCCTGTTGGCCAATTTGTAAGCGCGCGTGAATGGGGCTGCAAGCCACCCGAGCGAGTGGTGTAAATGTTGACACCCTGGCTCGGCGCTTGAGCTTGTGCCTGCGCAAACCAGCCGGCGAGCCCGCGAAGCGACTCGATCTTGGCAATGGTCTTCTCGGTGATCTTGCGGGCTGCGGCTGAAACCTGCGGGTCTGCAAGCATCTGGCGCACAAACGCACCGTCCTTGTAGCCCATAGCGCGGCCAAGTTCGGTCTCGTTTCCGCCGAACTTCTCCTTGACCAGCTCGGCCAGGCGCTTCCTGCGCCACTCCTGCTGCTGCTCCAGTTTCCGGGACTGCGATGCCATGTCTTCCAGCGTATCGACTGGAAGCGCAGCGTCTGCTACTTGCATCTGCGTAGCGTTTGCTATAGGATCGGTGGCCATGACGCTTGATGACTATCTTTCTTCTGGTGCCATGACTGTCGCACGACTTGCGACTGTCATCGGATGCGCTCCGGCGCAGGTCAGCCAGTGGCGTCAGCCCACTGACCCCGACAAGAAACAGCGCTTCCCGGGCGCTGGATACGCCATGTTGATCGAGCAGGCCACGGACGGCGCAGTCATGCGTTGGGACACCCGCCCGAGCGACTGGCACGTCATCTGGCCAGCCCTCAAGCGCCGCAAGGATTCGCCCCCTGTCCCCGCCACGAAGGTGACCGCATGAACCGCTTCATCCGCGAGGCCGTGGCCTTCATCGTCGTTGGCGTGGTGTGGCTGGTGCCGGGCATGGCGCTGGGTATTGCGCTGCTGCTGGCCCTGTCTCGCTGGGCCTGAGCCATGTTCCGCGCCGCGCAGAGCCTCAAGCCCTATGCCGGGCTGGCCGTGAACAAGCCGGCGCTGCGCGGCGCCCCTTTTGTCTCCCTGCTGCATCTGGTGCCGGCCTATCCGGTGGGGCCGTCCTCCCTGAGCCCCGCAGCACTTCACCCGGCCAGCTTCGGTCGGCCGGGTCTTTCTCTTCAGTGTGGCCGCCACAGCGAAAGCTCGGCAGCCATTTCGGCCAAGGCTTCGGACTCGTCGGCATGTTCCGACTCCGCAGCCATCAGCCGGTACTGCACCAGCGTTGCGCGCTTGAGCCTTTCGAGCATCACGCGCAGCGCCTGTGCCCCCCAAACGTGATCTGCCTTTGAAGGAGTCGGCATGGACATGGATGTTCTCCTGAGTCGCGGCACGCGAGACACGACTGAACTGCGCGGCCAGTGCCCCGTGGAAATCGTGGCTGTGCTGGATGCCGTCTGCTTCTCGCGTGGCTTGGACCGCACTGCGCTGGTTAACGAAATCCTCGGCGCGTGGATGAAGCAGAAAGTGCATGAATCTCAGTCTGTCACGCGGGTGCTGCGAGGCAATCCTGTGCTTGAGGAAGCCGCTGGAGCGTGAGCGGACTGGAAGGAATCACAGTCATGCAACTCGACCTCATCGCCAAGCCCCAAGGGCTCACGCGCGCTGAAGCACGGCGCAACGCCATGCAGGCCGCACAAGCCCGCGCCCAGCTCGGCCAGGACCGCGCAGCCGCCGCTGTCGAGTTCGACATGCCCGGCTGGATCGAATCCGCCGTCGAAGCCCTGCGCGCATTTGCCAGCGGCCAGGCCGGCGTGTTCAGCATCGAGCAGGCCCGTGCCGTCATCGCCCCCACCCTGCCCGCTCCTGCTGAGCTGCGGGTGTGGGGAAAAGTCACCACAGAGGCCAAGGCTCGCGGCTTCATCAAGTCGGCTCCGCGTACCTATATCGCTACTGCCTGTTCCAACTCGTCAGCGAAGCCGGGTTGGATGCG
>DALYHW010000128.1:0-8142 GCA_031970695.1 Hylemonella sp.
GCCCATGGTGCAGAAGGCCGGCTTCGACCTGGTGTGGTTCGGCATCTTCATCATCCTGCTGATCGAGATCGCCGAAATCTCGCCGCCCGTCGGGTTCAACCTCTTCGTGCTGCAGAACATGACCGGCGTGGACAGCAACCGCATTGCCCGGGTCACCCTGCCCTTCTTCGCCTGCATGATCCTGGCCATTGTGCTGATCACGCTGTTCCCGTCGATCGTGACCAGCGTACCGAACTGGCTGATGGGCGCGGAGCGCTGACGCGCCCCGGATCTGCCCTCCCGCCGGGAGACGTCAGATCCAGCGGCGCACGCGCGCCTTGTAATCGGAGTAGCCACTGCCGAACTTGGCCTGCAGCACCCGCTCCTCCGGCAGGATCTGGAAACGCGTGACGTAGGCCAAGTACAGCAGCGGACCCATGCCCGCCCCCAACGACCACTGCTGGCCCGCCCAGGCGATCAGGAGCAGCAGCAGGCTCAGGTACATGGGGTTGCGTGTCAGGCCATAGATGCCGTGGGTGACCAGCACCGAGGCCCGGTCAGGCTGGATCGGGTTGATCGTGGTCCGGGCGCGCCAGAACGACGCAAAGGCCATGATCGCGACGAACGCGCTCAGGTTGAGACTGAAGTCGATGAGCACCCGCCGCACATGCATGAAGAGGCCCGCACCGGGCTCGCCACCGGGAAAAATCGCCATAGCCGCTGCGAGCAGCAGGGCGACAACCGGCGCGGGAATCTTGGTTTCGAGGAAGCGCATGGACAAACCTGGCAGAGTAAGCCGATTCCGGCGGGAAACTGCGGCTACGTTTTATAGCAGCATTCCGGCAGGGCCCCGGACGGCCAGCCCGGTCAGTTCACGACGCTAAACTCGTGTCATGGTACCCATCCTCGCGATCTGCATCGGCGCCTGCATCGGCGCCCTGGTCCGCTGGCAGCTCGGCCTGTGGCTGAGTACGCCGGGCGCCCTGCTGCCCTGGGGCACGCTGGCCGCCAACCTCGGGGGCGGCTACCTGATCGGGGTGCTGGTGGCCGTCTTCCAGGCCAACCCGCACCTGGATCCGGCCTGGCGGCTGGCGCTCATCACCGGCTTCCTCGGTGCGCTGACCACCTTCTCCAGCTTCTCGGCTGAGGTGGTGGCCATGCTGCAGCAGGCACGTTACGGGCTCGCGCTGGGCACGGCGGCCCTGCACCTGCTGGGCTCGCTGCTGCTCACCATCGCGGGCATCAAATCAGTCGAGCTTGCCTTGCGCTGACTGCGCCGCACACGGCATTGCCTCAGCAGCGGCTGGCCGGTGCTGCCAGCATGGCGAGGATCTGCGGCGCCGCGCCGGTCTCGTCCGCACGGTGCAAGGCCAGCACCTCCCGGCAAATGGCCAGCCAATGTGCGGCGCCGGCGTCCACCGCCTGGCGCAGCGGCAGATCATCGCCCCCTGCGCACCAGGCCTCGTAAGCCTGCGCCAGTCGCGGGGCCAGCGCCGCACGCAAGCCATCGAGGTTGGCGAACCAGAAATGCAGGGCCGCGGCGTCGCGACGCTGCAGCAGCATGGGCAAGGTAACCCGGCAATCGGCCAGCAGGTCGCGCACAGCCCGCACATGCAGCTCCGCGCGGCGATCGGCCAGTGACTGGCGCATGATGGACCAGGCCTCACCCAGCAGCGCAGAGGCCCGGGCTTCACCCAGTTCATGCAGCAGCAGGGTTTCGGCCTGCGCCGCCCCCATGGCCGGGACCGCGATTTCGGCGCCGCCGGAATAACCATGGGCGTCGAGCGCGCGGCGAAACGCACCCTCGGGCCGGCGCAAGGTCCAGGCCTCGTACCTCTCCCACAGCCAGCGCTGCAACGACTCCTGCCGCAGGTAGACGGTGCCCGCCTGCAGCGCGGCTGGCGGTGTCGACAAGCCTCGCGCGTACTCACGCCCGCAGGTGCGCACGACCACGCCCTCGCGCGCCTGCGCGGACGTCAATGCCGCGAGGAAAAAACTGGCCTTGCCCGGGGCGGTGTAACCTGCGCCGTAGACGAGGTCCAGCGGCGCCAGCACCGCGTTGACGCCTTCGACATCGAATGGATCGAACGCCACGCCTGCCAGCGGCAGGGGCCGCCAGTCCTGCCCCTCGAGTTCATCCCACAGGGCCTCGCGGGCACTGATCCATGCCCCCACGGCTTCGCGAGCCATGGGCTGCAGCGGCGGAAGGCCCTGTTCCCAGCGGTAGAACTCGCGCATCTGCAGCAGGTAGATGCACAGTGTCATGTCGGCCGCGTGCCCGGCGTCGGCAATGTGGCAGTTCGTCTGCACCGCCTCGACGAGGGCGCTGTCGGGCAAATTCATTGGCGAGTCTCCGTGCCCGGCTTCGAATCCGCCGGCGCGAAATGATCCAACCGCGGGACGCCGCGGAACCGGGTTTGCCGGGCCGCTGGCGTCGCCCCCTTGAGGGGGGCAGCGGAGCGACATGCAGTGCGCGCAGCTTGGGGGTGCTTCATGTCCTTCGTCGACGGGGTCGCCAGGCAACGATGCGTGCCACGATCTCGGGCCAGGGCAGCTCGATCAGACTTCCGTGCGCTTCCTGCGCCTGACCGACGAGGCGGTGCACGTCGGGCCTGTCGACGCCCAGCACCTGCTGCAGGCCCTGAATACCGCCGCAGTGCAGACGCATGACCGTGGCATGCGTGAGCGGTGCACCGGGATGCAATTTGAGCGGAAAGGTGGCGCGCTCCAGAAACAGGCGTTCCAGCGTCTCGCAGTTCAGATGCGCCGGTGCGCTGGGACAGGCCAGGGTTTCGCGCTCGGCCAGCGAGCGGCGTTGCACCAGCTCGCACTCCGCGTTGTGCGCCAGCAAGGCCGCGTGGAAGACGCAAGGCAGCGGATTGCGCCGTTCGCGCGTCTCCCGGTAGGCTGCCTCGTCCACAACCTCATTCCTCGCCGGGCGGCCCGGGCTCGCGCACCTGGCACAGCAGGTCTTCGGCCATGAGTTCGTTGTCGGCAAAGATGACCTTGATCTTGTCGCGGGTCTTCGGGTCGAGCCCGCCGCGCAGGATCTTGGCCTGGGCCGAGGCCGGCGCAAAGGCGCCGTGCTCGGCCAGCTTCTCCAGGCCGGCGAAGGATTTGACGCGGTAGATGTAGTAGGGCACGAGCTGCGATTCCTGTTTCGTTTCAGACGTAGCGCCTGGTGGCCTTGCGCCGACCCGGCAAGGCTTTCTGGATGATGACGCCGCGCACGCTGGCCAGATCCCGCAGTGGCAGGTCGGGGAAGGCCGGGTTGAGCGCGTGCAGGATCCAGCCATCACCCCGTTGGCAGAGCTGGCGGAAGATCCACTCGCCCCTGTGCTGCGCCAGCACGTAGGAGCCGTTTTTCAGCAGGCCGCCGGGCTCGATGATGATGATCTCGCCCTCGTTGAACTCGGGCTCCATGCTGGTACCCAGCACGCGCAGCGCAAAGGCCTCGCTGCCACTGCAGGCGGATTCGTCCATCACCGGTTCGGCCAGAGCAGGGGTCACAGGATCACTTCCATGCTGCGCATTGCGGTGCGAGCGCCTTCGGGCAGCCGGGCGGCGCTCATGCCGTCTCCCCCACCGGCTCGAGCAGCACGTTGGTGTGGATCTGCGCGGCAGGCACGCCCGCGGCACGCAGTTCGGCCTGCAGCGCAGTGACAAAGGTCTCGGGACCGGCGAGGTAATAGTCACACTCGATGTCGAACAGATCCGCACGCATGGCCTGCGCCAGCTGGGCGGCACCGAAGGTCACATCGGGCTCGGCCAGCAGTTCGTACTCGAACTGGTCCAGCGCCTCGCCCCAGGCGCGGCACTGGTTCTCCAGAAAGTGGCCGTCGGGCTTGGTGGCCAGCCAGAACAGTGAAAGCGAGGGTGCATTGTCCAGCGCCAGTGCGTGCTCGATCAGGCTCTTGACGGGCGCAAAGCCGGCATCGCAGGCCGCGAAGACCAGCGGGCGCGGAGTGTCGGCCAGCACGAAGTCGCCAATGGGCCCCCATACGGTGACCTGCGCCCCGGGCTTGATGCCGTCGGCAAACAGCTGGCGCGCGAAGGCATCCATCGGGTGGCGTTCGATGAAGAAGTGCAGGTTGCGGTCGTCACACGGGCAGCTGGCGACGGGATAGGTCTCGTGCACATCACTGCCATCCGGACGCGTCACGCCCAGCGTGACCGACTGCCCCGCGAGGAAACGCAGGCGATGGCTGCGCGGCGTCTGCAGGTGCAGCAGGCGCGTGCCGGGGGCGAGCTGCGTGACGGCGCGCACCGTGGCCACGATCTGCTGCTGCGGGATGTCCTGCGGGCCACCGGCTTCGAGCAACTCCAGCGTCAACTCGCTGCTGCCCGCGGTGTGCGCGCACATCAGCGTATAGCCCTGCACCTTTTCGGCTTCCGACATGGGGTAATCACAGGGCTGGGTGCGCACCACGTCGCCGCTGATGACACGCACCTTGCACATGCCGCAGGTGCCGTTGCCGCAGCCGTAGTTGAGCTTGAGGCCGGCGCGCAGCCCGGCCTGCAGCAGCGTGTCGCGGCCCTCGACGGTGAACTGGTGGCCACTGGGGCGCACGGTCACCAGCGCAGACATGACTTTGAGCATATCGTCCATCACTGTCAGCAGATCGGCCTGTTCGGTGGCCAGTGCCCGAGCCAGGCCCTGATCCACCTCGTCCTGCAGTTCAGCCAGCTGCAGCGGCGTGGCGCCCTGCCCCTGTAGCGCCCGGATACGAGCCTGCAGCGCCACCACCAGCTCGTGGTAGCGCTGCAGATGTCGTCGCACGTCGGCCAGTTCCTGGGTCTGGTTGAAAAGACGCTGGGCGAGTACCTCCTGGCTCGGCAGCAGGCGCTCGCGCAGGCGGCGGCCGAAAGCCTCATCGCGGATCCTGGCGACACGCTCCAGGATCCCGCTGTCTTCCAGCACGGTGGCCGGGTACAGGCGCAGCAGTTCATCGGTGGAGACCAGGCCCTCGGTCAGCACCAGGCGGCCTTCGCGCACCTGCTGCTGGAGCACGCCGCGCGAGACGCCCACCAGCTGCGCGGCGCGCCAGACGGTCAGCCAGTGGGTCATAAAAAAACCTCCGCGCAGCGCGCTGCGGTCATGGCCTTGAGAACGGCCCGGCGGCTCATACGGCCACCTCTTCTTCGGGTGCGCACACGAACTCGTCATGCACGTGGTCCAGGTAACGGGCGCGGTAGAGCAGGCGCGGCTGCTGCGGATCGTCGGTGAACGCCGTGCGCTCGTGGGGAACGTTGTTGGCCACGATGCCCATGCCCGGCTGCAGCAGCAGGCGAAAGATCCAGGGCTGCGTGCTGCCCAGCAGCCGCTCGATGAACACCACCGCCTCGCGCGTGACCGCGTCGTCCTTCCAGGCGATAGAGCGCGTGCGCGCGGTGTAGCGCATCTGCAGCCCGCCGTCCGTACGGCAGTAGAACACCGGACCGCTCTGGGCCGGCCTCGCCACACCGCCGTCGTCCGTGCGCTCCGGGATGGTCATGGCGTCCGGCGCCATCAGGGCCCGCACCCAGGCCGGGTTGGCGTCACGCAGCGCCAGGTAGATCATCTCGTGGTCGGCCAGCTGGCTCACGCCGCCCTCGCCGGCGCTGCGCACGCAATGCAGGATCATGCCCTCGATGCGGCGCCCTGACGGGTGGTAGTAGCCGTCGGTGTGCCACTTGATGGGCTTGTTGGTGTAGGGAATGAAATCGCCCCTGGGACCGCCTTGCGCCTGGGGCGCGACGGCGATGGACGAGATGCCGTCCTCGTCAGACAGCCAGTTGGCGTCCAGCCGGTGCAGACCGAGCTGCGCGCCAAGCAGGGGCGGCAGGTCCTTGTCCTCCACCGTCACCCGGCTGCGATAGACGGCCATGTTCGCGCGCCGGCACAGGTCCAGCAGCGCCTCGCGCTCGGCCCGCGTGAGCCGGAGCGGATCGGCCACGTCCACGATCAGGTCTTCGACCCGCCGGGGATGTTCGGCGAGCTTGGCAGCACGCCAGCGCGCATAGGCCTCGGGCTGATCCAGATCGAAGGGGCTGGGTACTCGCATGTTCACTCCCCATTCATGGTGGCGCGCCGTTTAGGACGCGGTTCAGTTGAGAGGACGCCATCCATACCGCGCTTCACCATCTCCAGCGCCTCCGGCACCTCGTAGGCCATCACCTGGTCCTTGACCCAGTGCCGGTCCTTCTCGGGCAGCACGCTTTCAAGCCGGCTGCCCAGGTAGCGCACGAAGGAAAAGTCCGGCCCCGCGGGACCATGGCCGAACTCCGCGTAGCCTTCAGACAGCGCGTTGTACTGGTCGATGAACTGGTTGCGCCAGCGCTCCTGACCGGCCGGGGGTTCCCCCAGCCACTCCTGCTCGCTCTCCTCCAGGATCTCGGCGACGCGCACCACCAGCGCACTGGTGAATTCGGCTCGCTGCTCGCCATTCATGCGCTCGAACGCCATGCGGTCCACCACCTGGCAGAGAAACACCAGCACTTCGCGCATGAACGCGAAATACTGCGGCCCGACATCGATGTCGAACTTGGCCTCACGCATCTGCTTGACCATGTTCTGGGTCACGCGCCAGGTGATGAACGCCACCGCGCTCGCGTTCTCCCGCGCCGTCTTCGGCCGCCCCTCGTTGAACCACTGGTTCTTGATGCGCAGTGCCATGCCAGCCCCTTAGCTCATCGCAGAATCGGCGGCGCGCACACAGGCCCAACCGGGGGACGCCGTGGAACCGGCTTCGCCGGGCCACTGGCGTCGCCCCCCCTTGGGGGGAAGGCGGCGCAGCCGACTCAGGGGGGCCACCTTAATACCCGCCCTTGCCAAACGGCTTCGGCAGCCCGGCAATCTTGGCCGACTGCCGGTTCGGCTGCATGGGAAAGAGCTCGTACAGCTTTTTCTTCCAGTCCACGCTGTCGTCCTTCTCCTCGAGTTGGGCCACCATGTTGCGGAAGTTGGGCGTCTGGCCGTCTTCGCGGTAGCAGTCGCGCATGAAATGGATGACGCCCCAATGCGCGTCGGTCAGCTTGATGTTTTCCGCCGCCGCGATGACAGGCACCACCTCGTCGCTGTAGTCCGGCTCCAGCAGGAAGCCCTCGTCATCGGTTTCGAGTTCGACGCCATTCACGGTATAGCCCATTGCACCTGTCTCCTCTTGTCGTTAAGAATTCATTCACCCACCGCGGCAGCCGACTTGTGCGGCACGAACACGCCACAGCCCAGCAGGCGATGTGGACCCAGGCCCTGTTCCTGCACACGCAGCGAATCCGACGGACTGAGTGCATGCAGCATCAGGCTGAAGGTGGTCAGCCGGCGGCCATCGAGCGGCCGGTCGCCGCGTTTGCCGCACACGGTCTGGGTACGCACGCCCAATGCCTGCAGTTCGTCACTGACCGTGCGCATGAAGGCTGCCTCGTCCTCACCGGGGGCGGCCACGGCATAGGCGTACAGCGTGGCGTGCGGCAGCAATTCGCGTTCGTGCGGCCCCCCCAGCGCGACCGGGTGTCCGTCCAGGTCCAGGGTGCGGCCGGCGAGACCGCGGGCCTCGGCTACACGCTCACGCGGCAGACGCAACAGCAGCCGGGTACGCGGCGACAGCAGCCCGGCGCCCCCGTGCACGAGCTTGAGCGGATGAATGCCGGCGTGCGCCTCCTGGGCCAGCCATGGCAGCGCCTGCTGCAGCGCAATATGCAGCGGCTGCGCAAAGTCGTGCGGCACGCTGCGGCCGGCAAGCGGAAAGACCAGGTCGACGACGCTGGCCGCAGGCAGGTCGTCGGCAAAGCTCATGGCGTGGGGGTCTCCCGCGGCTGCCGCTCGGCCCAGGCGAGCAGCGCACGACCCCAGGCCTCGGCCGTGTCGGGGTCGACATCGAAGATGGTGAAGCGGGACTTCTCGCGGATGCGTGTGCGCAGGAAGCTCATGCCGCCGGTGTCAAAGTCCACCTGCTGCAGCTCGATCTCCTGTCCACCAAGTGGCACCGTGAATTTGTCCAGAGAGGTGATCTGGGTCATGTCTCCGTCTTTGTTGTGAGGGTCATCTCAGGGTGAACCCTGAGCGCCTTGCCCGTGAGTGTTATTGACGCAATTCCGGGCCGGCCAGTCTATTACCGGGAGGGGTGGCGCCATATAACCCTTTTGGGTAGTCCCGCCGATTCAATGAGGGGGAAAGTGAAGACA
>DALYHW010000129.1:0-8083 GCA_031970695.1 Hylemonella sp.
CCTTGTCGCCCTGGGCGACGAAGATCGGCACCTGGATCTCGAAGCCGGTGGCGATCTTGGCGGGCTTGAGCACCTTGCCCGAGGTGTCGCCCTTGACGGCGGGTTCGGTCCAGGTGATCTCGCGCACCAGCGAGGTGGGCAGTTCGACCGAGATGGCCTTGCCGTCGTAGAACACCACTTCGACGGGCATGCCGTCTTCGAGGTAGTTCAGGGCGTCGCCCATGTTATCGGCTTCCACTTCGTACTGGTTGTAGTCGGCATCCATGCAGACGTACATGGGGTCCGCAAAGTAGGAGTAGGTGCACTCCTTCTTGTCCAGCACGATCTGGTCCATCTTGTCGTCGGCCTTGAAGACGACTTCGGCGCCTGCGTTGTTCAGCAGGTTCTTCATCTTCATGCGGACGGTGGCCGCGCCGCGGCCGCCACGGCTGTACTCGGTCTTGAGCACGACCATCGGGTCCTTGCCGTGCATGATCACGTTGCCCGCGCGAATTTCCTGAGCGATTTTCATAGTGTTTCCGTATTTCCGATATCGGTTGGCCGCTCCATGCCCCGACTGTTGACCGGTGTTCGTGCGGCAGTTACGCGCAATCCGCCAGCTGGTCCGGCCAGATTCCGCAAAGCCTTGAATTTTAACGTTTTTTCGCTTAGTTCGTGGCTAGTGACGGACGCGGGCGACGAAATCGAGCAATTGATTGACCAAATCGGGGTGGCCGAGCAGCTTTTCCCGGGCCTGGCGGACGGCGGTCCGCCAGGCGGGAAGGTCCAGGGCCTGCGGTGGCGTGGTGATGCCGTTCCAGCGGGCATGGAAACCGCGCAACGAGGCCGGAGCCTCCAGCATGTCCAGAAAGGCCGTCAGCTTGTCGTGGTGGGCGTTGTCGTGCTGGGGGTAGATGTGCCACACCAGGGGCCGCCCGGCCCACAGGGCTCGCACCACGGAGTCTTCGCCGCGCACGAAATTGAGGTCGCAGGACCACAGCAGGTGGTCGTAATCGTCCTGCGTGAGCCAGGGCAGGAAGTGCAGGGCCAGGCCCGGAGGCACCTGGCAGGCCCGCACCGCCGCCGTGGCCCGGCCCGCCGTGACCAGGAGTTGCACGGGCCCGGGCTGCTGCGCCAGCAGGTCCAGCAGTTCCTGCAGCGCCTCGGGCTCGTAGCAGAACAGTGAAACCCGCTGTGCGCCGGCCACGGCCGGAACACCCTGGGCCCGAAGCCAGGCCTCGGCGTCGAAGGTGGCCTGGCGCTGCAGCAGGTCCGGCTCGCGCAGCAGGCCGCCCGTGCGGGTGGTGAAACCGGGGTAAAAGAAGTGCTTGGTCAGGCCGCGACCCGGGCCGTGCATGACCGGCGAGGGCAGGCCGTGGCTGCGCTCGACATAGGATTCCGCCGAGAGGTATTCGAGGTTGATCCAGGCGTGCTTGCGCCCGCGGCTGGATTTGGCTTCGGCGCAGGCGGCAACGAATGCCGCGGGCACCTCGCAGCCGAACGCTTCGATCAGTACGTCGCCAGTCGACACGGCGGCCAGGTCCAGTGGTTCGGTCCACGCGTGCACCTCCACGCCCGGGCAGCCTTGTGGTGCCATCCAGCGCAGGGCACGGGCGTCGTCCACCCACAGCCGCACCCGCTGCCCCTGGCCGGCAAGCTGGCGCGCCAGGCGCCAGCACACGCCGATGTCACCGTAGTTGTCGATGACCTTGCAGAAAATGTCCCAGAGCAGCGGCGAAGTCATGCCCGGATTGTCCACAATACGGCCCATGGCAAACGAGAAGCACGAGGAACCGATCACCGCCGCGGACGGAGCGCACAGCGCCGAACTGCTGGCGCAGGTGGCAGCGCTGCCGTCGCTGCCGGGGGTGTACCGCTACTTCGATGCCGACGGCGGCCTGCTCTACGTGGGCAAGGCACGCAACCTCAAGAAGCGCGTCTCGAGTTACTTCCAGAAAAGCCACGACGGCACACGCATCGGCCACATGGTGGGCAGGATCGTGCGGCTGGAGACCACCGTGGTGCGATCCGAGGCCGAGGCGCTGCTGCTCGAAAACAACCTGATCAAGACGCTCAACCCGCGTTACAACATCCTGTTTCGCGACGACAAGAGCTACCCCTACCTCAAGATCACGGCAGCCAGCAAGGGGGGTACCCAGGGCAACCCCCAAAACGCGGCAGCCTGGCCCCGCATGGCCTACTACCGGGGTGCGGTCGAGAAGCGGCACCACTACTTCGGTCCCTATCCCAGTGCCTGGGCGGTGAAGGAGGGTATCCAGCTGCTGCAGAAGGTGTTTCGCTTGCGCACCTGCGAGGACACGGTGTTTGCCAACCGCACCCGACCCTGCCTGCTGTACCAGATCAAACGCTGTTCCGGGCCCTGCGTCGCGCTGGTGACGCCCGAGGCCTATGCGCAGGACGTGGCCCACGCCGAGGCCTTTCTGCGCGGCGAGACCCAGCAGGTCCTGCAGGAGCTGGAGGCGCGCATGCTGCGGCACTCGGAAAACCTGGAATTCGAACAGGCGGCGGAGTTGCGTGACCAGATCGCAGCCCTGTCGAACGTGCTGCACCAGCAGGCGGTGGAGAGCACGGACGATCGCGACGTGGACATCCTGGCAGTCAAGGTGCAGGGTGGCAGGGCCTGCGTGAACCTGGCCATGGTGCGCGGTGGCCGACATCTGGGCGACCGCGCCTATTTCCCCTCGCACGTGGACGATGCCACGGCTCTGCAGGCCACGGAGGACGGGGAGGAGGCCCTGCCGGTGGAGGTGCAGGTGCTCGAGGCCTTCATCGCCCAGCACTACGTGGAGGTGCCGGCCGTGCCCACGCTGATCACCAGCGAGGCGGTCAGCAAGCGCCTGGTCGAGGCGCTGTCGGAGCAGACCGGGGTGAGGATCCGCGCCGTGCACCAGCCGCGCGAGCAACGGCGCATCTGGCTGGAGATGGCGCAGACCAATGCGGGGCTGCAGCTGGCCCGCCTGCTGGCCGAGGAGGGATCGCAGCAGGCGCGTACGCGCGCGCTGGCCGAGGCGCTGGCGCTGCCGCAGGACCGGCTGGACGAGTTGCGCATCGAGTGCTTCGACATCTCGCACACCGCGGGCGAGGCGACCCAGGCGTCCTGCGTTGTCTTCCACCACCACAAGATGCAGAACAGCGAGTACCGGCGCTATAAGATCGACGGCATCACGCCCGGGGACGACTACGCCGCCATGCGGCAGGTGCTCACCCGCCGGTACGCCCGGCTGGCCCAGGCCCTGCGCGAGGGGGGCGAGGGGGAAGGGGAGATGGGGACGGAGGGCTCCGACCGGCTGCCGGACCTGGTGCTGGTGGACGGGGGGAAGGGCCAGGTGGCGATGGCGCGCGACGTCTTCGTGCAGCTGGGCCTGGATCTGTCGCTGATCGTGGGCGTTGAAAAGGGCGAGGGCCGCAAGGTCGGCCTGGAAGAACTGGTCTTCGCCGACGGACGGGACAAGGTCTACCTGGGCAAGGATTCGGCCGCCCTGATGCTGGTGGCACAGATCCGCGACGAGGCGCACCGCTTCGCCATCACCGGCATGCGGGCCGCGCGTGCCAAGGTGCGGGTGGGGGGCAGCAAGATCGAGGAGATTCCGGGGGTCGGCCCCAAGCGCCGGGCGCGCCTGCTGCAGCGTTTCGGCGGCGTGCGCGGGGTAGCCTCCGCCAGTGTGGAGGACCTGGCCTCGGTCGATGGCATCTCGCACGAGCTGGCCGAGGCCATCTACCGGGCCCTGCATTGACGGGCCCGGTCCCGGGCTTGAACGGGCCCTGGTCCATGCCACAATCACGCCATGTTCTTCACCATCCCCACCCTCATGACCTGGACGCGCATCGTCGCGATTCCGCTGATCGTGGGGGTGTTCTACCTGCCGCTGGAGCCGGCCACCCGCAACCTGATTGCCACGGTGATGTTCGTGCTGTTCGCGCTGACCGACTGGCTGGACGGATACCTGGCGCGCAAGCTCAACCAGATGTCCTCCTTCGGGGCCTTCCTCGACCCGGTGGCCGACAAGTTCCTGGTGTGCGCCAGCCTGCTGGTGCTGGTGCATCTGGGCCGCGCCGACGTCTTTGTCGCGCTGATCATCATCGGACGCGAAATCGCCATCTCTGCCCTGCGTGAGTGGATGGCCCAGATCGGCGCCAGCCGTAGCGTGGCGGTCCACATGCTGGGCAAGGTCAAGACCACCGTGCAGATGGTGGCCATTCCCTTCCTGCTGTACGACGGCCAGCTGTTCGGCGTGATCGACACGCTGCGCTGGGGCGTCGTGCTGATCTGGCTCGCGGCCGTGCTGACCGTCTGGTCCATGGTGTACTACCTGCAGAAGGCCCTGCCCGAGATCCGGGCGCGGGTGAAATGATCGCCCGCACGGACGAGGGCGTGCTGCTGCGCGCCATGCCCCTGGTCTTTGTGCTCATCTGGAGCACGGGGTTCATCGTCGCGCGCTACGGCATGCCACATGCTCCACCGCTGTCCTTCCTGGCCTGGCGCTATGTGCTCTCCATCCTGTGTTTCCTGCCCTGGATCGTGCTGGCCCGTGTGGCGTGGCCAGCCACGCGCAGCCAGTGGCTGCACCTCGGGGTCACCGGCGTGCTGATGCACGGTGGCTACCTCGGTGGCGTGTGGGCTGCCGTCAAGGCCGGCATGGGCTCGGGCCTGGTGGCCCTGATTGTCGGCGTGCAGCCGGTGCTGACGGCGATGTGGCTGTCGGCGCGTGGCTCGCGCGTGACGGGCCGGCAGTGGGCGGGTCTGGCGCTGGGATTTGCCGGGCTGCTGCTGGTGGTGTCGCGCAAGTTCGGGCAGGGCGGCGAGGCCGACCTGGCCAACCTATCGCTCGCCGTGCTGGCGCTGCTGAGCATCACCACGGGCACCCTCTACCAGAAACACTTTGTTGCTCCCTGTGACGTGCGCAGCGCAAACGCCGTGCAGCTCATGGCTGCGCTGCTGGTGACACTGCCGCTGGCCTTGTTGGAGAGCGAGGCCGTGCGCTGGGTCACCCCGGCCGGTGCTCTCAATCTGGAGCTGATGGCCGCCATGGCCTGGTCGGTGCTGGGGCTGACGCTGGGTGGCAGTTCGCTGCTCTACCTGCTGATCCAGCGTGGTGCGGCCACCAGTGTCACCAGCCTGCTGTACCTGGTGCCCCCCACCACGGCACTGATGGCCTGGGTGCTGTTCGCCGAGCCCATCACCCTCGTGACTGTCATAGGCACGGTCCTCACGGCCGCTGGGGTGAGCCTTGTGGTGCGCGCCGCGCGCTGAGTTGGTGCGGCGCTTCACGTCGGGCCCAGACAGGTCGTGATTCGATGAAACCGCGGTGCAATGGTGCTAGCCCATTTCGCAAGCGAGGGGAAGATGCGGCTAACCCCGGCGAAAATTTTTTTGTGTCCTGCCTCAAGGAATTGGTCACGAAATACGTCTAGAATTCGCCCCCGCGCCGTTGTAATGCTGCGCAGGCTGTGTTGACACGGAATTCATCCGTGGCTCTAATTCCACACAGCAGCGCAGACTGCAAGGGAAGCCTTCGGCATCCGGTTCATTTGACCGGGGTGGAAGCACAAAATATCTGAAGAGACATCCTGTTCTGATCAATCAACGCAGTTTCCATACAAGGGGATCTTTGTGAACAAAACCGAACTCATCGAGCACATCGCCAAGCACGCCGACATTTCCAAGGCTGCTGCCACCCGTGCTCTGGAATCCACCATCGGCGCCGTCAAGACCACGCTGAAGAAGGGCGGCTCCGTGTCCCTGGTGGGTTTCGGCACTTTCGCCGTTGGCAAGCGCGCTGCCCGCACCGGTCGCAATCCCCGTACCGGCGCTGCGATTAAAATCAAGGCCGCCAAGGTGCCGAAGTTCCGTCCGGGCAAGGCGCTGAAGGATGCACTGAACTGACCCGAATCCGGTGGGGTGCTTAGCTCAGCTGGTAGAGCGGCGCCCTTACAAGGCGTAGGTCGGCGGTTCGACCCCGTCAGCACCCACCACCCAAGCAAAGGCGAACAGTGTGTTCGCCTTTTTTGTTGTTCAAGGATGGTCCGGCCCCCGGGCCGAAACCTTCCTGATTGGAGAGCGCTTCCATGTTTGATTACGTACGCAAGCACAACAAGATCATGATGATCGCCCTGTTCCTGGTGATCATCCCGTCTTTCGTGCTGGTCGGCATCGACGGCTACAACCGTTTCCTCGACAAGGACCGTACCGTCGCCCGCGTTGGCAGTTCCGACATCACCCGCGGTGAATGGGAGGCGGCCCACCGGCAGGAAGTCGAGCGCGTGCGGACGATCATGCCGGGCATCGACTCCAAGCTGCTGGACTCCGATCAGGCCCGCTACGCCACGCTGGAGCGCCTGGTGCGCGAGCGGGTGCTGTCCGAGGCGGCCAGCTCGGCCCATCTCGGTGTCAGCGACACCCGCCTGGTGCGCGAACTGCAGTCCATCCCGGCGATCGCCGAACTGCGCCGGCCTGCCGGTTCGCTGGACATGGAGCGCTATCGCCAGCTGCTGGGACGTCAAGGCATGAACCCCGAGATGTTCGAAGCACGCATGCGCAACGAGCTGGCCATGCGCCAGGTGCAAGCTGGTGTGGGCCAGACGGCTTTTGTCTCCAGCGTGCCAGCCGATCTGGCGCTCGGGGCCTATTTCGACCGCCGCGAAGTGCAACTGGCCCGCTTTGCCACAACCGACTTCGCCGCCCGCGTGAAACCCTCGGATGCGGATCTGGAGGCTTTTTACCAGGCCAACCAGGGCCTGTTCCAGGCGCCCGAGCAGGCGAGCATTGAATACATCGTGCTGGACATCGACGCCGTGCGCAAGACCATCAAGCTTAACGAGGCGGACGTGCGCAGCTACTACGAACAGAACGCAGCCCGTCTCAGCAGTCCCGAGGAGCGCCGCGCCAGCCACATCCTCATTGCCGCGGCCAAGGACGCGCCCGCCAGCGAACGCCAGAAGGCGCGCGAGCGCGCCCAGGCCCTGCTGGAGCAGGTGCGCAAGGCGCCCGAGAGTTTTGCCGAGGTGGCGCGCAAGAATTCGCAGGATCCGGGATCGGCTGCCAAGGGCGGGGACCTGGATTTCTTCGCCCGCGGCGCCATGGTCAAGCCCTTCGAGGATGCGGCTTTTGCGCTGAAGAAGGGCGAGATCAGTGATGTGGTGGAGTCCGACTTCGGCTTCCACGTGATCAAGGTCACGGACATCAAGGCCCCCAAGTCCAAAAGCTTTGCCGAATTGCGGCCCAGCCTCGAGGAAGACCTGAAGACCCAGCAGGCACGCGCGCGCTATGCCGAGGCGGCAGAGGTCTTCACGAACGGTGTCTACGAGCAGTCGGACAGCCTCAAGCCGGTGGCGGACAAGCTCAAGCTGGAGATCCGCAGCGCCAGCGGCCTGGGCCGCCAGCCGGCGCCGGGTGCCAAGGGCGCGCTGGCCAACACGCGTTTCCTGGAGGCGGTTTTCAGCGCCGATGCGGTTACCAACAAGCGCAACACCGAGGCCGTCGAGATCGCGCCCAGCCAGCTCGCGGCTGCACGCATCACCCAGTACAGCCCGGCCCGTACGCTGCCGCTGGCGGAAGTTCGCCAGCTGGTGCGTGAGCGGGTGGTACAGGCCCGTGCCGCGGAACTGGCGCGACAGGAAGGCCAGCAGAAGCTGGCCGCCTGGAAGGGGGCGCCGGGCAGCGCCAGCCTGGGCAAGGCCCAGACGGTGTCGCGTGACCAGCCGCAGGATCTGCCCGCCGCCGTGCTCGACGCCGTGCTGCGTGCCGATACCAGCCAGCTGCCCCAGTGGGTGGGCGTGGACCTCGGTGCGCAAGGCTACGCCGTGGCGCGCATCAACCAGCGGGTGGAACGTGCCGCGCCCGCGGCCGACGCCCAGCGCCAGGACCGTGCGCAGTACGCGCAATGGTGGATGCAGGCCGAAGGCCAGGCCTACTACCAGTGGCTGCAGGAACGCTTCAAGGTCCAGATCAAGGTGCCGCGTCCGGCGGCCGTGGCGCCTGCCGCGGGCCGCACTGCATCCTGAGGCCCGAGACAGGTTATAATCTACGGCTCACGGTGGCTGTAGCTCAGTTGGTAGAGTCCAGGATTGTGATTCCTGTTGTCGT
>DALYHW010000130.1:0-2229 GCA_031970695.1 Hylemonella sp.
CCTTGGAGACCACGCGCGGCGCGCCCATGGTTTTCTCGTCGTATTTGACCGCCACGGCGTAGTGGGTGGGGTTCATGACGATGAAGTCGGCCTTGGGCACGGCGCGGATGCTGCCGCGCTGCGCGATCTCGCGCTGGCGCTGGCGCATGCGCCCTTTCATCTGCGGGTTGCCCTCGGACTCCTTGTGTTCGTCCTTCACCTCCTGGCGCGACATCTTCAGTTCGGATGCGTGCAGGAATTTCTGCAGGGGCAGGTCGATCACCGCGACCAGCAGCACCACCGTCATCAGCAGGCCAGTGCCCGTGAGTAGCCAGCCGAACAGGTGCGGAAGCGCACCGACGGTGGGCTGCATCACAAGGGATGCTACGAATGGAAGAGTCGAATATATGAAGGCACCGGCGAGCGCCAGGATGAAGCTCATGATAAAGAGCGTTTTGGCCGTCTCAGCCAGCTTCTTTTTTGAGAAAAGGCCCTTGAATCCTTCAAGAGGATTCAGCCGCGTCAGATCGGGGATCACGGGTTTGAGGCTGGCGACCCAGCCTCCGGAAGCCAACGTGCCAAGCACCGCGACCACGGTGGTGATGGCGGCATCCACAATGGCGTCGGTGCAGGGCGGCGAGGCAGATCGCCAGACCGGTGAGCGCCATGGATTGCAGACGATCCAGCATGGAGGCGGAATCCTGAGCTACCGCAGCGTTGAAGGTGAGCTGGCGCTCCAGAGCAACTTTCAGGGTGTCAAAAGTACGGGGCGCGAGGGCCAGGAACGTCACAGCTCCGCCGCCCAGCACCGCAAGGTGTCCGAAGTCGCGCGACCGGCCAACCTGGCCGTCGTCGCGCGCGCGCTGCAGCTTGCGCGCCGAGGCGGGTAGGTTGCGATCCTGGCTGCTGGAATCCATGGTGGCGTGACTGAAAGTTCACGCCATTGTCGGCCCGGGGTCCGCGGGCTAAAGGGCGAAAAGCCGGGTGTTTACACCCTTCATCTGGCGTCGTGCCCGACGCAGGGAACGCGGGGTTCTACACCGAGGGCACCCGCGCGACCGGCGCTGCCGGGCCGCTGCGTGCGTCCCCCTTCCGCCGCGGGCGAGCAAGGGGCTGAGGGCCGCCGCTCCAAGCCTGCCTGCGCAGGCTTGGACCGCCCGAAGAGCCACGGACTCCGGCCGTGAGTACCGAGCGGCGTCAGCCGCTCAGGGGCTTAAAAGCCCAGACTCGCCAGCAGATCGTCGACCTGCGACTGGCTGGTCACGACATCCGCCGTGTTGGCGGGGTCGACCACCGGGCCGGACAGGATCACTCCTTCCACGGTCGGTGCGGCGGCGCTCACGGGAGCGGCCTTGACCGGGGCGGCGTTGGGGGGTGCGGTCTGGATCAGCAGTTCGACCAGCTGGTCCTCGATGGTGGTGGCGAGGTTGACCACCCGTGCAATCACCTGGCCTGTCAGGTCGTGGAAGTCCTGCGCCATCATGATCTCGGTGAGGTGCTGGTCGATGTCCTTGTTGGACTTCTCCAGGTCGGTCAGGAAATTCATGATGTGGCCCTTGGCCACGGCAGCCACCGGATCGGCCACCAGCAGGGCGATCATGTGGCGGGTCTGGGCGGCAATCTGGTCGTGCTGGCTCTTGGCCTGGTCGACCCGGTTGAGCACTTTTTCAGCGGCTTCGCCGGTCAGGCGGGCGATGTAGGACAGGCGGCTGCGGGCGTCCGGCAACTCTTCGGCCGTGCCGTGAAGCTTCTCTGCCAGGCCGAGTTCGCGCAGCGCGTCGTGCAGCTGGCGCGTCAGGTGACCGATTTTCTGATGGACGTCCGGAGCGTCCGGGGAAACCGGGGCGTTGGCGTCCCCGGCGTTGTGGGCAGAGGCGCTGGTTTCCATGATTTACGCAAGCCCCGCTTTCTTGAGGATGTGCGTGACTTTTTCCTCCAGCGTGGCCTTGGTGAAGGGCTTGACGATGTAGCCGGCGGCACCTTGCTGCGCGGCCAGCACGATGTCTTCCTTGCGGGCTTCGGCTGTGACCATCAGCACGGGGATGTGCTTGAGTTTCTCGTCCTTCTTGATCTCGGCCAGCAACTGGAAGCCATTCATGTTGGGCATGTTGATGTCGCTGACGACGAAATCGAAATTGCTGGCGCGCAGTTTCTGCAGCGCCACCACGCCGTCCTCGGCTTCATCGGCTTCGGCAAAGCCGCTTTCCTTGAGCAGGTTGCGCACGATGCGGCGCATGGTGGAGAAGTCGT
>DALYHW010000130.1:2239-8082 GCA_031970695.1 Hylemonella sp.
CGGGGGTTGGCCATGACTGAGCCTTTCTGTTCTATAGGGGCAGATTATCGCAAGTCCGCGCGGCGGCCAAGCCCTTGGGGGATCATTGCGCCGGCGCCGCCGGGCCGGCGGCCGGTGGCGTCGGGGTGGGAGACGGTGCGGGCGTGCCATCGGGCTCGGCCAGCACCGGCTCGCGGTTGAGGCCCAGCAGCCGTTCCTCGGCTTCCCGCGTCAGCACCAGGATGCTGATGCGGCGGTTGATGGGCGCAGTCGGGTTGGCGGGCTCCAGCAGGGTGCTGGAGGCCATGCCGGTCACACGGACCAGCTTGTCCTCGGGCATGCCCGCATTGATCAGCTCGCGGCGCGAGGCGTTGGCGCGGTCGGCCGACAGCTCCCAGTTGCTGTAGCCGCGTTCGCCGCCCGGGAAGGGAGTCTGGTCGGTGTGGCCATCCAGGCTGATGCGGTTTTCCACGCCGCTGAGTGCCGCGCCGATCTCGCGCAGGATCTCGCGCATATAGGGCTGGACGATGGCACTGCCGCTGGTGAACATCGGGCGGCCCTGCTCGTCGACGATCTGGATCTGCAGGCCGTCCGGCGTGGTCTCCAGCCGGATCTGGTTGCTGTACTGGGCCAGCTTCCTGTTGTTCGAGATGGCCGCGCTGATCTTCGCGCTCAGGGCAGCCAGGCGCTTGGCATCCTGGACGGCGGCGTCGCGACGGGCCTGTTCCATCATGCGTTTCTTGCGCAGGGGGTCGGAGCTTTCCGCCTGCTGGTTCTGCCCCACGGTCTGCGAGAGGTCGGAGCCGCCTCCGGGCAGTACGCTGGCGCTCGAGCCGGTGCCCGTGCCACCGGTCATGGCCACCTTCAGCGGCGAGCTGAAATAGTCGGACAGGCCTTTGAGGTCGCCCTTGGTGGTGGAGCCGAGCAGCCACATCAGCAGGAAGAAGGCCATCATGGCGGTCACGAAGTCGGCGTAGGCGATCTTCCACGCGCCGCCGTGCGCGGCGTGCCCGCCCTTCTTCACCTTCTTGACGATGATGGGCTGGAGCTTCTTGGCGTCGGAGGCCATGTCAGGAGTTCCTCAGGGCCGCGCTCACTTCTTGCCGCGCACGTGGCTCTCAAGCTCGACGAAGGTCGGGCGCTCGGTCGAGAACAGCACCTTGCGGCCGAACTCGATGGCCGTGGACGGGTTGTAGCCCTGCATGCTGGCAAGCAGTGTGGATTTGATGCAGACCAGCTCCTTGGCGCTGTCTTCGGACTTCTGCTCAAGCAGGCCGCCCAGGGGCTCGACCACGCCATAGGCCAGCAGGATACCCAGGAAGGTACCGACCAGGGCCGAGGCAATCATGCCGCCCAGCACGGCCGGGGGCTGGCCCACCGAGCCCATGGTATTGACCACGCCCAGCACGGCGGCCACGATACCGAAAGCCGGAAGCGCGCCGGCGAGGCGTGCAATCGCGGCGATGGGGGCGTGCGCCTCCTGGTGATGGGTCTCGATCTCGTTGTCCATCAGCGCCTCGATCTCGTGGGCATTGAGGTTGCCCGAGACCATCATGCGCAGGTAGTCGGTTGTGAACTCGATGACGTGGTGGTCGTGGCCTACCGTCGGGTACTTTTGGAATATCGGCGATTCGTGCGGATTCTCGACGTCCTTCTCGATCGCCATCAGGCCCTCCTTGCGGGCCTTCTGCAGGATGTCGTAGAGCATGGCCAGCAGTTCCAGGTAGCGGTCCTTGGTGTACTTGGAGCTCTTGAGGGCCTGGGGAATCATGGCGATGGTCGCCTTGAGCACCTTGGGCTGGTTGTTCACCACAAAGGCACCCAGGGCGCCGCCGAAGATGGTGATCAGCTCGAAGGGCAGCGCATGCAGGATCACGCTGATGTTGCCGCCGTGGAACACGTACACGCCAAAAATACAGCCCATGGCAACGGCGTAACCTACGATGACTAGCATGGTCGTGGAAGCTCTGTGTGTGGTGGACGGAGGGTGTACGGTGGGTCCGGGTGCAGGCGCGGACTCCAAGCCTGCCAGACCATTCTAGGGGAAAGGCGGCCGCTGCCAATATGCAAAAAAGGGCCCGGATGGGCCCTTAATTCACGAAATGGCACGCGCGCCACGCTCAGTGCAGCAGGATGCCACCCGCCGAGCTGCCCTTGCCCGCGCGGGCCGGCGGCTCGCACAGGCCGCAGACATAGTGACGCGAGTTTTCGTAGGGTTCCGAGACGAAATGGCCGCCACACTTGGAGCACTTGGTCATGGCCAGCATGTTGTTGTCCACGAACTTCACCAGCCGCCAGGCGCGCGTCACGGACAGCAGCGGCTCCATGCCCAGGGACTTCATCTGCTCGTCGTAGAGCTTGAAAGCCTTCATCACGGCGTCGATGTCCTCCAGCGTCGAGGCCTTGCTCAGGTACTCGTAGATGTTGAGGAACAGCGAGGCGTGGATGTTGGGCTGCCAGGTCAGGAACCAGTCGGTCGAGAACGGCAGCTGTCCCTTGGACGGGGACTTGCCGGCGACTTCCTTGTACAGGCGCAACAGGCGCTCGTAGGACAGGTCAGTTTCGCTTTCCAGGACCTGCAGGCGGGCACCCAGCTTGATCAGGGCGACGGCGCGCTCGATTTGGCGCGATTCATTCAGGACGCTTTTTCCGGTGGCCATGGTGCGCTTCCTCGGTTCAGAGAGCTTCGGCGTGACGGCCGGCCATCAGGATGCTGGCATGCAGCCGGGTGGTGGTGTCGTTGTCCACCTTGCGGGCGGCATGGTTGGTCAGCAGGCTCCACACCACCTCGTCGTCCATGCGGAAGCGGCACAGCAGCATGCTGCTCGAAGCGATGCGGGAGATCTGCGCAGGCGAAAGGGCCGCCATCAGGTCGGCGGACTCTTCCGAGATTCCGAGGCGAAACTGCGCTTCGGCCTTGTCCCGACGGATCAGGTTCTGGGCCAGCATCAGGTAGGTGAGGTTGGCTTCACGGATCTCGGCGTTGAGTTGTTCGTCGGTCATTTGGGGCTCCTTTACGGCGCAATTCAGAGGTTTGGCGTTGGAGTTGATTCTGAACACCGGGCCAAAAACTTGAATCAGCCAGTGCCTGTGGTGATTGACAGGAAACCGGCAGTGCGCTGTAGGAAAAAATCCTACAAACGACCCGCGGGAACTAAAGCGGGAAATAAGGGGGAAAGACCAGTCAATCCTGTGTGACCGCAATACAGGCACGCCCTTT
This sequence comes from Hylemonella sp., assembly GCA_031970695.1. Classification (GTDB taxonomy): domain Bacteria; phylum Pseudomonadota; class Gammaproteobacteria; order Burkholderiales; family Burkholderiaceae_C; genus Hylemonella. Next base: position 5,439 of record DALYHW010000130.1, read on the forward strand.
TCGGGGCCTGTCTAGCGTACAGGCCTTGCGGGATTGCCGTATACCACTGTATTCGGCAGGACATTCCTTGTTACCACGGCTCCGGCTCCGACCATGGCTCGCTCGCCAATGGTGATCCCGGGCAGTATCACAGCCCCACCTCCAATCGAGGCACCCTTTTTCAGGGTGAGCCTAGGGAAGGCGTCCGGCCACTGCTTGGAGCGCGGGTACTTGTCGTTGGTGAAGGTCACGTTCGGTCCCACAAACACGTCATCCTCGATGACCATACCGTCGAAGACAAATACTCCGTTCTTCAGGGTTACGTTATCGCCGATCACTACCTCGTTCTCGATGAAGCAATGTGAGCAGATATTGCAGTTGGCGCCAATACGCGCGTTTGCGAGCACAACGCAGTACTGCCAGATTTTGGTGCCGTGACCGATGGCCGTGGTGTGAACCTCGGCGGATTCATGTATGAAATATGTCATAAGAGGTCGCCTGTGCCCTATCCAAGTCTAACCAGCCGCCCCACGTGCGTATCGTGACCGGGCCTTTTCGAGCGAGAATGAACGTTTGACTCCAGGGGCGTGACCGGGACGCCTTCGAAGCTTGATGAACAGCTTGTCTACGTCATGCGCGGGCACGAAAATGCGGTGCATCGCAGCGTCGATCAGCTCAAAATAGCCTTCGACGATATCGAACTTCTGGTCCAGATCGCCGTCATCGCCCGGGCCACCGGTTCCCGGGCCGAAGACGTTGTGGCTTTCGAAGAACAGCCAGCCGCCGGGCTTGAGCGCGGCGAACAGCTTGGCGATATAGGTTTCGAAGTCCATCTTCATGCGCTGGTCGATCGTGCTGTGGTTGGCCAGCGAGAAGACGGCGTCGTACGGAACCTCTGGCGCCCAGGACTCGATATCCGCCAGTATGAAACGCACATTGTCGCGGCCCAGGTGTTGCGCGGAACTGCGGCCGATGTCGATCAGGAACGGGTTGAGTTCGACGGCATCGACCTGGGCGACATGCCGGCTCAGCGCCAGCGCGAGAAAACCGTTGTTGGCTCCGAGGTCCAGCACCCGGTCGGTTGGCGACAGCGTGCTGACCATGTCGTAGCCGCGAAGGCGCTCGTCCGTCGGCTTGATGCCGCACAGTCCCAGTTCTTCCCATCCCTGGTAGAGGTAGCCGCTGCAGTAGCTGTGAGGCCAATGCGTGCGCTGCAGGTGCAGGGTGGTGAAGATCCGGTCGTGCAGGGGCAGGAGGTCGGGCGCCACGAAGTGGGCCACCAGCAAGTCCAGCAGGCCGTAATAGCGGCTCAGAAACTGAAATGACGGCCCCTCTGCGGGATCGTTCTCCTGCAGATCGCGCAGCAGGCTGCTGATCAGGCTGCCCGGATCATGCAGGTCTGACTGTTCCCGGATCCAGGTCGCACGTGCGTTGAGGGCGTCAGCGCCCCGGGGCCCGGGAACCAGTGAAATGCTGGACAGCGACTGGATCAGGGGCAGCAATTCCGGAAACTCGGCTTCCCTGTGGGGGAACAGCAGGCTCAGCCAGTGCGGCTGCGTGAGTACACGGGCGACGAGTGCCTGCCAGGTTTCCTCGTATCGCGGGAGCGCGTCGCCGCGCGCCCAGTTCGCGAGGGTCTGTTCCAGCGCGCGCATGCGGGGGTCGGTGGCACGTCCGAAGCGCCCGGCGATGGCGGCGAGTCGGTGCGGCAGGGAAGAGGGGGTGTCGCTCATGCGGACCAGGTCGTGTTCGATGATTGAAATGCCGGCTCAGCCGGGCGTGCCCCAGCGCCAATCGTGTGACCAGCCGCCCTGGCGGATCTGCTGTTCGTACAACTCGATGTCGGAGGCGCAGTCGACCTCACACCAGCGCCCGGCGACGCCGATGGCGGCAATCCGGGTGCCACGCGCCAGCAGCGCCGACAGCAGTGAGGTCATGTCCAGCGAAGCGCGGCCTTGTGGCCCGATCGCTCGCAGGTAGGCCGCTACGGCGGCCCATCCCGCCGGCGTGAAGCGCAGCAGGCCCATGTACTGGCCTCCTGCATCGGCCCAGCTTTGCGCGCGGCCACCGATGCGCTGCAGCCAGCCGTCCTGTTGACGGAAGTTCTCGGCGTCTGCCAGCGGATCTGCTGGATTGCTCAGGCGCCACAGGGCATCCCATTGTGTGTCGTAGGTGATGGCCAGATCTGCATCGCTCTCGACGAGCGCGCGCGGCAGGTCCGGGTGGTAGACGATGTCGCTGTACGAGACCAGGGTGGGCGAGGCGGCGAGCAGGTCGCGGGCGTGCCAGAGGGTGCCCACCATATTCGTCTGGTTCCATTCCGGGTAAGGGGCCAGCGTGAGGCCGGTGACGTCAATGCGGTCGCCGCGGTAGCCGGTCATGACATGGATTTTTTCGAGCCCCGCGGCGTTCAGGGCGTCACGCTGCCATTGCAGCAGCGGACGGCCAGCCAGCGCGACCATGCACTTGGGACGATCGGCGGTGAGTTGGCCCAGGCGGCTGCCGCGGCCCGCGGCCAGAATCAGTGCTTTCATGGTGCGGGCACCTCGTTCAGCCAGAACCAGCGCATGAACCGTATGTCTTCGGGGTCAGTGGTGGTGCTGCGCTCGGGATGCCACATCAGCCGGTTCCGACGCCGACAATTTCGCCGGGGACCACGTATTGC
>DALYHW010000131.1:0-8028 GCA_031970695.1 Hylemonella sp.
GCTTCGCACAAGACCTATGGCCCCAAGGGCATCGGTGCACTCTACGTGCGCCGCAAGCCTCGCGTGCGACTGGAAGCCCAGATGCACGGGGGTGGCCACGAGCGCGGCATGCGTTCGGGCACCTTGCCGACCCACCAGTGCGTGGGTATGGGCGAAGCCTTCCGCCTCGCCCGGCTGGAGATGGCGCAAGATCTTGAGAAGGCCCGCAAGCTGCAAAAGCGGCTGCTCGATGGCCTCAAGGACGTCGAGCAGGTGTTCGTGAACGGACACCTGGAAAAGCGCGTGCCGCACAACCTGAACATGAGCTTCAACTTCGTCGAGGGCGAGTCGCTCATCATGGGCATCAAGGGCCTGGCGGTGTCCTCCGGCTCCGCCTGCACCTCGGCCAGCCTGGAACCCAGCTACGTCCTGCGTGCCCTGGGGCGCAGCGACGAGCTGGCCCATAGCAGCCTGCGCATGACCATCGGCCGTTTCACCACCGAGGAAGAGATCGACTACGCCATCACGACGATCAAGCACAACGTGGCCAAGCTGCGCGAGCTGAGCCCGCTGTGGGAGATGTTCCAGGACGGCATCGATCTGAACACCATCCAGTGGGCCGCCCACTGATCTTTTGATAAACGAGGCAGAACCATGGCTTACTCCGAAAAAGTCATCGACCACTACGAAAATCCCCGCAACGTCGGCTCCTTTGACAAGGGCGACGACACGGTTGGCACCGGCATGGTGGGCGCACCCGCCTGCGGCGACGTGATGAAGCTGCAGATCAAGGTGAACCCGCAGACGGGTGTGATCGAGGATGCGCGCTTCAAGACCTATGGCTGCGGGTCGGCCATCGCGTCCAGCTCTCTCGTGACCGAGTGGGTCAAGGGAAAGACGCTGGACGAGGCGGCGGCGCTCAAGAACAGCCAGATCGCCGAGGAACTGGCCCTGCCGCCGGTCAAGATCCACTGCTCGATCCTGGCCGAGGACGCCATCAAGGCAGCGGTCGACGACTACAAGAAGAAGCACCTGAACTGAGGCATGGTTGGGCGGTGGGCGATCGGCGTGGAGCAAGAACGGCTCCGCGCTGCCTCCCGCGCCGGACTCTTAACGCTGAACGCATAACGACCATGGCAGTTTCCCTGACTGAAGCCGCAGCCCGGCATGTGACCCGCTACCTCGCCAAGCGCGGCAAGGGCGTGGGCGTGCGCCTGGGCGTCAAGACCACGGGTTGCTCCGGCTTGGCCTACAAGCTCGAGTATGTGGATGAGATTGCGCCCGAGGACGTCGTGTTCGAGGGGCATGGCGTCAAGGTGCTGGTCGATCCCAAGAGCCTGTCGTACATCGACGGGACCCAGCTCGACTACGTGCGTGAGGGCCTGAACGAAGGCTTCCGGTTCAACAACCCCAACGAGCGTGATCGCTGCGGGTGTGGTGAGTCGTTCCGGGTGTGAATCTCCAGTCCAACGACTTCGAGCTCTTCGGCCTGCCGCAGCAGTTCGCGCAGGACCGTGCCGCCATCGACGCCCGCTGGAAGGACCTGCAGCGTCAGGCGCATCCCGACAATTTTGCCGCCCAGGGTGCGGCGGCCCAGCGCGTGGCCATGCAGTGGTCGGTGCGCATCAATGAGGCCTACCAGCGCCTGAAGGACCCGCTCAAGCGGGCTGCCTACCTTTGCGAATTGCACGGGGCGCCGGTCAACGCCCAGGACAACACGGCCATGCCGGCTGCTTTCCTGATGCAGCAGATGGAGTGGCGCGAAGCACTGGAAGAGGCGCGGGACGTCGGGTCGCTGGACGCCTTGGCGGCCGAGGTCGGGCGCAGCCGCAAGGAGGTGTTGCGGCAGTGTGAGCAGCTCATCGACAGCACCCGCGACTACGGCGGGGCGGTCGCCCAGGTACGTGCACTGATGTTCATCGAGCGCTTCGCGCAGGACATTGATAACCGCTACGAGATGATGGAAAGCCGGCTCGGGTGACAATACTTGCCCGGGCATTTCAGCCCTGAACAGAACAACAATGGCACTGCTGCAGATTTCCGAACCCGGCCAGGCTCCCGACCCGCACCAGCGGCGCATTGCCGTCGGCATCGATCTTGGGACCACGCATTCCCTCGTGGCAGCTGTACGCCATGGTGTGGCCGAATGCCTGCCCGACGCGCAGGGGCGGGTCATCCTGCCTTCGGTCGTGCGCTACCTGCAGGGCAACGGTCGCCAGATCGGCCATGACGCGCTGGCGCAGCAGGTCGACGACCCCGGCAACACGATTGCGTCGGTCAAGCGTCTGATGGGTCGTGGCCTCGCGGATATCGCGAATGCCGGCAAGCTGCCCTATGCCCTGATCGATGGCCCGGGCATGGTGCGCGTGCGCACCATCGCCGGCGAGAAGACGCCGGTGGAGGTGAGCGCCGAGATCCTTGCGACACTGCGCTACCGTGCCGAGGACACCTTCAGCGACGACCTGTACGGCGCGGTCATCACGGTACCGGCCTATTTCGACGACGCGCAGCGCCAGGCGACCAAGGACGCGGCGCAGCTGGCCGGCCTCAACGTGCTGCGCCTGATCAACGAGCCCACCGCGGCGGCCATTGCCTACGGCCTGGACAACGCCAGCGAAGGCGTCTACGCGGTCTATGACCTGGGCGGCGGCACGTTTGACATCTCCATCCTGCGCCTGTCCAAAGGCGTGTTCGAGGTGATCGCCACGGGTGGTGACTCGGCGCTGGGCGGTGACGATTACGACCGCGCGCTGGCCGATTGGCTGCTCGCCGAGTCCGGCCTTCAGGCCGATACACCCGAGGACCGCGCCCGCCTGCTGGCCGAGGCACGTGCTGCCAAGGAGGCCCTGTCGGCCGAAGACATCGTGACCGCGGAGCTCGATCTCTCCAGCGGTGCCCGGGACGTTTCCCTGAACCGCGACCAGTTCGAGGCGTGCACCGCGGCACTGACCGCGCGCACCATGGCCGCCGTGCGCAAGGTGTTGCGGGACGCGAAATTGACGGTGGACGAGGTGCAGGGCGTCGTCATGGTCGGAGGCTCCACGCGTATGCCCGTGATACGGCGGACGGTGGGCGAGTTCTTCGGCCGCGAGCCCCTCGTCAATCTGAACCCGGACGAAGTGGTCGCGCTGGGCGCGGCCATCCAGGCCAACCAGCTGGCCGGCAACAACCCGGCGGGTGACCTGCTGCTACTGGACGTGATCCCGCTGTCGCTGGGCATCGAGACCATGGGCGGGCTGGTGGAGCGCATCGTGCCGCGCAACCAGACCATCCCCACGGCCATGGCCCAGGATTTCACCACCTACAAGGACGGCCAGACCGCGCTGGCGCTGCACGTGGTGCAGGGCGAGCGTGATCTGGTCGCGGATTGCCGTAGCCTGGCACGCTTCGAGTTGCGTGGCATCCCGCCGATGGCTGCCGGTGCGGCCCGCATCCGCGTGACCTTCACCATCGACGCCGACGGCTTGCTGCAGGTGTCGGCGCGCGAGCAGACCAGTGGCGTGGAGGCCAGCATCGCCGTCAAGCCGTCCTACGGCCTGGGCGATGACCAGATCGCACAGATGCTGCAGGAGAGCTTCAGCACGGCACAGCAGGACATGCAGGCGCGTGCGCTGGTGGAAGCCCGCGTGGAGGCCGACCGCATGCTGCTGGCAACAAGGAGCGCACTGGCGGCCGACGGTGACCTGCTGAGCGAGGCCGAGCGTGCTGCCGTCGCTGAACTGATGGCGACACTGGAGAGCCTGCGCGTCGGCAACGATGCGGCCGCGATCGACGCGGCGACCGAGGCGCTGGCCAAGGGCACTGAGGCGTTTGCCGCGCTGCGCATGAACCGCGGCATCCAGCAGGCCCTGGCGGGCAAGAACATCGAGACCGTCTGATCCCTAACGAGTAACAGCATGCCCGTCATCAAGATCCTGCCCCACCCCGAGTATTGCCCCCAGGGCGCCGAGATCAAGGCGCCGACCGGCACCTCGATCTGCGAGGCCATGTTGGACAACGACATCAACATCGAGCATGCCTGCGACATGAGTTGTGCCTGCACGACCTGCCACGTGATCGTGCGCGAAGGCTACAACTCACTGAATGAACCGGACGAGAACGAGGAAGACATGCTCGACCGTGCCTGGGGCCTGCAGCCGCAGTCGCGCCTGAGCTGCCAGGCCATCCTGGCACAGCAGGACGTGGTGGTGGAGATTCCCAAGTACTCCATCAACCACGCCAAAGAGAACCACTGATCGCTCTGCGGCGATGTGGCGGCTATGATTGCCCCATGCGCCAGATCGTTCTCGATACCGAAACCACGGGCCTGTCCGCCGAAGGCGGCGACCGCATCATTGAAATCGGTTGTGTCGAGCTGCTCAATCGCAAGCTCACCGGCAACAACCTGCATTTCTATCTGAACCCGGAGCGTGATAGCCACGAGGACGCGCTGCGCGTGCACGGCATCAGCAACGAGTTCCTGCGCGACAAGCCCAAGTTCGCCGAGGTGGCCGACGAGATCCTGGCCTATCTGCAAGGCGCCGAGATCATCATCCACAACGCGGCGTTTGACGTCGGCTTCCTGAACAAGGAGCTCGAGCTGATCGGCAAGCCGCTCTTCAGGGACTTCGTGGCCGGCATCACGGACACCCTTGCGATGGCCAAGGAGATGTTCCCGGGCAAGCGCAATTCACTCGACGCCCTGTGTGACCGCCTTGGCGTGGATAACTCGGGGCGCACGCTGCATGGCGCGCTGCTGGATGCCGAGTTGCTGGCGGATGTCTACATCAACCTCACCCGCGGGCAGGACGCGCTGCTCATCGATGTGGCTGACGCCGAGGGCGGGGTTGGCAGTTTCGAGCGCATCGACCTGAGCCGTTTCGAGTTGCCAGTGCTTGCCGCCTCGGAGCAGGAGCTGGCGGCGCACGAGGAACTGCTGACGCAGCTCGACAAGGCCAGTGGCGGCAGGACCGTCTGGCGTGGCGCGAACTGATCCGCAGAGCGAAAAATTTATGGCATAATGCTGGTTTTCCTGAAGACAAAAACGCTTCGCGAACGAATTCAGGGCGATTAGCTCAGCGGTAGAGCACTGCATTCACACTGCAGGGGTCACATGTTCGATCCATGTATCGCCCACCATCTCCAGCAAAGGGGTTGCGACAAGGTCGCAACCCCTTTTTGCTTGGCGGCTTCATCGAACTTTACGAACGCGCGCCAGCACTAGACTCGTGAGTCCAGTATGATCACCGGATGAGTGCTGACACCCGGGATCGCATCCGCGCCGCGGCGCTGGGCGAATTTTGCGACAGAGGCTATGGGGCCTGTGTGGACGACATCGCCCGACGCGCCGGTGTCGTCAAGCAGACCCTGTACCACCACTACGGCAGCAAGGACGCGCTGTTTCGCGAGGCACTGATCGGGCTGGCAGAGGAGCTGTTTGTCGAACTGGAGTCCAGCAGCGGCTCACTGCGCGAGGACCTGCTGCGTTTTGCCGAGTCCTTCAGGGCCAAGACCCTGAGCGAGCAGGGGGTGGCGCTGACGCGCATGATCATTGCCGAGGCTCCGCGTTTCCCCGAACTGTCGCGCACCGTGTTCGAGGCCGGTGACCTGGCCTCGCGCAGCCTGGCCCGTCGTCTGCAGGTGGCGATGGCGCGCGGTGAACTGCGGGAGGACGATGCCTTGTTTGCCGCCGAAATGCTGCTCGGACTGCTCGGGGGCAAGGAGCGGGACAAATTGCTGTTTGGGATCGCACCGGACCCTGTCGCCCAGCGCGGGCGGGTCGAACGGATCGTGGATTGTTTTCTGCAGGCCTACGCACCGGGCACGCCTGCATGTCAAAAAGGAAGCTGATGATGAGTCGCTCAACTTACCGTTCCCTGCTGGTCATGGCCGGCCTGTCCCTGATGCTGGGTGCCTGCGGCAAGTCCGAGGCGCCCAAGGGGGCGCCCGCCGGTCCCGGTGCGGGCGCACCGCCGCCGCCGGAAGTGGCTGTGGTCGAAGCACGCCAGGGCGAAGCCCTGCTGACAAAGGACCTGCCGGGCCGTCTGCAGGCCTGGCGTACCGCCCAGGTTAGGGCGCGCGTGGAAGGCATCGTTGAAAAGCGCCAATTCGTCGAGGGCTCGGATGTGAAGTCCGGCGCACCGCTGTACCAGATCGATGCCCGGACCTACCGGACGAGTTTCGAGGCGGCCAAGGCCGAAGTGGCCGCCGCCAAGGCGGTCGTCAACCGCTATCGCCCGCTGGTCGAGATGAAGGCGGTGAGCCAGCAGGAACTGGATACAGCCGAAGCGCGTCTGCGCCAGGCCGAGGCGGCCCTGGCGCGCGCCGAACTGGACCTGGAAAACACGACCGTCCCGGCCCCGATCTCCGGTCGTATCGGCCGCAGCCAGGTCACCGAGGGCGCGCTGGTGGGCCGCGGCGAGGCCACGCAGCTGGCAACCATCGAGCAGATTGACCCGATTTATGTGAACTTCACGCAGAGCAGCACCGAGCTGCTGGCCCTGCGCGACGCCATCCAGAGCGGTCGCTGGCGTGCCGCCGGCACCGCCAAGATGGAGCTGGTGCTGGAGAACGACAGCGTCTATCCGCTGACCGGCAAGCTGCTCTTCTCGGACCTTGCCGTGGACCCGAACACGGGCGCCGTTTCCATGCGCGCTGAATTCCCGAACCCGAAGAAGGAACTGCTGCCCGGCATGTTCGTGCGCGTGCGTTTCGCGCAGGCCAAGGCCGACAAGCTGGTCACGCTTCCCCAGCGCGCCGTGCAGATGACACCCAACGGTGCCATCGTGCTGGTGGTGGATAAGGAAGGCAAGGTCGCTCCGCGCCCCGTGAAGCTGGGAGGCATGAGCGGCAGCACCTGGACCGTGACCTCCGGCCTCGCCGGTGGCGAGCAGGTCGTCGTCGAGGGCCATATGAAGGCGCGCCCGGGCAGCGTCGTCAAGCCGGTGCCGTGGACACCCGCTGCCGCCGTGCCTGCCGGTGGCCCGGCCAACAGCGCCCAGGGGAAATAAACCATCATGGCGAAATTCTTCATTGACCGACCGGTCTTCGCCTGGGTGATCGCGCTGGTCATCCTGCTGGCTGGCGCACTGGCCCTGCGCCAGCTGCCCGTGGCCCAGTACCCCGAGGTGGCGCCGCCGGCGCTGGCCGTCAACGTGACCTATCCCGGTGCGTCTGCCAAGGTGGTGGAAGACACGGTGGTGGCGCTGATCGAGCAGGAGATGAACGGCATCGAGAATCTGCTCTATATGGATTCGGCCTCCGAGCAGGGCGTCGGAACGATCAACTTGACCTTCCGTACCGGCACCAACATCGAGATCGCTTCGGTGGAGGCGCAGAACCGCATCAAGCGGGTCGAGGCGCGGCTGCCCGACGACGTGCGACGTCTGGGCATCACCGTGACAAAGACGCGCCGCAACTTCCTGATGTTTATCGCGCTGTACTCACCGGACAAAAGCCTGAGCCAGGTCGACCTGGCCAGCTATGTGGCGGCCAGCGTGATCGACGATCTGCGGCGTGTGCCCGGTGTGGGCGAGGCCCAGCTGTTCGGCTCCGAGTACTCGATGCGCCTGTGGGTCGACCCCGACAAGCTGGCGGGCTACCGCCTGACGCCTGGTGACGTGATTTCGGCGGTCCGCGCGCAGAACGTGCTGCTGGCCGTCGGCGAGGTGAACCAGCCGCCGGCTCCCCGGGGCATGGAATACGCGGCCACCGTGATTACCCGTGGCCGCCTGGCCACGCCCGAGGAATTTGGCGGGGTGGTGGTGCGGGCCCAGTCCGACGGGTCGCTGGTGCGCGTGCGCGACGTGGCGCGTGTCGAACTGGGTGCGCAGGACTATTCCATCTTTGCCCGCCTCGACGGCCAGCCTTCGGCTGCGGTCGGCATCAAGGTGGCGCCGGGTGCCAACGCCCTGGACACGGCCAAGGCCGTGCGCGTGCGCATGGAGGAACTGGAGCGTTACTTTCCGAAGGGGCTCAAGTGGGAGGTGCCGTATGACACCACGCCCTTCATCGACATCTCGATCAGCGAAGTCGTCAAGACCATGCTGGAGGCGGTGTTGCTGGTGTTCG
>DALYHW010000132.1:0-7882 GCA_031970695.1 Hylemonella sp.
ACGCTGGCCGTGTAGCGCTTGACCAGCTCGCTCATGGGTTCGGAGAACAGCGCCGACCAGGCTTCGGATTTCTTGTCGAGTTGGTTTTTGGACATGGCAGGCGTGAGATGTGGGGGAGTGCTCGGGTATCCATTGTGCTGCCGGTGACAATTCACCAATAATCAGGGGGCGTTCCCCCTTGTGGCCGCAGCCGGCACCCCAATGCAAGACTCGCAGATTTTATCGACCTTCCAGGAACTCGCCCCACGGCCGGCTGCCGAGCCCGTGGCACTGTACGACGCCTGCCAGACGGGCGTGGCCCTGCGGGCCGTGCTGTTCGTGGAGGTCGCCGTGGCCGTGGGTGCCATGTACGGGGCGGACGGCCCCGCGGAGTGGCTGGAGCAGCTGGCCATTTTCACCGGGAGCGCGCTGCCGGCCACCGTGTTCTGGCTGGTGGTGGCCTGCCTGCTCAAGCGACGGCTGGCCCGTCTGTCACGCCAGGCGCAGTACGGTGCGGGCGTGGTCCTGGGTGCCCTGGCCGGTCTTTACGGCTGCGCCATGCTGTCGCTGGCCGGCCTGCTGGCGCCCGCGCCCTGGGTGGCCAGCGCCAGCACCGGCGCCGTCTTGTCCAGTGTGCTGGTGGCCATGCTGGCGCTGCGCGAGCGCGGCCGCATGCCCGCTGACACCGCGGCGCGGCTGACCGAGTTGCAGTCGCGCATTCGCCCGCATTTCCTGTTCAACACGCTCAACAGCGCCATCGCCCTGGTGCGCGCCGAACCGGCCAAGGCCGAGGCGCTGCTGGAGGACCTCAGTGACCTGTTCCGCCATGCCCTGGTGGACCAGGGTGATTCGGCCACGCTGGCCGACGAGATCGCCCTGGCCCGGCGTTACCTCGAGATCGAGCAGGTGCGCTTTGGCGAACGGCTGCAGCTGGAATGGGCGCTGGATGCCACCGCCGACAATGCCCGCCTGCCCCCGCTGCTGCTGCAACCCCTGCTGGAAAACGCGGTGCGCCATGGTGTGGAACCCAGCCCGACGGGCGCGCGGATCCGTATCTCCACGCAGCGGCGCGGCTCAACGGTGGTGATCAAGGTCACCAACACCGTGCCGGCGGGTCCCGGGCCCCATGGCCATGGCGTGGCACTCGACAATGTCCGCGACCGGCTGCGCCTGCTGCACGACGTGCAGTGCAGCTTCCAGACCATCCACAAGGACGGCGTCTACCAGGTGCGCATCGAGGTGCCCGCATGACGCTACGCGTGCTCATCGTCGACGACGAGACGCTGGCGCGCACGCGCCTGCGCACCCTGCTGGGCAACTGCACGTCCCCTGCCGTGGAAGTCATCGGCGAGGCGGCGAATGCCAGCCAGGCGATCGAGCTGCTGCGCCGTACGCCGGCCGACCTGGTGCTGCTGGACATCCGCATGCCGGGCGCCGACGGCCTGACTCTGGCCCAGACCCTGCGCACGCTCCCGCAGGCCGCGGCCGTGGTGTTTGTCACGGCCCATGCGGAACATGCGGTGCACGCCTTCGAACTGGAGGCCGTGGACTACCTGACCAAGCCGGTACGACTGGAACGCCTGCAGCAGGCGCTACAAAAAGTGGAGCGCCATCTGCGCAACCATGCGGGCACACTGCCCCCCGAACCCCAGGAAGCGCTGCTGATCCAGGAGCGCGGGCGGACCGAGCGGGTTCCACTTTCAGAGGTGCTGTACTTCAAGGCCGAGCTCAAGTACATCACGGTGCGCACGCTGGGCAAGACATACATCCTGGACGGCTCTCTCAGCGAGCTCGAAGAAAAGTATCCGGCGCGTTTCATGCGCGTGCATCGCAACGCCCTGGTAGCGCGCAGTGCAGTGCGTGCGCTGGAAAAACACTACGACCCGGAAGAAGGCGAAGGCTGGGCCGTGCGCCTGCAAGGGCTTGACGAACCGGTATCGGTATCACGCCGCCAGCTCTCCGCCGTACGCGAGGCCATTGCCGCCAACTGAACACTCAAAAAGGAAACACGATGCTCGAACTTCTGACCGACCCGCAGGCCTGGATCGCCTTTGCCACGCTGACGACGCTGGAACTGGTGCTGGGCATCGACAACATCATCTTCATCTCCATCCTGGTCGACAAGCTGCCCCCGGCGCAACGTACGCTGGCGCGCCGCCTGGGCCTCTTCATGGCGATGTTCATGCGCATCGGCCTGCTGCTGGTGCTGTCCTGGATCATTGGCCTGGTGGCGCCGCTGTTCAGCGTGCTGGGCAAGGAGATTTCCGGGCGTGACCTGATCCTGATCGCCGGCGGACTGTTCCTGCTCTGGAAAAGCGTGGGCGAGATCCACCAGTCGCTCGAAGGCGAGGAAGGTCATGCTTCCAGCGCAGTGCGCGCGACCTTCGGCGCCGTGATCCTTCAGATCATGATCGTCGACCTCGTGTTCTCGCTGGATTCCATCATCACGGCCGTGGGCATGGTGGACGAGATCGCCGTGATGATCGCGGCCGTGATCGCCTCGGTGGCACTGATGATGGTGTTTGCAGGTGCCATCGGCCGCTTCGTCTCGGCCCACCCCAGCATCAAGATGCTGGCCCTGTCCTTCCTTGTGGTCGTGGGGGTGGTGCTGATCGCCGAAGGTTTCGACCACCACGTGCCCAAGGGCTACGTCTACTTCGCCATGGCCTTCTCGCTGGGGGTGGAGATGCTCAACATCCGCATGCGCAAGCGGGCTGCCAAACCCGTGCAGCTGCACACGGAGTACACGCGCGAAGACGGCCGCTGAGGCCCGGCGCGCGTGCCGGTGCTTACTGGCGGATCACGTCGGCGCCAGCCGGCGGCTTGAAGCGAAAGGTCTCGGCCGGGATGGGCGGGTTGACCTGCACGCGGTTGAAACTCAGCACCGAGCGCTGGCCAAAGCTGTCGACGATTTCCAGCGTCGCGAGCTCGGCCGTTTTCGCGCCGCCCTTGTCGGCCTCACGCAGGCCCACGCGCACCGACTGCAACTGGCTGTCGCGCGCCTTGGGCGTCGCGGTCACCCACTGCAGGCCATCGCGCTCGGGCGCGTTGGCCAGCGTGAACTCGGCCTGCAGGGCCTGCAGGTTGGGCGCGGAGGCGATGAGCGCCGCCGGTGTGCTGCCCAGGACGCTGGACTGCGCCCGCGCGGTGACCTGGTTCAGGTCGACGTCATAGAGCCACAGCGTCTGGCCATCCGCGACCAGCACCTGCTCGAAGGGCTTGCGGTAGTTGAAACGGAAGCGGCTCGGCCGCACGAACTCGAACGTGCCGCTGGACGTGCGCGAGCGCGCAGCCTGACCTTCGCGCGGCGGCGAAGTCACGACCTGCGTGAAGTCGGCCCGGCCGCTCGCCGTGCTGCGGATGAAGAGTTCCAGGCTCTCCAGGCCGTCGGCAAACGCCGGCAGGGCACAAAGCGCTATCGAAAAAGTAGCAATCAGTTGTTTCAAAACATTACTCCGCGCGGGCCGGCACGAGTATCTCGCGCTGGCCATTGGTGCTCATGGCGCTGACCAGGCCCGCTTTTTCCATGTCTTCGACCAGGCGCGCCGCCCGGTTGTAGCCGATCTTGAGGTGGCGCTGCACCAGCGAGATGCTCGCCTTGCGGTTCTTGAGCACGATCTCGACCGCCTGGTCGTACATCGGATCCTTCTCGCCGCCGGGGCCACCTTCGCCGTCACCGCCCTCCTCGCCGTCGACCGTGCCACCTTCGAGCACGCCCTCGATGTAATCGGGCTCGCCCTGGCTCTTGAGGTAGCTCACTACACGGTGCACCTCGTCATCGCTCACGAAGGCGCCGTGCACGCGGATGGGCAGTCCGGTGCCGCTGGCCATGTAGAGCATGTCGCCCATGCCCAGCAGCGCCTCGGCGCCCATCTGGTCCAGGATGGTGCGGCTGTCGATCTTGCTGCTGACCTGGAAGGCGATGCGCGTGGGAATGTTGGCCTTGATGAGGCCCGTGATCACGTCCACACTGGGCCGCTGGGTGGCCAGGATCAGGTGGATGCCGGCGGCGCGGGCCTTCTGCGCCAGGCGGGCAATCAGCTCCTCGATCTTCTTGCCGACCACCATCATCAGGTCGGCCAGCTCGTCGATGATGACCACGATGTGCGGCAGTCGCTCCAGCGGCTCGGGGCTCTCGGGCGTGAGGCTGAAGGGGTTGTAGACGAACTCGCCCCTGGCCTTGGCCTCGTCGATCTTGTTGTTGTAGCCGGCCAGGTTGCGCACGCCCAGCTTGCTCATGAGCTTGTAGCGGCGTTCCATCTCGGCCACGCACCAGTTCAGGCCGTGGGCCGCCTGCTTCATGTCGGTGACCACGGGCGCCAGCAGGTGCGGAATGCCTTCGTAGACCGACATCTCCAGCATCTTGGGGTCGATCATGAGCAGGCGCACGTCGCGCGCCTCAGCCTTGTAGAGCAGGCTCAGGATCATGGCGTTGATGCCGACCGACTTGCCCGAACCGGTGGTGCCGGCTACCAGCACGTGCGGCATTTTGGCGAGATCGGCGACCACGGGGTTGCCCACGATGTCCTTGCCCAGGCCCATGGTGAGCATGGACTTGGCCTCGTTGTAGACCTGCGACCCCAGGATTTCGGACAGCTTGATGGACTGGCGCTTGGCGTTGGGCAATTCCAGCGCCATGTAGTTCTTGCCGGGAATGGTCTCGACCACGCGGATGGATACGAGACTCAGGCTGCGTGCCAGGTCCTTGGCCAGACCCACGATCTGCGAGCCCTTGACGCCGGTGGCCGGCTCGATTTCGTAGCGCGTGATCACCGGTCCGGGCTGGGCCAGCACCACACGCACCTCGACGCCGAAGTCCTTGAGTTTCTTCTCGATCAGGCGGCTGGTCATCTCCAGCGTCTCGGGCGAGACCGTCTCCTGGCGCGCCTGGGCACCATCGAGCAGGTCCACCTGGGGCAGCTTGGAGTCGGGCAGGTCGCTGAACAAGGGCTTTTGCCGTTCCTTGGCGACACGCGTGCTCTGTGGCACCTCGACCAGCACGGGCTCGATCAGCACCACCGGCGGCGCGTGGTGCGCGATGATCTCCTCGCGCTCCTCCAGCACCCCCTCTTCACGCTCGCGCGCGGCCTGCTGACCCAGGGCAAGGTCCTGCGCCATCTCGCGCCGGGCGCGGCGGGATTCGATGAAGTCCTGGATCCCGCCCCCGATGCGCTCGGCCACATGGCCCCAGGAGAAGCGGAAGACCAGCGCCACGGCCAGCACCCAGACGCCGATGGCCAGCAGGGCCGATCCGGTCGCGCCCAGCCAGCGCAGCGCCAGCGGCCCGACGAGGTAGCCCAGCACGCCACCGGCATGGCCCGGCAGGCGCGGCTCAAGGCTGTAGAAGCGTGACCATTCGATCACCGCGCTGGCCAGCATCAACAGCACCAGCCCGATCCAGAAGCCGCTGCGACTGCCGGCAAAACGGGCCAGCCGGGACGGTACGCCCGCCGTATCACCGGCCGGCAACTCGGGACTGCGCAGCCAGCGGGCCAGCGCCGACAGCCAGCCGCGCACGGCCGCGGCAAAACACCACCAGACGGAAAAGCCGAACAGGTAGAAACTGGCATCGGCCAGACGGGCACCCAGCATGCCGCCGCGGTTGCGCACCGGCCCGCCGTCACCGGAGGTGGACCAGGCCGCGTCGTATAGGGAGTGGCTGGCCAGCGCCAGCAGCCAGTAGACCAGCAGCACGAAGGTGACGAACAGCAGCACCTCTGCCGCCAGGCGGCTGCGCCCGCCGCGGGCCGGCGTCTTGGCGCCGGCGTCTTCGGAAGTCAGGGTATGAAGTCGATAGGTCATGGATACGGTGGTGGGCCAAACCCCGCGCAGCGGGGCCCCAGGGCGTCAGCGCGGCTTGGCGCGACGCTCCTTGACGTGCATGGCGCCGCCTTCGAGAGGGGTCACGAAGCCTTGCTCCTCGAAGTCCTTCATCACCCGGCTGACCATCTCGCGCGAGGCACCCACCATCTTGGCGATATCCTGGCGCGAGAGCTTCTCGCGGATGATCATGTCGCCCGCGGGCGAGGCCTTGGCCGTGTCCAGCAGCACATTGGCCACCCGGCCGTACACGCTCATGAGGGCCAGCGAGCCGATCTTGCGGTCGGCGTGGCGCAGCCGCTGCACCAGGCCACGCATGATGCCGTAGGCCATAGGGGCGCTTTCGGCCAGGCTGCGCAGGAATTCGCCGCGTCCCAGCTCGAGCACGTCGGTCTGGGTTTCCGCCTCGACGGAGGCTGAATGCACATCGTTATCGATCAGGCTCATCTCGCCGAAATAGTCACCCGGCTGCAGGGTGGCCAGGATCACCTCGCGTCCCGTGGCGCTGTCGGTCATGAGCACACGCGCCCGGCCCGACAGGATGATGGACAGTGCGTCGGACTTCTCGCCCTGCTGGACCACCCGCTCGCCGCGCTTCACGCGGCGCTTGACCACGGAGGCCGACAGGGACTGCAACTGGTCATCGGACAGCATCGAAAAGAGGGGGACCCGGCGCAACAAATCCTGGTTGGTCAGCATTGACATAGGGCGGTCATTCTGCACGTGCGTTGATGAGTTCTTACAATGACCCCGTCGCCGGTGATTCCCGGTCTCCCCCCGTGAGTCATCGCCACGGCACGGTACGTGGCTCCGCTGATTATTGTCCAAAAGACCCCTCAATACCCGAAGGTTTCCAGAATGTCGCAGAACAAACACGCCAAGGTCCTCATCCTGGGTTCCGGCCCGGCCGGTTATACGGCCGCCGTCTACGCCGCACGCGCCAACCTCAACCCGCTGCTGATCACGGGCATGGCGCAGGGTGGCCAGCTCATGACCACCACCGAGGTGGACAACTGGCCAGCTGACGTGGACGGCGTGCAGGGCCCGGACCTGATGCAACGCTTCCAGGCCCATGCCGAGCGTTTCAAGACCGAGATCGTGTTCGACCACATCAACAAGGTCGACTTCAGCAAGCGCCCCTTCACGCTGACCGGCGACAGCGGCACCTACACCTGCGACTCGCTCATCATCGCCACCGGCGCTTCCGCCAAGTACCTGGGCCTGCCGTCCGAACAGGCCTTCATGGGCCGCGGCGTGTCCGGGTGCGCCACCTGCGACGGCTTCTTCTACCGCGACCAGGTCTGCTGCGTGGTGGGTGGCGGCAACACGGCCGTGGAAGAGGCGCTGTACCTCTCGAACATCGCCAGCAAGGTCTACCTGGTGCACCGCCGCGACAAGTTCAAGGCCGAGCCCATCATGGTCGACAAGCTGATGGACAAGGTCAAGGCCGGCAAGATCGAGCTCAAGACTTTCAAGGTGCTCGATGAGGTGCTGGGCGACGCCAGCGGCGTCACCGGCATTCGCCTCAAGAGCACGCAGGACGGCAGCACCGAGGACCTGGCACTCAAGGGCTGCTTCATCGCGATTGGCCACGCCCCCAACACCGAGATTTTCCAGGGCCAGCTGGAGATGGAGAACGGCTATCTGGTCACGCAAGGCGGCCACAAGGGCTTCGCCACCCAGACCTCCGTGCCCGGCATCTTCGCCGCTGGCGATGTGCAGGACCACGTCTACCGCCAGGCCATCACCAGTGCCGGCACGGGCTGCATGGCTGCGCTGGATGCCCAGCGCTTCCTGGAGCAGGAGGCGTAAGCCTCCTGCCGCCCCCAGGCTCCATTCCCTTCGGTCATTGCGCCCCCCCTCCTGCTGTGCGGAGGGGGCGCACCCGGCGGACTGGCCAGGCCAGATCTGCGGGTGCCCGCGATCGGCCAACGCTGCGCGCGGCCTGGATTTCCCTAGTCCGGCCAAATTAGCTATAATTGCAGGCTTTGCTGGGTTTCCTGGCATTCCATGGGTTACCGCCACCCTACTGGCGAGGTGAGGCGCTCACGTCAGTGACCGCCGTTTTGAAGAAAGCGAAGTG
>DALYHW010000133.1:0-7838 GCA_031970695.1 Hylemonella sp.
GGCTTGGAGGCCAGTGGGCCGATGTCACCCAGGCCCAGCACGGCGGTGCCGTTGGTGATCACGGCGACCAGGTTGCCGCGGCTGGTGTACTTGTAGGCAGCCGCGGGATCGCGGGCGATCTCTTCGCAGGGTGCGGCGACGCCGGGCGTGTAGGCCAGGGCCAGGTCGTGCTGGTTGACCAGCTGCTTGGTGGCCGCGATGGCGATCTTGCCGGGGGTGGGGTGCTCGTGGTACTCGAGGGCGGCACGGCGCAGCTGTTCGCGCTTGTCGGACGGGGTCTGGCTGGACATCAATCAACTCCTGCTGCAGGCCGCGATGCGGAGATCAGGTCGCCAGCGGCGGGCTGGCCGGCCCCGGTCCCCCGGACTGCTTCTATGGGGATTGGGATTGTAGACCTCGGCTAACCGGACGGGGTATGGAGGTAATCCGGGCAAAAAGGTCGTTGGATTTTTACTTTTTGGAACGGAATCGCCGGAATGCCGCCCAGGTGCCGGCGGCCTGCAGTCCTCGGGTGTCCGCCGCACGGCGCTCAAGGCGTGCGATCGGGCGTCCGTGCCGGGGTAGGCGGCCCGAAGCCACGGGTATCATGGTCGTCATCACTTCACGCATGCGGAGCACGAGATGGGACTGATGGACTTCATCAAGAAGCAGTTTATTGACGTCATCCAGTGGACCGAGGCGTCGGACGGCACGCTGGCCTGGCGCTTTCCCATGCAGGACATGGAAATCCAGTACGGTGCCACCCTCGTCGTGCGCGAAAGCCAGATGGCGGTGTTCGTCAACGAAGGCAAGGTCGCCGACGTCTTCGGCCCCGGCACCCACAAGCTCACCACGCAGACCATCCCCGTCCTGACCTACCTGAAGAACTGGGACAAGCTCTTCGAGTCGCCCTTCAAGAGCGATGTCTATTTCTTCAGCACCCGCCAGCAGGTGGACCAGAAATGGGGCACGCCCCAGCCCATCACGATCCGCGATGCCGATTTCGGCGCCGTGCGCCTGCGCGCCTTTGGCAACTACGTGTACCGCGTGGCCGATCCCAGGCTGTTCCATACCGAGATTTCAGGCACCCGTGACAGCTACACCGTGGCCGACCTGGATGGCCAGCTGCGCGGCCTGGTGCTGCAGAACATCAGCCAGGCCATTGCCGCCAGCGGCATCCCCTTCCTGGACCTGGCGGCCAGCCAGCACGCATTTGCCCAGGCACTGACCCAGCAGCTGGCACCGGAGTTCGAGAAGATCGGCCTCAAGCTCGAAGGCATGACCGTCCAGAACGTGTCCCTGCCCGAAGAGCTGCAAAAGGTGCTGGACCAGAAGATCGGCATGGGCATGGTCGGTGGCGACATGGGCAAGTTCATGCAGTACCAGACCGCGCAGGCCATCCCGAAGATGGCCGAAGGCGCGGCGGCTGGCGGTGGTGGTGTGGCGGGTGACGCCATGGGCCTGGGCGCCGGTGTGGCCTTGGGCCAGGTGCTGGCGCAAAACCTTCAGTCCGGGCTGCAGGGCGGTGGCGGCGTCAAACCCGAGGAGATCATGGCGACGCTGGAGAAGCTCGGTGACCTCAAGGCCAAGGGCGTGCTCACCCAGGCCGAGTTCGACGCCAAGAAGGCCGAATTGCTGAAGAAGCTGGTCTGACCCCGCCACCTTTGCCCTGACTTGGCCAGTTCCGACCACAGCCCGCAACGCAGCTACCGTGCGCCCTGCCCCGGCTGCGGCGCGCCGGTGGAGTTCCGCAGCGCGCAGTCGACGCACGCCGTTTGCGGCTATTGCCAGAGCACCGGGGTGCGCGACGGCGAGAAGCTGGCCCGTCTGGGCAAGATGGCCGAGCTGTTCGACGACCACAGCCCGCTGCGCCTCATGGCCAGCGGCCGTTACCAGAACCAGGGATTCACCCTCGTCGGCCGCCTGCAGTACAAGTATGCCGAAGGCAGCTGGAGCGAGTGGATCGCGCTGCAGGACGACGGCACCTCCGCCTGGCTGAGCGAAGACAACGGTGCCTACGTCTACACGCGGCGTGCCACGCTCACGCGCGGCGTGCCGCTGCCGGGCCAGTTCCGCATCGGGCTGCAGACCGCCATCAACGGCAAGACCTACGTGGTCACGTCGAACCAGCGCGTGGCGCTCGTCTCCGCGCAGGGCGAGCTGCCGCGCCTGCCCCGCTTGGGCGAGAGCTTCGACGTGGTCGAACTGCGCAGCGACAGCGGCGAAGTGCTCAGCATCGACTACGGCCCGACGCTGCAGGGTCAGACGGCCGAGACCACGATCGGGCGCTCCGTACTGCTGGAGGAGCTGCAGCTCAGCGGCATCGCCGACGAGTCCAGCCGCGAGGAAAAAGGCCGCCAGTTCGGTTGCCCGCATTGCGGCGCGCCGGTGACGGTCCTGCTGCAGAACAGCAAGACCGTTACCTGTTCGTCCTGCCACAGCCTCATCGATCTGACGGGCGGCGTGGGCGGTGAACTGCGCCACGCGGTCCAGGACGAACCGGTCGAGCCGCTGCTGCCGCTGGGCAGCCAGGGGCAGTTGCAGGGTGCGACCTGGCAGATCGTGGGCTTCCAGCACCGCATGGGCCACGCCCCGGGTGAGGACGAGCACTACGGCTGGAGCGAATACCTGCTGTACAACCGCAAGCGCGGTTTCATCTTTCTCGTCGACGCCGAAGACGGCTGGAGCGTCGTGCGGCCCGTGGCCGGTGCACCGCGGCAATCCCCGGACGCGAAGACGGCCACTTACCTGGGCACGACCTACCGCCTCAAGGACAGCTACGAGGCGCAGACGGAATACGCCATCGGCGAGTTTTACTGGCAAGTCCAGCGCGGCCAGACGGGCTACAACCGCGACTACGTCTCGGGCAAGAACGTGCTCAACCTGGAGGAGTCCGCGCACGAGGTGACCTGGTCACTGGGCAGCCGCATCGACAGCGACACCGTGGCCAAGGCCTTCGGGCTGGGCGACCGCGCAGCCGTGCTCAAACGCGACGTCGGCCCCTTCAGCGCTTCCACCAGCCTGAGTGCCGGGCAACTCATCATCATCGTCCTCGTGGCGCTGTTCTTCCTGCTGCTGGTCGCCCGCTGCAGTTCCAGCTGCGACCCGCGCTACGAGAACTGCTCCTCGTCGGGCAGCGGCTACCGCAGCTCCGGCGGGTCCTGGGGCGGCGGCTCCAGCGGGGGCGGACACAAATGAGATCACACTTCAGTTCATTCGATACACACGGAGGTCATCATGGGACTTGAATGGCTCAAACCGGCCGCATTCTTCGGCTCCATCCTGTACGCGCTGATCGGCGTGGTCGTGTTCTGGTTGTGTTTTGTCATCCTGGACAAGATCACGCCCTACAAGCTCTGGGAAGAGATTGTCGAGAAGCAGAACGTGGCGCTGGGCATCGTCGTCGGGGCGATGGCATTGGGCATCTGCCTGATCGTCGCCGCCGCCATCCACGGCTAAGGCTACTGCGCGGACCGGGGCCGTTGTTGGGCGGTGTTGGCTGTGGCCGCTGCGCTTAACTTTCGCTGCGCGAAAGTGAGCCTTCGCCGCAACCTCGTTGTCGGAATCCTCACGTACCCGAAGGTACGTTCCGGTTCCTGCGCTCCGTCCCACTAAGCCGCGGCCCGCTCGCTACGCCTTCCTTTTGCTCGCGCGTGTGAAACCAGATTCGCCCTCCAGTCCCAAGCCGGTCGAGCTCGCCCTGCTCGCCAGCGTCTTTGTCGTCGCGGCCTGCGGGCTGGTGTACGAGCTGGCAGCGGGGGCCCTGGCCTCGTATCTGCTCGGCGATTCGGTGCTGCAGTTTTCCACGGTGATCGGCAGCTACCTGTTTGCCATGGGCATCGGGTCCTGGCTTTCGCGCTACTTTGACCGTCAGCTGCCGGCGCACTTCCTGCGCATCGAACTGCTCGTCGCGCTCATCGGCGGGGCCCTGCCGGCGGTGCTGTTCCTCGCCCATGCCTACGCGCCGGGCAGCTTCCGTCTGCTGCTCTACGGGCTGGTGCTGCTGGTCGGCATGCTGGTGGGCCTGGAGATTCCGCTGGTCATGCGCATCCTGCGGCGCAATGTGGCGCTCAAGGATCTGGTTTCGCAGGTGCTGACCTTCGACTACCTCGGCGCGCTGGCGGTCTCGCTCGCGTTTCCGCTGTTGCTGGTGCCACAGCTGGGCCTGATCCGAACCGGCCTGCTCTTCGGCCTGCTCAACGCCGTCGTCGCCCTGTGGGCGCTGTGGCTCTTCCGCGACGAGCTGCGTCGTTTCGCCGCGCATGCCGTGGCCTGCGGCCTGACCCTCGCGGCCCTGCTGGCAGGTTTTGCCGGTGCAAACCACATCACCACGCTGGCGGAAGACCGGTTTTACCAGGAGCGGATCGTCTACACGGCCGCTTCGCACTACCAGCGCATCGTCGTCACACACGGCCAGGCCGGCCACCGTCTGTTCCTCAATGGCAACCTGCAGTTTGCCGAGCGCGACGAGTACCGCTACCACGAGGCGCTCGTCCATCCGGCCATGGCCGCCTTCGCCGCCGGCGGTGCGGCGCCGCGCAAGGTTGCCGTGCTGGGCGGTGGCGACGGCATGGCCGTGCGCGAGATCCTCCGATACCCGGGCGTGGAACAGGTCACGCTGGTGGAGCTGGACCCGGCAATGACCCAGCTCTTCGCGCAGCAGCCGGCGCTGGTCAGGCTCAACGGCGGGGCCCTGCGTTCGCCGCGGCTGAAGATCGTCAATGCCGACGCCTTCCAGTGGTTGCAGCAAAACGACGAGGTGTTTGACGTCATCGTGGTGGACTTCCCCGATCCCACCAACTTCTCGATCGGCAAGCTCTACACGAACTCGTTTTATGCCCTGCTGGACCAGCGCCTTGCCGCCAGTGGCTACGCTGTGATCCAGACCACCTCGCCCCTGATCGCGCGCCAGAGCTACTGGACCGTCGTGCAGACCCTCGAGTCGGTGGGCCTGCGCACCGCGCCCTACCACGCCCACGTGCCCAGCTTCGGCGAATGGGGGTTTGTCATTGCCAGCCGGCGACCCTACCGCATTCCGACGCATGCCGCGTCATTGCCCGCAGGCCTGCGCTTCCTCAACGTGCAGAGTCTGCCCCTGCTCTTCGACTTCCCGCAGGACATGGCGCGTGTGCCGGCGGACGTCAACCGCCTGAGCAACCAGGTGCTCGTGCAGACCTACGAGCAGGAGTGGGGCCGCGTGACGGCTCATTGACCTCATCCCATGCGGCGCCGTCATCTACTCGCCCAGACTGCCGCCTTGCCCTTGCTGGGGTGCGGGCTGCCGGCGCCGGAACTGGAGGGCGGCTACACGGGTGTGACGCTGGAGCGCGGCCATCTGCTGCGCGAGCGCAAGGACTGGCCCGCTCCCGCGCAGATCCGCAAGACCGGGGTACTGATTGCCGGCGGTGGCGTGGCCGGGCTCGCGGCCGCACGCGCCCTGCGCCTGCGCGGAGTCGACGATTACGCCCTGCTTGAGCTGGAGGACACGGCGGGCGGCAACGCGCGTGGCGGCGCGGTCGGCGGCCTGCCCTGTCCCCTGGGTGCGCACTACCTCCCCGTGCCGGGCGATGCCGCCTCCGAGGTGCAGGACCTGCTCGAGGAACTGGGCCTGCGCCGGCGTGTGGCCGGTCGCTGGGTGTATGAGGAGCGGCACCTGTGCCACAGCCCGCAGGAACGCCTGTATTTCCACGACGCGTGGCAGGATGGCCTGCTGCCGCTGCAGGACGTGGGTGAGGCCACGCTGGCCCAGTACCGGCGCTTTGCGGCCCTGGTGCGCGGTGCACAGAGGGAGGCGACCTACACCCTGCCCGTGCGACGCGGCCGTGCCGCGACCGCGCAGCTGGCGCTGGACTCACAGACCTTCGAGACCTGGCTGCGCCAGCAGGGCCTGGACGACGTGCACCTGCGCTGGTACCTGGACTACTGCTGCCGCGACGATTTCGGCGCGGGGCTGGCCACGGTCTCGGCCTGGGCCGGCATCCACTACTTCGCCAGCCGGCACGGCTTTCACGCGCCGGGCGAGGCTGAAGCAGAGCGCGAGGCTGTGCTCACCTGGCCGCAAGGCAATGGCTGGCTGAGCCAGCGCCTGGCCGAGCCCCTGGGTGAACGCCTGTGCACGGGCCGTGTGGTGCTGCGCATTGCCGAGACTCGCCAGGGCGTCGAGATGGATGCGTGGGACTCGGCCACGCAAAGCGTGGAGCGCTGGCAAGCCGCACGCTGCATCGTGGCCTTGCCTGTCTTTGTCGCAGCGCGTGTGGTGGAGCACCCGCCCGACTTCCTGCGCCGGGCAGCGGCGCACACGCGCTATGCGCCGTGGCTCGTGGCCAACCTGCACCTGAAGGATGCGCTGCTCGATCGTCCGGGCGCGGCCCCGAGCTGGGACAACGTGATCTACCGCGAACAGCCCGGTACCAGCCTCGGTTACGTGGACGCGATGCACCAGAGCCTGCGCCCGGTGCCCGGTGCCACGGTGCTGAGCTGTTATCACGCGCTGGGGGATCTGCCCGACGGCCGCCAGCAGTTGCTGGCACAGCCCTGGACGCAATGGCGCGACCGCATCGTGGCGGAACTGTCGCTGCCGCACCCCGAGCTGCTGCAGCGTGCCACGCGCCTGGAGATCACGCGTTATGGCCACGCGATGGCGATCCCTGTTCCTGGCACCTTGGCCCGGTTGCAGCGCCTGCCGCTTACCCCCGGGCGGCGTGCCGTGCTGCGTGCCGGACGGCTGAGCTATGCGCACAGCGACTGGTCCGGGTATTCGGTGTTCGAAGAGGCCTTTACCCAGGGTCACGCGGCTGGCCGCACGGCGTGACGCGGACTATTTCTCCAGCCAGGCCGGCAATTCCTTCATGCGCGCTTCGCCGCCGGTGTCAAAGCCGGCGATGCCCACACGCTTGAGGATGTCGGGGCCACCGGGTTTGTCCGGCATGGCCTCGAGTTCACGCTGGATGGCCTTGAGCTGCTCGGGCTTGAACCTGGCGTGGGCAACCAGCGGAAAGTAGGGCTGGCTCACGCTGCTGTGCAAGACCCGGAAGCCGTCCTTGTCCAGCTTCTTTGCGGGGCCGGAGTAGGAGGCAATGCCGCCGACGTCAGCGAAGTTGTTGCCCATGTAGAAGGGCACCGCTGCCTGCTCGCGGACGTACTGCACGTTTTCCTTCGCCAGGTCGATGCCGCGGTCGCGCAGCTCGGCCCGGCAGAACCGGGACATGTAGGACACCTGCTCGGGCATCACAAAACGCTTGCCGCGCGCGTCCTCCAGCTTCTTCAGTGGTGATGCCTGCGGCACGATGATGAGGCACTGCCCGTCGGGTTTGGCGCTGGCGACATACTGGTAGCCGTTGTCGCGCATGCCACGGGCAGGGTAGTCGCTGGGCCGCGCCATGACGAAGTCGAACTTGCCTTCCTTCATTCCGTTTTCCAGCGTGGCGAACTCACGGGCGAAAACAACACTGACCTTGGTCCTGAGGGCGGTGCCCAGGGTGTTGGCCAGGTCCTGGTATTTGGCGATGACCTGCGCGTGGTCCAGGCCGCCCGAAGTGCCTTCGCTGATGGCCAGGATCAGCTGTGACTGGGCACCGGCCGTACCCGTGGCCAGCGTGATGAATGCGGACAGGCAGAGCGCGCTGCCCCGGCGTAGCAGACCCATCGGAATCCTCCCAACGACTTTGTAGTGAAAAACGCTCGGTGCTGCGCATCAGCATACCGAGTTTGTCGCGTGAACAAAAGAGCGAAAAACAAAAAAGCCCCCCGGGCATCATCCGGGGGGCTCTTGGTCTCGGGACAGGGGTGATCCTTTTATTTGTTGACCGGCGAGTTCGGGTCGAGCAGCAGGGCCATGATGTGCTTGACCTGCTGTTCGT
>DALYHW010000134.1:0-7834 GCA_031970695.1 Hylemonella sp.
CCGTCACCACGTCGTCGGCCGGCGCGTGGCCCGGCACCACGCGCACGTAGATGCCGATGGCCACCATGTACCCGACCATGGCGATGAGTCCCGGGATCATGGCCGCGGCGAACAGCTTGGCGATGTTCTGCTCGGTCAGGATGGCGTAGATCACCAGCGGCACCGAGGGCGGGATCAGGATGCCCAGCGTCCCCCCGGCGGCCAGCGTACCCGTGGCCA
The DNA here is from genome assembly GCA_031970695.1 of Hylemonella sp. GTDB lineage: Bacteria > Pseudomonadota > Gammaproteobacteria > Burkholderiales > Burkholderiaceae_C > Hylemonella. The sequence continues at coordinate 220 of DALYHW010000134.1, forward strand.
GGCGGCCGGAATAGCCATGGCGCTTCATTTCCGGCATGGCCACCGAGGCAATTGTCGCGGCGGTGGCCACCGATGAGCCGCAGATGGCACCGAAGGCTGCACTGGCCATGACGGCCGCCATCGCCAGGCCACCCTGGAAGCGCGACATCACTGCGCTGGCAAACCCGAACAGGGCCTTGGAAATGCCGCCCTGGGTGGCGAAATGCCCCATCAGGATGAACAGCGGGATCACCGAAAGGTCGTAGCTTGCGAAGCGTGCAAAGGCCTCGGTGTTGAGGAAGTTGGCCAGAGGCAGCCAGCCCGCCTGGGCCGCGTAGCCGATGGCGCCCGCCGCGAACATGGCGATGGCGATCGGGATGCGTACAGCCATCAGAAGCAGCATGATGCCGAAGATCAGCAGGGTCATGGACAGGGGACTCATGACTGTGCCTCCTCGCCGAATCCGAGCAGACCCTGCCACAGGCCGATCAGCGCGGTCAGCAGGATGGGCGGCACCATGAAGGCGTAGGCGATCCACTCCGGAAAGCCCAGCATCATGGTCGCCGACTGCGTGCTCCAGGCACTCAGGCCACCTTGCAAGGTGCGCCAGCCCAGCAGCGCCAGGCACAGGGCCAGCACGAGCGCGCCCACCCGGTCGAGCACCGCGTTGGTGCGCTCGCTGACGCGCGCGGTGAAGAAGTCCACGATGATGTTGCCGCGCCGGAACTGGCACCAGGGCAGGAAGAGGGCGATGGCCGCGCCGGCAGCCACGCCCGTCAGCTCGAAGTCACCGACCAGGGTATCGCCTGTGGTGTTGCGACCGATGACGCTGACGCAGGTCATCAGGGTGATGATCGTGAGCAGCAAACCGGCGAGGATGGCGCAAAAGCCCGCCAGCCTGCCCAACATTTTGTAGACCATGGGGCGCGATTGTAGGTGGGTGGTCGGCTCAGACGACCTTGAGCGAGATAGGGGTCAACCCTGCCACGCCGCCTTCCATCGTGTCACCGGCCACCACGGCCGCCACGCCTTCAGGCGTACCCGTGTAGATCAGGTCACCCGGGCGCAGCTCCCACGCGGTGGTGAGGTGCTCGATGATCTCGCCGATGTTCCAGATCAGCTTGGTGACCGTGCTGCGCTGGCGGTCCTGCCCGTTGACCTTGAGCCAGATCTCGGCATTGTCTACGTCACCGGCCTGGGCCGCGGGCGTGATGGCGCCGATGGGGCAGGCCTCGTCGAAGGTCTTGCCGATGCACCAGGGACGGCCCAGCTTCTTCTGCTCGCCCTGCAGGTCGCGCCGTGTCATGTCCAGGCCCACGCCGTAGCCCCAGATGTGCTTCTTGGCATCGGCCGCCTTGATGTTCTTGCCCCCCACGCCAATGGCCGCCACGAGCTCGATTTCGTGGTGGAAGTCCTTGGTCAGGCTGGGGTAGTGCAGGCTGGCCGTCTGGCCAGGCTCGATGACCAGGCAGGTGTCGGCCGGCTTGATGAAAAAGAAGGGCGGCTCACGTCCGGTGAAGCCCATCTCCTGCGCATGCGCCACGTAATTGCGGCCGACGCAGTAGACGCGGTTGACGGGAAAGCGGTCCTTGCTGCCCACGACGGGGACGGACACGGGCGCCGGTGCGGCGATGACGTAGCTCATGCGAGTCTCTCTTCCTTATGGATGCCCAGCGCCTGGTGCACGGGGCGGTCTGAATAGCTGAACAGGACACAACCCTGCGCCGACTGCAGGCGCAGCGCCTGCCAGGACGGCACGACGAAATGGTCGCGTGCTTCGAAGTCGTATCGTACCGGCCCGTTCGGCCCGTCGATGTACGCAGTCCCCGCACCCTCGACCACGCTGTAGACCGCACCGTCGGTCTGGCGCCAGGACTTGCCGTCAAAGCCGGCGGGCAGGCGCTGCATGAAGGGCTGGATGGTGGGCATGGGCGTGCCTCCGGTCAGCGGGTTGATGTAGCGCAGCTTGAAGCCGTCCCAGGCGTCGATGGGCGCCGTGCGCTCCAGGTCGTGCAGCGCTTCGCGGCTGCGTTCGTAGGGGTAGCTGAAGATGGGCGAAGTCGCGCCAAAAGGCGCATCGCCGCGCACCGGGGCCATGTTGTGACCATAACGTGCGAGGCTGGCACCTTCAGGGCGCGTGACGGGCTGCGACTTCGCGTTGCCGTTCTCCGCAAAGCCGGCATCGAAGAAGCGGATCATGGGGATGTCCAGCCCGTCGAGCCAGACCACGGGTTCGTCCACCTCGTTGCCGTGGTCGTGCCAGGTCCAGCTCGGCGTGATGATGAAGTCACCCGGGTGCATGGTCGTGCGCTCGCCGTCCACGGCCGTGTAGGCGCCCGTGCCCTCGACGATGAAACGCAGCGCGCTTTGCGTGTGGCGGTGGCTGGGGGCGACCTCGCCGGGCAGGATGAGCTGCAGGCCGGCGTACAGCGACTGTGTCACGGCCGACTGGCCGCGCAGCGCCGGATTCTCCAGGATCAGGACGCGGCGCACGGCCTCCTCGGCCGTGATCACCTCACCCGCGCGCTGCAGGAAGGGCCGGACCTGCTCATAGCGCCACAGGGCGGGCACGCAGGGCGAGGCTGGTTGCGGGGGTACCAGCGCATGCAACACCTCCCACAGCGGGGTCAGGTGGTGTGGTGACATGTCACGGTACAGGGCCTGGCGGGCCGCAGCGGCGGGGTGCGGAGCATTCATGGCGGGTCTTTCCGGACCGGAATTGTGACACTGGCAAAGTGCGTGGCGCGACGAACCTGCGGCATCGGCCGCGGGTTCGCATTTCGTAAGTATGCATATCGTTGAGGCGGTGCAATACCGGGGTTTACCCGCAGCCTTGGGCTGGCACTAAACTCGCCGGATGTCCAAGAGTTTCGATTTCCAGCACGCGCCCGGGCACCTGATCCGCCGTGCGCAGCAGTGCGCCGTAGCGGTCTTCATGGAGGAAACCGCGGCGTTTGACGTGACACCCGTGCAGTTCGCCATGCTCAACGCCTTGCTGGAAGACCCGGGAATCGACCAGGTGACGCTGGCCGGCCGCGTGGCATTCGACGCCGCCACCTCGGGGTCGGTGATCGGACGGCTGGAGGCCAAGGGCTGGGTGCGGCGCGAGGCCGATCCCAACGACCGGCGTCGCAAGCTGCTCTGGGTGACGCCCGAGGGCGAGCAGACCGCCCAGCAGATGAAGCGGCTGGTGGCCCGGGCCCAGACCCGTATCCTCGGCCCGCTCAACGCGACCGAGCGCGAGCAGTTCATGCGCCTGCTGGGCAAGCTGGTTGCCGGGCATGAAGAGAACTAACCCCCAGGCTCCGCGCTCTCCGCGCGCTGCGCCACCCCCTTGAAAAGGGGGCAACGCCAGTGGCCCGGCGGAGCCGGTTCCACGGCGTTTAACGCATGAATACAGGGTGCTCGTCTTTGTGGCTCAGCTCGATTTCGCCAACAGCGTGAAGTGCTCGACCACCGGCGGAGCGGCGAAGAAGGGACCGACAATGGCGCGCCACTCGCCGAAGGCTGGTGACTGGCGGAAGTGCACGGTGTGGTCTTCCAGCGTGTCCCAGAAGATCATCAGGACGTAGCGGTCCGGATGCTCAACTCCCTTGTTGACCTTGAAGCCGCGGTAGCCCCGGGCCTTGCTGATCACCGTGGCCAGCCCGCGCTGGATGGCCTCGTCAAAGGCGAGCTGCTGGTCGGCGTGGATGCGGATGTCGGCGATTTCGAGAATCATGATGGCGTCCTTCGGCGGCGGATGGGTCTGTAGCGCGGATTGTCCATCACCGGGCGGCGTTTCCGGTTTATCCTCGTCGCCATGAAGCTCTACAACTACTTCCGGTCCTCGGCCTCGTTCCGCGTGCGCATCGCGCTGGCACTCAAGGGACTCGGCTACGACTACATGCCCGTGCACTTGGCCCGCGGCGACCACAAGCTGCCGGACTACACCGCCATTTCCGCTGACGGTCTGGTTCCTCTGCTGGAGGCCGATGGCGATCGTTTCTCGCAGTCGATGGCCATCATCGAGTATCTGGACGAGACCCATCCACAACCGCCGCTGCTGCCCGCCGATGCGGCCGGGCGTGCCAAGGTGCGGGCGCTGGCGCAGTCGATCGCCTGCGAGATCCACCCGCTCAACAACCTGCGAGTACTCAAGTACCTTGTGCGCGAACTCAAGGTCGGCGACGACGCCAAGAACACCTGGTACCGCCACTGGGTGCGCGAGGGCCTGGAAAGCTTCGAGCGACAGCTCGCCACCCTGGGCGCGCAGCGCGAGCAAGCTGGCCTGCCCGCCTCGGTCTACTGCTGGGGCGACACCCCCACGCTGGCCGACTGCTGCCTGGTGCCTCAGATCTTCAACGCCAAGCGTTTCGACACCAACCTGGAAGGCCTGCCACGTACCATGGCCGCCTTCGAGGCCTGCATGAAACACCCGGCCTTCCAGCAGGCGCAGCCGTCCAACTGTCCGGACAACGAGCCGTGAGCCCCGGCGCCGCACCGACCGCCGACTGGCTGGTGCCCCAGTGGCCGGCGCCGGCCACGGTGCGAGCGGTGTGCACCACGCGCGCCGGCGGCCGTTCACGGCCGCCCTACGACAGCTTCAACCTCGGCGACCACGTCGGCGACGATCCGCTGGCCGTGGGCGCCAACCGCGCCGTGCTGGCGCAGGCCCTCGGTGCACGGCCCGTATTCCTGCAGCAGGTACATGGCAGTGGCGTGGTGGCGCTGGACGTACACACGCCGCAAGGTACGCAGGCCGACGCCTGTTACACGCAGGAAGCCGGCGTGGCTTGCACCATCATGGTGGCGGACTGCCTGCCCCTGCTGTACACCGACGCGCAGGGCAGCTTTGTCGCCGCGGCCCATGCCGGCTGGCGCGGCCTGGCCGGACACGGTGGCGTCGGCGTGCTCGAGAGCCTGCATGCGACCCTGGCGCGGCCGGCCGGCGAGGTCATGGTCTGGCTCGGGCCCTGCATCGGGCCGCAGGCATTTGAAGTCGGGGACGAAGTGCGTTCGGCCTTCGTCAACGTCGAAGCAGAGGCGGCCAGCTGTTTTCGCCCGGCGCCCGCGGCCGGCAAGTGGCTGGCCGACCTGCCCGCTCTGGCGCGCCAGCGGCTGGCTGCCCTGGGTGTCACGCAGGTCTACGGCAACGACGGCAGCAACAGCTGGTGCACCGTCGGCAATCCCTCACGGTTCTTTTCGCACCGGCGCGACCGCGTCAGCGGGCGGCTGGCCGCCTGCATCTGGCGGACCTGAGCCGGGACTGGCCCCGGCCTGCTGCCGGGCCTGCCAGGCGGCCAGCGCCTCGGCCTCGCGCTGGCGCAGGCGACGCTTGCGGTTGGGGGTATTGAGGATGTACATCAGCAGCGCTACCGGGCCCACGCCGTAGAGCAGGAAGGTGACGATGGCCCCCAGCGCGCTGCCCACGGGGCTGCTGGCCTCGGCCACTGCCATCATGAGCGCGACGTACAGCCAGCCGATGGCAATCAGGATCAAGAACATGAGTAAATTGGTCGGTGTCAGGATTCCGTAGGCCCAGGCCTGAGATACTGGGCCTGGAAATTTTCCATGCACTCCAGCACGAGGACCCGGCGTGACACAGGATACCCCCGATTTTTGGAAGCAGGCCCTGCAACAGTACCAGCAGGCCTTTGGTGATAACTGGCTCAAGCTGTTCCAGTCTTTCCAGACCATGGACCTGGGCAAGGCCCAGGGCGGCCTGCCCGGACTTGAGCATCCGGTGTCGATCGCCCCCGAAAAACTGCAGGCGCTGCAGCAGCAGTACCTGCAGGAACTGACGCAGCTCATGCAGCAGGGGCCGCGGATGACGCCACCCGCCGGCGACCGGCGGTTTGCCGCGCCCGCCTGGGGCGAGAACCCGCTGGCGGCCATGGCGGCGTCGACCTACCTGCTCAACGCCCGCCTGCTCATGGAAATGGCGGATGCCGTTCAGGCCGACGCCAAGACCCGGGCCCGCATCCGCTTCGCCGTGGAACAGTGGGTGGCGGCCAGCGCGCCGAGCAACTACCTGGCCTTCAATGCCGACGCCCAGAAGAAGGCCATCGAGACCCAGGGCGAGAGCATCGCCCGGGGCCTGCAGAACATGCTGCACGACCTGGGCCAGGGCCACGTGAGCATGACCGATGAAAGCCAGTTCGAGGTGGGCCGCAACGTGGCCACCAGCGAAGGCGCCGTGGTCTACGAGAACGAGCTGTTCCAGCTCATCGAATACAAGCCCCTCACCGACAAGGTCTACGAGCGGCCGTTCCTGCTGATCCCGCCCTGCATCAACAAGTACTACATCCTCGACCTGCAGCCGGACAACTCGCTGATCCGCTATACCGTGGCGCAGGGCCACCACACCTTTGTGGTGAGTTGGCGTAACCCGGACGAGAGCCTGGGCCACAAGACCTGGGATGACTACATCGAGGACGCGGCCATCCGCGCCATCGAGGTGGTACGCGAGATCACCGGTGCGACCGACATCAATGCCCTGGGTTTCTGCGTGGGAGGCACCATCCTGGGGACCGCGCTGGCGGTACTGGCCGCGCGTGGCGAGAAACCCGTGCACAGCGCCACCTTCCTGACCACCTTCCTCGATTTTGCCGACACCGGCATCATGGACATCTTCATCGACGAAGGCATGGTGCGGCTGCGCGAGCAGCAGCTGGGGCAGGGCGGGCTGATGGCCGGGCGCGACCTGGCCTCCACCTTCAGTTTCCTGCGACCCAACGACCTGGTCTGGAACTACGTCGTCGGCAACTACCTCAAGGGCGAGACGCCGCCGCCGTTCGACCTGCTCTACTGGAACTCCGACAGCACCAACCTGCCGGGCCCGATGTACTGCTGGTACCTGCGCAACACCTACCTCGAGAACAAGCTCAAGGTGCCGGGCGCGCTGACCGTCTGTGGCGAGAAGCTGGACCTGGGCAAGATCCAGGCGCCGGTGTACCTGTACGCCTCGCGCGAGGACCACATCGTGCCCTGGACCGGCGCCTACGCCTCGACCAAGGTGTTCAAGGGCCCCAAGCGCTTCATGCTGGGTGCTTCCGGCCACATCGCCGGGGTGATCAACCCGCCGGCGGCCGGCAAGCGCAGCCACTGGGTCAATGACGAGCTGCCGGCCACCGCCGAGCAGTGGCTGTCCGAGGCCACCGAAACCCCGGGCAGCTGGTGGACCGACTGGTCGGCGTGGCTGGCGCGCCACGCGGGCAAGCTGGTTCCGGCCCCCAAGGCCTACGGCAACGCCCAGTTCAAGCCGATCGAGCCGGCACCCGGCCGATACGTCAAACAAAAGGCGTAAAAAGGGGGCGACGGCGGGCCGGTGCGCGCCTGTCGCAACGGTTTCGCCATCCCTCAACACGGAAATTTCACTGGAGACCCCTGCATGACCGACATCGTCATCGTCGCCGCCGCACGCACCGCCGTGGGCAAGTTCGGCGGTTCCCTGGCTGGCGTGGCCGCCCCCGAGCTGGGCGCCACCGTGATCAAGGGCCTGCTGGCCCGCACCGGCTTGTCCGGTGAGCAGATCGGCGAAGTGATCCTGGGCCAGGTGCTCACCGCCGGCTCCGGCCAGAACCCGGCGCGCCAGGCCGTCGTCAAGTCGGGCCTGCCGCACGCGGTGCCGGCCATGACCATCAACAAGGTCTGC
>DALYHW010000135.1:0-645 GCA_031970695.1 Hylemonella sp.
GATCGTTGTGCGTGGACTCGACCAGGGGGCCGCCCGCGAGAATGAAAACAAAGGACGGCAGGAAGGTGAACCAGGTCACCAGCGTCGCTGCCAGCGCCCCGGCCAGGAAGGGCGCGTCAGGACCCAGCAGCGCCTGCCCGTAGCCGCCGACAAAACCGACAAAGGCCACCACCATGATCAGCGGTCCCGGCGTGGTCTCACCCAGGGCGAGGCCATCGATCATCTGCTCCGGCGTCAGCCAGCCATAGTGGCCGACCGCGCCCTGATAGACATAGGGCAGCACGGCGTAGGCACCGCCAAAGGTCAGCAACGCGGCCTTGGTGAAGAACCAGCCCATCTGCGTGTAGGTGTGGCCCCAGCCCCAGATCAGCATGCACAGCGCCATGGGCACAAACCAGAGTACCCCGCCACAGCCACCCGCGCCAGCCGCGTCCAGCGAAAGCGCGCGTGCGCCGGTGTGGGCGTGTGGTCGTCGATCAGCGCCGGCCCATACGATTTCTGGCCGTCTCCATGCCCCCCGCCTGTACGAAAACGCGAGGGCGAGACACGCCCCCCGATGTAGCCGGCCAGCGCGGCGGCACCGACGATGAGCGGGAACGGGACACCCAGCGCAAAGATGGCGACAAATGCCGCAGCGGCTATGCC
>DALYHW010000135.1:682-7758 GCA_031970695.1 Hylemonella sp.
TGAGGGCCCGCGAACCGATGCGCCAGGCCGCCTGCACAACGATGGCCGTCACGGCCGGCTTGATCCCGTAGAACAGCCCGGCCACCAGCGGCGTCTCGCCCCAGGCCATGTAGACCCAGGACAGTGCGATCAGGATGAAAAGCGAGGGCAGCACGAACAGGGCCCCCGCCACGATGCCACCCCAGCTGCGATGCATCAGCCAGCCGATGTAGGTGGCCAGCTGCTGCGCCTCGGGCCCCGGCAGGACCATGCAGTAGTTCAGCGCATGCAGGAAGCGCCGCTCGGAAATCCAGCGCTGCCGCTCGACCAGCTCCTCATGCATGATGGCAATCTGTCCGGCCGGACCGCCGAAGCTGATGAATCCCAGCCTGAACCAGAAACGCAGGGCCTGGCGAAAGGAGACGGCGGCGGGCGCGGCCTGCGGCGCGCCGGACGTGCGGACGGGATCGTGCATTCCGACGATCATAGCGATGCCCCTCGGCCACAATCACGGCATGTTCGTGCTTGCCAAACTGCTTGCCTTCCTCACCCAGCCGCTGGCCTGGGTGCTGCTGCTCCTCCTGCTGGGCCTGCCGCTCCTGCGGCGCTGGCGTCGTACCGGCACAAGCCTGCTCTGGACGGCGCTGGCCGTGCTGGTGGTGCAGGGCTGGGAGCCGCTGCCGGATGCCCTGCTGCGTCGGCTCGAGGCGCAGCATCCAGCCCCGACCCGCACCGACCTGCAGCGCTACGCGGGCGTGATCGTGCTGGGCGGTGCGCTGGAACCCCCCTATGTCTGGCAGGGCCACCAGCAACCGGCCCTCAACAGCGGGGCCGAACGCATGACGGCAGGCCTGCCGCTGCTGCGCGCGGCACCACAGTTGCGCCTGCTGTTCACCGGGGGGGAGGGTGATCTGTTCGGCCAGGGCATGAGCGAGGCCGAGCGCGCCCGCCGCTTCTACGCCAGCATGGGCGTGGACCCCCGGCGCCTGCTGCTGGAGTCGGCCTCGCGCACCACCTACGAGAACGCCGTCCTCAGCGCCGCCTTGCCGGACGTGGACAGGACACGGCCCTGGCTGCTGCTGACCTCGGCCTGGCACATGCCACGCGCCATGGCCACCTTCGAAAAGGCGGGCTGGAACGTCACGCCGTGGCCGGCCGATTACCGGGCAGGCCAGTCCACGCCCTGGGACCAGTACTCGCTCGCGCTGGGTGCCCACAAATGGCATACGGCCCTGCATGAGTACGTGGGGCTGTGGATCTACCGGCTCAGCGGACGCGCCTGAGCGGGGCTGGCCGGTGCCGCCCTATACTTGTTCCATGCGTAGTGCCGCAGAAATCCGCCGCTGATCCGCGGTCCGCCACTGACCACGGACTGCGCCATGTCCTGCTCGCCCGACGAACTCCGCAAGCGCAGTGACGCGCTGAGCGCGAACTGGCGGTCTTTCATGGCCGCCCCGGGCTCCGACCGCCTGCTGGAGTTCGCCGTCTCGATCTCCAGCTTCACCGAATTCCTCCACGCCAAGGGCTTTTCCGGCCTGCACCAGATGTCGCGCAACCTGGAGCAGCAAACCCTGGCGCTGTTCGACGCTGGCAACGGCACGGCGGTCCCCAGCGCCACGCTGGCGGAACTGGACCAGCGCGTGCAGGAGCTGGGCCTGCGGCTGGCGGACTTCATCGACATCAATGCCCATCCGGTGGTGGAGCGACGCACACAGCCCGACTCCGCAGGCGCGCTCGACGTTGCACCGCGCCATCGGGTCTGGCTGTTTGGCAGCAGCGGCGCCGCCTGGCAGGCCCTTGCACTGCAGCTGGGCTACTTCAACATCGACGCGCAGTTCCAGCAGATCCGCAATCTGCCTGCGCTGGCCGACGAACCGGCCATCGTGCTGTTCAACGCCGCGGGCCTGACCAGCCCGCAGATGGGCCTGCAGATCGAACAGTTGCGCAAACAGCTCTCCGCGGCGACGCTGCTGGTTCATGAACTGGTCGATGACTTCGACAACCTGCGCGCGGCGCTGACCAGTGGCGCAGACTACTGCTTTGCCGCAGGCACGGCGCAGTCCCTGATCCTGGCCCGCATCATCGAGTTGTGCAGCGGCCAGCAGGAGGAGCCGTTCCGCGCCCTGATCGTGGAGGACTCGCCGACGGCCAGCAAATCGATTCAGCAGACGCTGGCCATGATCGACATCCAGACCCACGCCATCGCACGCCCCCAGCAGGTGCTCGAGAACCTGGCGAGCTTTCAGCCAGACTTGATCCTGATGGACATGTTCATGCCGGGCTGCACCGGCATCGAGGCGGCACGGGTGATCCGGCAGCACCCCGAATTCCTCTCGGTGCCCATCGTCTACCTGTCGGGTGACACCAACGTGCCGCTGCAGGTCGACGCCCTGCGCCTGGGTGGCGACCACTTCATCACCAAGCCCTACAACCCGGTCATCCTCAACGCGGTGGTGCAGAGCAAGATCGAGCGCTATCGCACCTTGCGCCGCGCCATGCAGCGCGACAGCCTGACGGGCCTCTTCAACCACAGCACCTCCAAGGACAAGCTGGCCTCGGCGATGCGCCAGGCGGCCCAGTCCGGGCAGCCGCTGGCGGTCGCGATGCTGGACATCGACCACTTCAAGAAGATCAACGACAGCTACGGCCATCCCATGGGCGACCAGGTGATCCGCAACCTGGCGTGGTTCCTGCGCCAGCGCCTGCGCAAGGGCGATCTGATCGGACGCTACGGCGGCGAGGAATTCCTGCTGGTGCTGCCGGGTGTCGACGTGCCGCAAGCCGTACGCCTGCTGGACCGTATCCGCGCGGACTTCGGCCAGATCCGGCACCCCTTCAACGAGACATGGTGCACGGCCACGCTGTCGGCCGGTGTCAGCGGCCTGGACCCGGCGCTGAGCGCGGAAGCGCTGATCAAGCAGGCCGACGAAGCGCTCTACGTCGCCAAGCGCGAGGGCCGCAACCGCACGGTCAGCTGGGTGCGCTAGCCGCGGGACGCGCCAGCACCTTGTCGATACGCCAGCCGTCCAGGTCCAGCACCTCGAACACCCACTCCCCGCAGGCAATGCGTTCACCGGTCCGCGGCAGGTGCCCGCTGATCGCCAGCAGCAGGCCGGCGACCGTGTTGTAGCGGCCACGTGCCTCCAGGGGCAATTCGCGGATGGCCAGGCGGCTCTTGAGCTCGTCCACCGGCATCAGCCCGTCGAGCAGCCAGGAGCCGTCGTCGCGCGCGGTGGCCCAGGCATCGGTCGAGGCCACGGGCTGCAACTCGCCGGTGATGGCCTCCAGCAGGTCGCCGGGCGTGAGCAGGCCCTGCACGACACCGTACTCGTCGACCACGAACACCATGCGCCCCGAGCGCGCGCGGAACTGTTCCAGCAGTTCCATCCCCGAGAGGGTCTCGGGCACAAAAACCGCGGGCTGCACATACTCCTCCACAGGCCCCGGTGCGGCCGGCCCCAGCGCCAGCAACTTGCCCACACTGACCAGGCCAACCACGTCGTCGAGCGAGGCGCGGCACACCGGGTACCAGGAATGCACGCCAGCCTCGCCCGCCTCGCCCACGTGGTGCAGACACTGCGCCACCGTCAGTGACGCATCGAGCCAGGCGATGTCCGCGCGTGGCACCATCAGCGAGGTCAGGGGCCGGTCGTCGAGGCGAAACACGTTCTGCACCATCTGGTGCTCCTGCGCCTCGATGACACCGGCATCCACCCCCTCTTCCAGGCTGTGGCGGATCTCCTCCTCGGTCATGCTGCGCGTCACGTCGGTCGGGATGCGCAGCAGCCTGAGCACGCCCTGCGTGGAAGCCGCCAGCAGCCGGACAAAAGGCCGCGCGCCCACCGCGAGCCAGTGCATGGGCCGCGCCATCCAGCGCGCCACCGGCTCCGGGTAGAGCTGGCCGATGCGCTTGGGCACCAGCTCGCCAAAGATGATGGTGAGAAAGGTGATCAGCGTCACCACCAGGGCGGTCGCCCAGATGGCCGCAGCCGAGGCCGACATGCCCCAGCCCTGCAGCACCTCGGCCAGGCCGGCGCTGAAGGCCGCTTCGCCCACGATGCCGTTGAGCACACCGATGGAGGTGATGCCGACCTGCACGGTGGACAAGAACTGCGTGGGGTTGTCCATCAGTTCCAGAGCCGCTTGCGCCCCACCGTCACCGGCCTCGGCCATGGCGAGCAGGCGCGCCTTGCGGCTCGCGGCCAGCGCCAGTTCCGACATGGCAAACAGGCCGTTGAGGAGAATCAGGAAAACGATCAGCAGGAAGTCCATGGACCCCGAAGCGCAGTGAACATCACCCGACTTTACCCTGCGTGGCGTCCGGGCCCGGCTCGGTGGCCGTCCATGCGTTGCCCGGACCGCCCGGGCTCGCCGGAACCGTAGCCTGCCAGCCCGTCTGGGGCAGCTGGGCCGCACACTGGCGCAGCGCGGCGGCCAGCTCGGCGCCGGTCGCATACCGCTCCTCGGGCTTCTTGGCCAGGGTCCGCGCGAGGAGGGCCACCAGGCAGGCGGGCAGATCGGGACGCACGGTCAGGATGTCCGTCGGCGACTCGTTGGCGATGCGGTACATCAGCTGGGCCATCGACTCACCGTCAAACGGCAGGCGACCACAGGACAGCTGGTAGAGCATCACGCCCAGCGAGAACAGGTCCGAGCTGCCTCCCACCTTGAGTCCCGCCAGCTGCTCGGGTGACATGTAGGACGGTGTGCCCATCACCATGCCGGTCCGGGTCTTGCTGGCATCGGTCAGGCGCGCGATGCCGAAGTCCGCCACCTTCACGGTACCCGATGCCGGGTCGTACATGATGTTGCCGGGCTTGATGTCGCGATGCACCACGTTCTGCCGGTGCGCATAGTCCAGTGCCTCGGCCACCCGGGCGCCAATCTCCATCACCAGCGCCAGCGGCAACAGCTGGCCAGGCCGGGTGTAGGCCACGAGGTCCTGGCCTTTGAGGAACTCCATGGCGATGTAGGCCAGGTCGTGCTCCTCGCCAGCGTCGTACATGGTCACGATGTTGGGATGGTTCAGACGGCCTGCCGATTCGGCTTCCGCAAAGAAGCGCTGCTTGACCTCCTGCAGCACGTCGGCATCGAACTCCTGGGCCAGCGCCAGTGTCTTGATCGCCACCTGGCGACCGATCTTGGGATCGCGCCCCCGGTAGACCACACCCATGGCGCCCTTGCCCAGCTCTTTCTCGATTTCGTAACGGCCCAGCATGGGCTTGCTCACGCCCGGCTGGTCCAGCACCAGCGTGCTGTCGTTGCCGCGCCCGGCCACCGGGCCGAGCATGACGGTCTCGGCCAGCGCCTTGGACTGAGCGAGCCGCGCCGCGATGTCGCGGAATTTCGGGTTGTGCTCGCTCATGCGGCGAAACACCGCTTCGGCCTTGTTGAACTGGCGCTTGCGCTCAAAGTCCAGCGCCAGGTTGTAGAGCAGCTCCATCAGGCCGTCGTCCATCGGCACCTTGGCAAACTTGTCGAAAGCCATGTCGAGCTGGCCCTGCCCCTGGAAAGCCAGACCCAGCATGCGGTTGCTCTCGGCCGACTCGGCCTCTGACTTCTCCTTGTGCTCTTCGGTCACGAGGAAGCGTTTGGTGGTCAGCAGCAGATGACCCACCAGCAGCAGCGTGGCCGGCAGCATCAGCGGCAGCCACAGCGCGCGCGTGCTCATGAGCAGGAAGTGCGCACCCAGCAAGGTGGCAAACAGCGCCGCCGTTACCAGCGCGCCCGTGGCCGCGCGCAGGCGTGGCAGCACCGCCACCAGATACGCGGCCACCAGCAGGAACACCGCCAGCTGCGCCAGCCCCGCCCAGGACGGTGAGACGAAGAAGTCGCCCTGCAGGATGCTGGACACCGTGTGGGCCAGCGTCACCACGGAGGGCATGCTCGACGAGACCGGTGTCACCTGCAGCGTGCCCACACCCGCCGCGGAGGCGCCGATGAGCACGATCTTGTCCTTGTACTTGGCCGCCGGGATCTTGCCGCTGAGCACGTCGTAGAAGGAATCGACCTGGAAAGCCGGCCGGCCCTGGCGGTCCGGGTAGAAATAGGTCTGCATGCGCAGCGACTCGTCGGTGGTGATCCGCAGCTTGCCCAGTTGCAGCCCCTCGCCGGGTTGCACGCGGATATCGGCCGGCGCCAGGTTCAGGCTGTGGGCGGCCAGCAGCAGGGACAGAGAAGGGTAAAACGCGCCGTAGTAGTCCATGGCCAGCGGCTCGCTGCGCACCGCGCCATCCACGTCGCGCGAAAAATTCAGGTGCCCCAGCGCCAGCGCCTGGCTGCCCAGCGCGGGAATCGGCATGAGCACCCCGTGGGACAGGTCGGGCTGCACGCCCGCCGCGCCGGCCTGGACGCCACTGAGGCGATTGCGCAGCAGGTAGTCCGGCGGCGGCTGGTCCGGCTTGCCCAGCGGTTCACCGGGTTCGAAATACAGCGCCAGCAGCACGTTGTGAGCGCGCGCCAGGCTTTCGGACAGCTTGCGGTCGTTGTCCAGGTTGCGGCTGGCCTCGTCCAGCAGGGCGTCGAGCCGCTCCAGCGCGGCGGCATTGCCGCCCTTGCGCAGGCCCGATTCGTCGACCCAGCCCCGGACCTTGCGGATGTAGTCCAGCCCGGCGTCCACCTGCGGCTCGGAGAAGAAGACCGTGTGGCCGATCACCTTGGCCTGGCCGGCGGCCAGCAGGTCGATCATGCGGGCATGGATCTCGCGCGGCCAGGGCCAGCGCCCGAGGTTGGCGATGCTCTGGTCGTCGATGGCGATGATGGCCACCCGGTCGCTCGGCACCCGTGCCGTGGCCCGCACACCGAGGTCGTAGGCCTTGCGCTCCAGGCTCTGCATCAGGTCGGTGCCCGCTGCCAGGAACAGCACCACGGCCACCAGCAGGCCGACCGGCCAGTCCTTCTGCCAGAAGGCATTTGTCTTCATTGTCATCCTCGTTCTTCAGGGACCGCCGCAATCGCAGGCACGCGGGCCAGTCTAATGCAGGCCCATGGCAGCGGCAAGGCACGTCTGCACGATGCGACAATCCAGCAGCCCACGATATTCCCCATGGCCCACTACCTGATCGGCGACGTGCAGGGCTGCGACAGCGCGCTGCAGC
>DALYHW010000136.1:0-7754 GCA_031970695.1 Hylemonella sp.
CCAGCGGCGGCAAGTTGACGGTGGAGACGCTCAATGCTCACATCGACGAGGCCTACGCCGCGTCCAGCCCGGACGCCTCGCCAGGGCAGTATGTCCTGGTTGCCGTCAGCGACACAGGGTCGGAGAAGGTGGCCTGGGGACGCTACTGGGGTGCGATGGAGCGGGTGGACTGCCTGCACTTCGAGGCCTGCTACTACAGCCCGCTGCAGTGGTGCATCGCTCACGGCTACCAGCGTTTCGAAGGCGGCGCCCAGGGCGAACACAAGCTGGCACGGGCCCTCCTGCCCGTGCGCACGACCAGCGCCCACTGGCTGGCTCACCCGGACTTCGCACGGGCGGTAGAAGACTTTCTGGAGCGGGAGGGGCGCGGAGTGGAAGAGTACCTGGATGTGCTGGAGCAGCACTCGCCCCTGAAGAGCGGGTAGCCCCGCTCCGGGTCAGCGCATGGCGCTGGTGAGCATGCCCATTTCGGCATTGCTCAGCAGCGCCTCCATGTTCATGACGATGAGCATGCGCTCCCCGACATTCGCCAGCCCGGTGATGAAACGCGCATCGATTGCCGTCTCGAACTGCGGCGCCGGCTTGATCGCGTCGGCGGCCAGGGTGACGACGTCGGACACGGAATCGACCACGGCCCCGATCACCGTGCCGCGCACGTTGAGGATGATGACCACGGTGAAGTCGTTGTACTCGACCTTGTCCAGGTTGAGCTTCATGCGCAGGTCGACGATAGGAACAATGACCCCACGCAGGTTGACCACGCCCTTGATGAAGGACGGCGCGTTCACCATGCGGGTCGGCTCCTCGTAGGAGCGGATCTCCTGGACACGCAGGATGTCGATCGCGTATTCCTCATTCCCCAGCCGCAGTGTGAGGTACTGGCCGGACTCGGCCACGGGCTGCTCGCCAGTGCGCGTTTCAGTGGTGGTTTGCATGTCGCTTGCTCCTTCCAGGGGTTGGAAGCGGGTTGACCTTGGGACCATGATACACGGCGGCGCGGCCGCGGTGTAGGGCCCCGTTCCGTGGAAAAGCGCGGCGAATCCGGGCCTATGCGTAAAAAAGCCCGCAGGCCGGAGGCCTGCGGGCTTGTATCGGGAGACGCGAGAAGATCAGCCCTTGGCCAGCTTGGCGTAGGCCGCCATGCCATCGGTGATTTCCTTCTTGGCGGACTCAGGGCCTTCCCAGCCCAGCACCTTGACCCATTTGCCCTTCTCGAGGTCCTTGTAGTGCTCGAAGAAGTGCTCGATGGTCTTGAGACGCATCGGATTCAGATCCTCGGGCTTCTGCCACTGGGTGTAGAGGGACAGGATCTTGTCGGTCGGAACGGCCAGCACCTTGCCGTCCTCGCCGGCCTCGTCCTGCATCTTCAGGATGCCGATCGGGCGGCAGGGCACCACCACGCCGGGGATCAGCGGCACCGGGGTGATCACCAGCACGTCCACCGGGTCGCCATCACCGGAGATGGTCTTGGGCACGTAGCCGTAGTTGGTGGGGTAATGCATGGCCGTGCTCATGAAACGGTCCACGAAAATCGCCCCGGTTTCCTTGTCCACCTCGTACTTGATGGGGTCGGCGTTCATCGGGATCTCGATGATCACGTTGAAAGCTTCGGGAACGTTCTTGCCAGGGGTGACGTTGTCGAGAGACATCGGTTTCCTTCGTTGTTGCGGTATGTCAATAAGGGGATCGGTATTAACCCTGATTTTACTTGCTCCGCCCTGACGGCGGCTTGCCCGGGGCCATTTTCAGGCTACATTGCGACCGTTGGCCAATCGTCCTGTGAGACCGGAGTGGTTGAACGCGACGAGGAAGCAACGCATCGGTGGCACCGCCCCCTGCGTTGCCACCCCTTCGCGAGACAACAACACAGGAGAGATTGATATGACAGGCAACTCAGCGCTGATACTGGCGCTCGTCTGCGGCCTTATCGCCGTGGCCTACGGTTTCTGGGCCCGCAGCTGGATCCTCTCGCAGGACGCCGGCAACGCCCGGATGCAGGAAATCGCCGCAGCCATCCAGACGGGGGCCGCCGCCTACCTGGCCCGCCAGTACAAGACCATCGGCATCGTCGGCATCGTGCTGGCCATCCTGATCGGTGTCTTCCTCGACACCAATACTGCCGTCGGCTTCATCATCGGAGCCGTGCTATCCGGCGCCTGCGGCTTCATCGGCATGAACGTCTCGGTGCGGGCCAACGTGCGTACCGCACAGGCGGCCACCAAGGGCATCGGCCCGGCGCTGGACGTGGCCTTCCGCGGCGGCGCCATCACCGGCATGCTGGTGGTGGGCCTGGGCCTGCTGGGCGTAACGGTGTTCTACTGGTTCCTCGTCGGCAATGGCAACCTGAACCCCGGCGTGCCCCTGGCGAAGCTGCTCAACCCGCTGATCGGTTTTGCCTTCGGCTCCTCGCTGATCTCCATCTTCGCCCGTCTGGGCGGCGGTATCTTCACGAAAGGTGCCGACGTGGGCGCCGACCTCGTGGGCAAGGTCGAGGCCGGCATTCCGGAAGATGATCCGCGCAACCCGGCGGTGATCGCCGACAACGTGGGCGACAACGTGGGCGATTGTGCCGGCATGGCGGCCGACCTGTTCGAAACCTACGCTGTGACGCTGATTGCCACCATGGTGCTGGGCGCGCTGCTCGTCACCGGGGCCGGCACCAGCGCCGTGATTTACCCGCTGGCACTCGGGGCCGTTTCCATCATCGCATCCATCATCGGCTGCTTCTTCGTCAAGGCGGCGCCCGGCATGAAGAACGTGATGCCGGCCCTGTACAAGGGTCTGGCAGTAGCGGGCATCCTCTCGCTGGTCGCTTTCTTCTTCGTGACGATGTGGCTGATTCCGGACAACGCCATCACCGCCAGCGGCAGCCAGATGCGCCTGTTCGGCGCTACCGTCGTGGGCCTGGTGCTGACCGCCGCCCTGGTCTGGATCACCGAGTACTACACCGGCACGCAATACGCGCCGGTGCGCCACATTGCCCAGGCTTCGACCACCGGCCATGGCACCAACATCATTGCCGGCCTGGGTGTCTCCATGCGCTCCACCGCCTGGCCCGTGATCTTCGTGTGCGCTGCGATCTGGATCGCCTTCAAGCTCGCCGGCCTGTATGGTGTGGCAGTCGCCGCCACCTCCATGCTGAGCATGGCGGGTATCGTGGTGGCCCTGGACGCCTACGGCCCGATCACCGACAACGCCGGCGGTATCGCCGAAATGTCCGAACTGCCTTCCAGCGTACGTGACATCACCGACCCGCTGGACGCGGTGGGCAACACCACCAAGGCCGTGACCAAGGGTTATGCCATCGGTTCGGCCGGCTTGGCCTCGCTGGTGCTGTTCGCCGACTACACCCACAAGCTGGAGTCCTTCGGCAAGGTGATCAGCTTCGACCTGAGCGACCCGATGGTGATCATCGGCCTCATCATCGGTGGCCTGATCCCCTACCTGTTCGGTGCCATGGCCATGGAGGCCGTCGGGCGCGCCGCCGGCTCGGTGGTGGTGGAAGTGCGCCGTCAGTTCCAGACCATCAAGGGCATCATGGACGGCTCGGGCAAGCCCGAGTACGACACCGCCGTGGACATGCTGACCACGGCCGCCATCAAGGAGATGATGATCCCCTCGCTGCTGCCGGTGGTGGTGCCGATCCTGGTCGGCCTGATCCTCGGCCCGGCCGCGCTGGGTGGCCTGCTGATGGGCACCATCGTCACGGGCCTGTTCGTGGCGATCTCCATGTGTACCGGCGGCGGCGCCTGGGACAATGCCAAGAAGTACATCGAGGACGGCAACCACGGCGGCAAGGGCAGCGATGCCCACAAGGCGGCGGTGACCGGTGATACGGTGGGTGACCCCTATAAGGACACGGCCGGCCCGGCCGTCAATCCGCTGATCAAGATCATCAACATCGTGGCGCTGCTCATCGTGCCGCTGATGATGAAAGTGCACGGCGGCTGATACTCCCTGCCGACCGCCTCAAGCCCGCGCCCGCGCGGGCTTTTTCTTTGGGGGTCTCCGTGCGGCATGGTTTACACTGGAATGGAACGTTGGTGAACAACCCGGGGGACATCGGGCGCTGTTTGATGGCATCTTTTCTGAAGAGGCATACCGTGTTCGAATACTTCAAGTCCTCGCGCGACAAGTCTGGTCGCCACGACAACCCGCCTTCCGAACTGCAAGGCGCCAGCGCGGCGGGAGACGCGCGCCATCCCCCATCCAACCGCGACCTCGTTCGCGTGGTGCTGCGCGACACCCTGCGCAACAACGGCATTCCCTCTGAGTGGATCAGCTGCCAGGTGGCAACCCGCGCCCAGCCGGGCCAGGTCACCGGCCAGCAGATCCAGCTGGTGATCCAGAAGTGGCATGAAGGCCTGATGCGCTATGCCCCCGTGCTGCAGCAGCAGTTGCTGCAGGGCCTGCAGCGATTTGACCCGTCCATCAACCCGGCCGCCCACAGCGTCGTCTGGGCTTTTGCCCACGACTGCGGCTATCCCCACGCCACCATGCCGGCTCCGGCGTACTGGACGCTGCCGGTGGACAAGCCCAAGTTTGATCTGCCCCCGTCAGCACGCGACATGCAGCGTGTCGACGACGACTTCGCCCCCACCGAACCCAGCGCCCTGCGCTGACGCTGAAGACCTTCCTGACCGCCGGGGCCAGCCGTGCCCCGCTGCGCAGCCGGCACGAAGTCAGCTACCATGCCGGAAGTTCTACTACCCCCCGGGGATACCTCTTGAAGATACTGGTCGTCGATGATCACGCCTTGATCCGCGAAGGTCTGCGCCAGGTTCTGCGCGGCCTCGGCGCAGACGTCGAAGTCCTCGAAGCGGGCTCCTGCGCCCGTGCCTTCCAGCTGGCCGAGCAGGAGCCCGATCTCGACCTGGTCCTGCTGGACTACCACCTGCCCGACATGAACGGGCTCGAGGCGCTGGATGTCTTCGCGCGCCAGCATCCGGAGCTGCCCATCATCGTGCTCTCCGGATCCGTCAATCCGCGTGTCATGCAAAAGGTGATGAACAAGGGCGCAGCCGCTTTCCTGACCAAGTCTGGCATGAGTGACGAACTGCTGTCCGTGGCGCGGCTCGTGCTGGCCGGGGGCATCCATGCGCCCGCCGCGCTCACTGCCTATCCCGACCGCGAAGACGACGGGCTGCCGACGCCGCTGCTGACGCCGCGCCAGGAAGAGGTCCTGCAGCTGCTGCTGGACGGCTACACAAACAAGGAAATCGGGCGCATGCTGTACCTCTCCGAAGAGACGGTCAAGAACCATGTCAGCAGCATCCTGCGCAGTTTCGGCGTGACCACCCGCACCCAGGCGGTGCTGGCCGCGAACCGCCACGGTTACAGCCGCTCGGGCCGCCCCTTGGTCGCGCCCGACGACGTCAGCTGAGGCCGCCCCTCCGCATTTCTTTTACACCGGCCCGGCCGGCACACGCGTCAGGCGACGAATCAGGGTACGCAGCTTGGCCGGACGCACCGGCTTGTGCAGCAAGGGCAGGCCGGCCTCGCGACAGGCGTGGATGAGCGACGGGTCTGTATCGCCGCTCATCAGGCAGGCGGGAATGGGGTGTGCCAATGACGCGCGCAGCCTCTGCACCGTCTGCATGCCGGATTCACCGGCACGCAAACGGAAATCGCTGAGAATGAGGTCGGGCATGAAACTGCCCTCCAGCACCGTCTGGGCCCCTTGCAGCCCCTCGACCACAGCCACCACGCAGCCCCAGGAATCGAGCAGCCCCCGCAACGCCTGCGCGGATTGCAGGTCGTCCTCGATCACCAGCACCCTCAGGCCACGCACATCGTCCTGGGCCAAAGGTTCCGGCGCAGCCAGCGCGTCCGGATTGCCTGGTTGAACAACGGGCAACTCGATGCGAAAACGCGTGCCGCGTCCCGGCACGGAGCACAGGCGCAGCGGATGGCCCAGCAGTCGTGCCGTACGCTCGACGATGTTGAGGCCCAGGCCCAGGCCCTTGCTGCGGTCGCGCTCCGGATTACCGATCTGGTAGAACTCCCGGAAGATGTCCTGCTGGTGTTGCGGCGCGATGCCCACGCCTGTGTCCCAGACCTCGATCCACACATGCGTGCCACGCTGGCTGGAGCGGCAGCCCACCAGCACCCCGCCCTGGCGGGTGTAGCGCAGGCCGTTGCTGACCAGGTTGAGCAGAATCCGGTGCAGCAGGATCGGATCGCTGTAGACCCACAGCCCCGAGCCGCGCACCCGCAGACGCAAACCCTTGTCCGTGGCCACCGGCAGCATGGCGCCACGCAGCTGGTCCAGCAGGGGCAGCAAGGCCATCGGTTGCATCTGGGCCCGCACCGCGTCGGCATCGAGACGGGAGACGTCCAGCAGGCTGTCAAGCAGGTCCTGCATGGCACGCACCGAGGCCTCCAGATTGGAGATCAGGTGCCGGGTCTCCCGGTCATGCGGCAACTGTGCCAGCCGCGCCACGAACATGCCGAGCGCGTGAATGGGCTGGCGCAGGTCATGACTGGCCGCCGCAAGGAAGCGGGACTTGGCCAGCGTGGCCGTTTCGGCCTCCTCCTTCTTCGCGCGCATTTCCATCGTGGCCATGGCCACGCGCCGCTCGAGTTCATCCCGCCCCTGTTCCAGCCGCTCGGCCATCTCGTTGAGACCGCGCTGCAGCTCGCGCAATGGATCGTTGGGCAGGACGGAGCCACGGACCGACAGCTCGCCACGACCGATGCGCTCGATCATGTCGGACACGCGCAGGATGGGCCGGATCACGCCCTGCCCGATGCGCACGGCCAGCACGCCACCAAACAGCAGACCGGCCAGCGTCATCGCCAGGCCAATCATCAGCATATCCCGGCTGCGCGACACCACGCCCACACGCGAGATCTCCAGCACGACGTAACCCAGCACCGGGACCTCGGGACGATCGATCGCCCGCTCGCCCTCGCTCTCGCTCTCGCTCTCGCTCTCGAACAGATCGTCGAGCCTGACCTCGGACGCAATCACTGGCTGCACCAGCAGTTCCATGCCGCTGGCGTTGTCGACCCAGCGTTGCTCCTGCGTCCCGAGCGCCGGCAGCGCACTGCGGCCAGTCCAGCCGGCCGTGGCCAGCGTCTGGCCCTGGCCATCGAGGATCAGCGCCGAGCGCACCTCCGGTTCGCGCAGCGCACCGGCCGCCACGGCCTGCAGGCTGCCGGTATTGGCCGAGAACAGCCCGTATTCGCTCGCGCCGGCCATCTGCCGGGCAAGCAGGCGAACCCGCTGCTGGTGGGCCTCGTCCAGGTCCGCATAACGCCCGGCGAGGAAGGCGGCCGAGAGCAGGATGGAGACCAGCGTGACGGGCAGCAGTGCCGCCAGCAGTACGCGATCGCGGATGTCGAAGAGTCTCATGGCCCGCGCTCCAGGCGCCGCAGCCGCTCGGCCAGCGTGATGCCGTCGAGTTTCAGGCCGAGCGAGCGCGCCACATGCTCGTTGACGCTGACTTCGAACTGCAGGGGGTACTGGGGCACGCCCAGAGGCTGGCCTTGCAGCACACCCCGCGCCAGGGCGCCGGCCTGCTGCCCGATCTGAGATGGCGTCGAGTGCACGGCGAGGAGCGCACCCGCACGCACATACGCTGGCGAGAATGCCACCATCGGCACCTGGGCGCGGAAGGAGCCGAGCAGGATGTTCTGGATGGTGTGGCTGTTGTAGATCTGGGGGTCGGCAAATGCCAGCAACAGGTCAGATTCGTCCAGCAGCTTCTTCAGGCCATTGAAGACCGGCTCGTCCGACCGGACCATCACAC
>DALYHW010000137.1:0-6704 GCA_031970695.1 Hylemonella sp.
GAACGCCCCCTCCCCCTCCGCCGCCCGCCCGGAAGACGCCCGCCACAGCAACCAGTTCGAACTCCTGCTCTTTCACCTGGGCGAGGCGGCCGGCTCCAGCCGGCGCGAACTCTTCGGCATCAACATCTTCAAGGTGCGCGAAATCATGGTCATGCCGGCCATCACCAAGATGGTCAATGCGCCGGCCCACGTGCTGGGTGTGGCCAACATCCGGGGCCAGGTCATCACCGTGATCGACCTGCCCGCCATCGCCGGCTGCACGCCCGGCAAGGAAGGCGAGCGCATTCTGCTCGTCACCGAATTCGCGCGCAGCACCCAGGGGTTCGCCGTGGAGGAGGTCACCGAGATCGTTCGGGTGGACTGGAAACATGTGCTTTCGGCCGAGGGGCATGGTGGCGAACTCGTCACCAGCATCGTGCGTGTCGACGGCGAAGCCGAAAACTCCCGCCTGGCGCAGATCCTGGACGTGGAACGCATCCTGGCCGATGTCATGCCCGACCAGGCCCGCTTCGAGAAATCCTCGGGTGGCCGTCTCGACCTGCCGCCGGGCACCGTGGTGCTGGTGGCCGACGACTCGGCCATGGCACGCGGCATCATCGAAAAGGGCCTGCAGGCCCTGGGCGTTCCCTACATCATGACCAAGAGCGGCAAGGAAGCCTGGGAGCGCCTGCAGTCGATTGCTGCGCAGGCGCGCACCGAGGGCAAGTCTGTCAAGGACAAGGTGGCCCTGCTGCTGACGGACCTGGAAATGCCCGAGATGGACGGCTTCACGCTGACCCGCCAGCTCAAGGCCGACCTGCAGTTCGTGGGCGTGCCGGTGGTGGTTCACTCCTCGCTCACGGGCTCGGCCAGTGAACTGCAGGCCCAGAGCGCGGGTGCCGACGCCTACATCGCCAAGTTCCACATCGACGAACTGGCCGCCAAGCTGCACGAGGTGCTGGCGCGGCGCTAGAACACGCCGCCCCGCCACGGGGTATGCTTGCCGGCATGCCCAGCGACAGCTCCCGACCCCGCGCCCACCCGCGCTCCCTCAGCGGCCTTCGCCCCTTTCTGCGCCCGTACAAGACGCAGATCGCGCTGGCCCTGCTCTTTCTCGTGCTCGCCGCCGGCGCGACGCTGGTCTTCCCGCTGGCGCTGCGCGAGCTGATCGACCAGGGCCTGCTGCCGCAGGAGCGCGGCGCGCAGATGCTGGCTCTGCGCGGGCACTTTGCATTGCTCTTCGCCGTCGCCGCCGCCATGGGCATCTTCTCGGCCATCCGCTTCTACCTCATGAGCTGGCTGGGCGAACGCGTCACGGCCGATGTGCGCAACGCCGTCTACGCCCACGTGCTGCAGCAGAGCCCGGAATTCTTCGAGACCACACAGACGGGCGAGGTACTCTCGCGGCTGACCACTGACACGACCCTGGTCCAGACCGTGGTGGGCTCGTCCTTCTCCATGGGCCTGCGCAGCTCGGTCATGGGCCTTGGCGCACTGCTCATGCTGGTCTGGACCAACCCATGGATCATGGCGCAGGTGCTGGCCGTGCTGCTGCTGGTGGTGGCCCCGAGTGTCTGGTTCGGCCGCCGCGTGCGCCGGCTCTCACGTGCCAGCCAGGACCGCGTGGCCGACTCCAGTGCCATCGCAGCCGAGGTGCTCAACGCCATCCCCGTGGTTCAGGGCTACACCGCGGAATTGCGCGAAACGCGGCGCTTCGACGCGGCCACCGAAAGCGCCTTCGGCACCGCGCGCCGCCGCGTGCGCGCCCGTGCCACACTCATGGGCTTCATCATCGTCGCCACCTCGGCGGCCCTGCTCTGGGGCCTGTACCAGGGCACACAGGCCGTGCTGGCCGGCGAGATCAGCGCGGGCCATCTGGGCCAGACCGTGGTCTACGTCATCATGCTGGCCAGTTCCTTCGCCGTGCTGGGTGAGGTCTATGGTGAACTGCTGCGCGCGGCCGGCGCCACCGAACGCCTCATGGAGCTGCTGGCCAGCAGGTCCCCGATCACCGCACCCGCGCAGGCAACGCCGCTGCCCGCGCCACAGGGCCCCAGCCGCCTGCGCTTCGACGATGTCACGTTCCACTACCCTTCCCGCCCTGCCCAGGCGGCGCTGACTCACTTCACGCTCGACGTGCGCCCTGGCGAAACCGTGGCCCTGGTCGGTCCCAGCGGGGCCGGCAAGAGCACGGTGCTGCAACTGCTGCTGCGTTTCTACGACCCGCAGGCCGGCTGCATCCTGCTGGACGGTGTCCCCGTGCGCGAGGTGGCGCTGCAGGAGTTGCGTACCCGGATGGCGCTGGTCCCCCAGGAGCCGGTGCTGTTCTCCGCCACTGCGCTGGAAAACATCCGTTACGGCCGGCCCGAGGCGAGCGATGCCGAAGTACAGGCCGCCGCCCGCGCCGCCTACGCGGACGATTTCATCCGAGCCCTGCCCGAGGGGTATGACACCTTCCTGGGGGAGCGCGGCGTACGACTGTCCGGCGGCCAGCGCCAGCGCATCGCGATCGCGCGTGCCATGCTGAAGAACGCACCTCTGCTGCTGCTCGACGAAGCCACCAGTGCCCTGGACGCGGAGAGCGAACGCATGGTGCAGGCCGCGCTGGAACACGCCATGCGCGACCGCACCACCCTCGTCATCGCCCATCGCCTGGCCACGGTGCAGCAGGCCGATCGCATTGTCGTCATCGACCAGGGACGGCTGGTGGAACAGGGCACGCACGCTGAACTGGTCGCGGCCAACGGCTTGTATGCGCGCCTTGCGGCGTTGCAGTTCAAGTCCTGAGCCCTGGACCCCGGCAGGCTAGTAATAGAACCAGCCCACAGCGGCGAGCAGCAAGGCGATCGGCAGCGCCGAGGCCAGGCAGATCCGCAGGTCGGCCCAGCTCGGCAGGCACATCGACAGCACCGGCGCCGCCAGCCCCCAGTACTTCAGGTCACCGACATCGGGTGACCAGTGCGCCGCATCGGGCGCAAACCAGAGGGCGGCCGCGGGCGCGATCAACGGCGCCAGCCCGACCGGTGCGCCGTTGTACCAGCGGACATTCGCAAAACCGACCGAGCCCATGGTCCAGCGCGACGGACCGCTGCGCCGCGGCCAGACCGAAAAGGAGACCGGCCTGGCGTTGAGCACCAGGCCGACGACGAAGTGCAGCAGCTCGTGCACGAACGTGCCCGGCAACACGAACACCGCACGCAGTGGCGGACTCGGGATCAGGAAGGAGAGCAGCAGACCGATGCCGATGGCGGGCAACTGGTAGAGGACGGCAAAAAGCAGCTGGGGCTCGGACATCGTGGACATGTTCCTGGACAGCATCGCGCGGCAGCCGCGCCCTGCGGCGACGGCGCGGACAGGCCGTCGTGCTACTGCAGTGGTCCGTTGAAACCCTCGGGCAGCGGCAGGGGCAGCACGGCGATGCCCTCTTCGAGCAGCTCACGGGTCTGCTCGGGCGAGGCCTTGCCGCGGATGCCGCGCTCCTCGCGCTCGCCGTAATGGATCTTGCGCGCCTCTTCGACAAACCGTTCACCCACGTCCTCGGTCTGCTCGACCACCCGGCGCGCGAATTGCAGGTAGGCTGCCTGCAAGGCCTGCATCTCGCCTGCCGGCAAGAGGGATGGCTGGGGAACCGGGCCAGATGCCGCCGGTACCGTGGCAGCCGGGGGCTCACCTGCACCCAGGTTCAGCCGAGGTGCGCTGGGCAAGCGGTGCACGGCCTTGTCACCGCACAGCGGACATTCGAGCAGGCCGCGCGCCTGCTGGCTCACGTAATCCTCCTCGGAGCCGAACCAGCCTTCGAACTGATGCTGGGCAGTGCACTGCAGGTTGAACACTTTCATAGTGAAATTATCGCCGTCCGACGCTCAGCCCGCACGCTGCCATTGCAGTGCCCACGCGCCGGACAGCACGTTCTGCAGCCAGAGCGCGCCGGTAAGGGTCTTGGCATCGGTGACCTGGCCGTCCCGGCACCACTGCAGCAGCTCTGCCGGCGTGGCGGTAAAGACGTCGAGAAACTCGCCCTCGTCCAGCTGGCGCTCGCCCGGGGTCAGGCCACGGGCAAACCAGACTTCGATGAATTCGGTGGAATAGGAGATGACCGGATGCAGGACGCCGGCGCGCGCCCACTCGGTGGCGCGGTACCCCGTCTCCTCCTGCAGTTCGCGGCGGGCACAGGCCAGCACGTCCTCACCCGGGTCGAGTTTGCCTGCGGGAAACTCGATCATCACCTGCCTGACGGGGTAACGGTACTGGCGCTCGAGCACCACACGGAGCACACCGGCCTCGTCCGGGATGAGCGGAATGATCATCACGGCGCCCGGGTGCCTGACGTATTCGCGTATGGCCTCCCCGCCATCAGGCAGGCGCACGGTATCGCGAAAGGCGTGGAGAAACCGCCCCTTGAGCAGCTCCTCACTGGCGGTCGGCGTCTCGATCAGGTGGCGATCGTCCACGGAGGGCAGCGCGTGTCAGGCATGGCGCTTGTACAGATAGCGCCAGACGAAACCGGGGAAGGCAAAGGTCAGGAACAGGGCCGCCGTGATGGCATAGAACTCCCAGCCCTGCGGGGCAATCCGGCCGGCCCGCTGCTCCAGCAACAGGGCCATGCCACCCACGATGAAGTAGCACAACACCAGCTCGGCCAGCCGGATGGCCAGGTTCTTGCCGGCCTTGAGCGGCACGACCGCCAGCAGGCGGTCGTTGAGAAATGGCAGGTTGGCACCAGCGAGCGCCACCACCACCACAAACCAGATGGCGAACGACTGCGTCATGTGCCCAGCATCTGCACCATGGCCTGGTAGCACAGGGCCATCAGGCCGCCCGGCAGGATGCCCAGCACCAGTACCAGCAGGCCGTTGACGGACAGCACCGCACGCACCTGCATCGAGGCCGCCACGGTCGTGGCCGTGATGGGCTCGTCGAAGTACATGACCTTGACGACACGCAGGTAGTAGAAGGCGCCGACCAGCGACATGATGACGGCGAACACGGCCAGGACGAGATGACCCGTGTCGCCGGTCACCAGCAGGGCCTGGAGCACGGAGAGCTTGGCATAGAAGCCGACCATGGGCGGGATGCCGGCCAGGGAGAACAGGCAGATCGCCATGATGGCTGCATACAGCGGGCTGCGCTGGTTCAGGCCGGCAAAGTCGGCGATCTCCTCGCTCTCGAAGCCCTCGCGCGCCAGCAGCAGGATCACGCCAAAGGTGGCCAGTGTGGTCAGCACGTAGGTCACCACATAGAACATGGCCGCGCTATACGCGTCCGCAGCCGTGTGGATATTGCCGTTGATGACGCCGGCCATCATGCCCAGCAGCACGAAGCCCATTTGCGCGATGGTGGAGAAGGCGAGCATGCGCTTGAGGTTGGTCTGCATGATGGCAGCCAGATTGCCCACCAGCAGGGAGGCGATGGCCAGCAGCATGAGCATCTGCTGCCAGTCGAACCACAGGGGCAACATGCCTTCGACCAGCAGTCGCATGACAATCGCAAACGCCGCCAGCTTGGGCGCGCCGCCCAGCATCAGGGTGATCGCCGTCGGAGCGCCATGGTAGACGTCCGGGATCCACATGTGGAAGGGCACCACACCCAGCTTGAAGGCCAGGCCGGCGACCACGAACACCAGGCCGAAGGTCAGCACCTGCGGGTTGATCGCGCCCGAGTTCAGCGCGTGGAACACCACGTTGATGTCCAGCGAACCGGTGGCGCCGTACATCATGGACAGGCCGTAGAGCAGGAAGCCCGAGGCCAGCGCGCCCAGCACGAAGTACTTCATCGCCGCCTCGGTGGACACACCATGGTCGCGGCGCAGCGCCACCAGCGCGTAGCTGGAGAGGGTGAGCAGTTCAAGGCCCAGGTAGATCAGCAGGAAGTTGTTGCCCGAGATCATGATGAACATGCCCAGCAGCGAGAACAGGCTCAGGCTGAACAGTTCACCGCCGCGCAGCATGTCGCGGTCAGCCGCGTAGGGGCGCGCATAGACCAGCGTGACCATCACGGCCACCGTTGCAAAGAACTTGAGCCAGTTGCCCAGGGCGTCGCTCACGACCATGTTGCCGAGCGCATACAGCGTGCCGCCGGCACTGGCGTACAGGAACTGCAGCGCCGCCACGGCGGCCAGCGTGAGGAGGGTCAGCACGTAGGTGGTGGTGCGCAGGCGGCTGTTCACGCCCAGGTCCACCAGCGTGATGGCACAGGCCATCACGAGCAGCACGAGCTCGGGGAATATGGCAATCCAGCTGAGTAGGTCGGTCATCTTCTGTCTCTCGATTCGGTTGGATCAGTTCAGCTTGGACTGCGCCACATGCTTGAGCAGTTCGGCCACCGAGCTGTCCATCACGTCGGTGAAGGGCTTGGGATTCACGCCCATCCACAGCACGGCAATGGCCAGCAGCGCCAGCATCAGGAACTCGCGGCTGTTGATGTCGTCCAGAGCCTTGACATCGTCATTGGCCACGGGCCCGAGGTAGACGCGTTTGAACATCCACAGGGTGTAGGCTGCGCCAAAGATCAGCGCCGTGGCGGCCAGCAGGCCGACCCAGAAATTGGCCTTGACGGCGCCGAGGATCACCATCCACTCGCCCACGAAACCCGCGGTGGCCGGCAGGCCGCAGTTGGCCATGGCGAACAGCAGCGCAAACGCTGTGAACTTGGGCATGGTGTTGATGACACCACCGTAGGCGGAGATATCACGCGAGTGCACACGGTCGTACAGCACGCCGATGGAC
>DALYHW010000137.1:6715-7751 GCA_031970695.1 Hylemonella sp.
GAAACGAAACCGTGGGCAATCATCTGCACCAGGCCACCGGAGACGCCCAGGTCGTTGAAGATGAAGAAGCCCAGGGTCACGAAGCCCATGTGCGCCACCGACGAGTAGGCCACCAGCTTCTTCATGTCCTGCTGGACCATGGCCACCAGGCCCACGTAGATCACGGCGATGAGCGACAGCGCGATCATCAGCCAGGCCCACTCGTGCGCAGCGTCGGGGGCGATCGGCAGCGAGAAACGCAGGAAACCGTAGGCGCCCAGCTTGAGCATGATGGCGGCCAGCACGGCGGAACCGCCCGTGGGCGCTTCCACGTGCACGTCGGGGAGCCAGGTGTGCACGGGCCACATCGGCACCTTGACGGCGAAGGCCGCAAAGAAGGCGAAGAAAATCAGCGTCTGCGTGCGGCCGTCGAGCGGCAGCGCGTGCCAGGTGGCGATGTCGAAACTGCCGCCAGCCTTGTTGTACAGGTAGATCAGGGCCACCAGCAGGAGCAGCGAGCCCAGCAGCGTGTAGAGGAAAAACTTGAACGCGGCGTAGATCTTGTTCGGGCCGCCCCAGATGCCGATGATCAGGTACATCGGGATCAGCGTGGCTTCGAAAAAGACGTAAAACAGCATGCCGTCCAGCGCCGCGAACACGCCGATCATGAGGCCGCTCAGGATGAGGAAGGCGCCCATGTACTGGTTGACGCGGCTGGTGATGACTTCCCAGCCGGCGATCACGACGATGACCGTGATGAATGCGGTCAGCAGCACGAACCAGAGCGAGATGCCGTCCACGCCCAGGTGGTAGTAGACGTTGAAACGCTCCATCCACTCGAGCCGTTCCACAAACTGCATGGACGCCGTGCCGAGCTTGAAACCCGTGTACAGGGGCAGCGTGACGAGGAAGCTGGACAGCGACCCCACGAGGGCGACCCAGCGCACGACACGCGCCTGTTCGTCACGCCCGAGGACGAGCAGCAGCACGCCGAAAGCGATCGGCATCCAGATGGGATGACTCACCGAACCCATGTTCTTGTTCTCCTTAGCGGCCG
>DALYHW010000138.1:0-7725 GCA_031970695.1 Hylemonella sp.
CGCGTTGCACCAAGAGGCGCTGCACGCCCTCCGTCGGAACCAGCACCCCGAACGACGGCCGATGAAAGTGCCGGAACAGGGCGTAGCCCCAGCGCAGCGGTACGTGCAGGGCCGCCTTCAGGATTTCAGGAAATCGCGTGTGAAACGCCGTCGTGAACGCCAGTCCCTGTCGCAGGCAGTAGGCCCGCGCGGCCCAACCGAGTGGACCCTCGGTGGCAATGTGGATGGCCTGCGGCGCCAGGGTATCCAGCCGCCGCGCTAGCATCTTGCCCGGCCGCACGGCCAGATCGATCCCCGCGTAACCCGGGCAAGGCCGGGTTCGAAACAGGCCCGGATGGATGACCTCCACTTCATGGCCGGCAGCGCGGACCTCGCGCACGAGCTCAACCAGCGTGGTGACCACGCCATTGACCTGGGGTTGCCAGGCGTCGGTAACCAGTGCGATCTTCATACCTGCGCCGATACGGTGGTCACCGCGAGCGGCAGGGCCTGGTCCAGTCCGTCCCGGACGCCCCAGTGGATGATCTCGAGCCGGCCGTCATGGTGCTCCACCAGCGCGGTGCGGCTCTCTACCCAGTCGCCGTCGTTGCAATACAGGACACCGTCGATCTCGCGGATTTCCGCGTGGTGGATGTGTCCGCAAACCACCCCGTGGTGGCCACGCTGGCGCGCCTCGCGCGCCACGGCCTGTTCGAAATCGGTGATGAAGTTCACCGCCTTCTTGACCTTGTGCTTCAGGAAAGCCGACATCGACCAGTAAGGCAGGCCCAGCCTGGCCCGCCAGTGGTTCACGTATCGGTTGAGCTTGAGGGTGAACTCATAGAGGTTGTCCCCTACGTAAGCCAGCCACCGGGCACACTGGATGACACCGTCGAAGTAGTCGCCATGCGTGACCCACAGGCGCCGCCCGTCGGCCGTCACGTGGACAGCGTCGTCTTCCACCTCGATGCCGCCGAACTGGTGGCCAATGAACCCGCGGGCAAATTCGTCGTGATTGCCCGGCACAAAGACCACCCGGCTTCCCTTGCGCGCGCGGCGCAGCAGCTTCTGCACCACATCGTTGTGGGCTTGCGGCCAGTACCAGCGGCGACGCAACTGCCAGCCATCCACGATGTCACCGACCAGATAGAGATAGTCACTGGAACTGGCCTTGAGGAAAGCCAGCAAGGCATCGGCCTGGCAACCCGGCGTGCCGAGGTGCAGGTCGGAGATGAACACCGCCCGATAACGGTTCCCGCCTGCTCTCTCGTCCTCGTGCGGTTCTGCATCATGCGTTCGCCGCGCCATGGCCTGCCCCAGCCACTCGCCCAGACCCTCGTGTGGGCTCTTCATCAGGCACCGAGGAAGTGTTTGCGGTAGCGCGCCGGCAGGTCCTGGATGCGCATCAGCATCGGGAGGTCGGCGCTGTTGAAGTCCGGGTCCCAGGCCGGCGCGCCCAGCACCTTGGCCCCCAGGCGCAGGTAACCCTTGATCAACGCAGGCGGCTCGACCTCGAGGTGACTGTCCAGTTCATCCACCGGCAAAGGCAGTCGCGGCCAGACCTGATGCTCGATCGGCGCCAGATGCGCCTCGCGCACCTGGCGCCAGATACTGGCCGCCACGTCGCCACTGACCACGCCGTTGTGCAGCATCGGAATGCTGGCGCAGCCGATCATGGTGTCGAGCTGGTTGCGCACCATGAACTCGGCCAGCGCCCCCCAAAGCGCCATGATGACGCCCCCATGGCGATGATCCGGATGGACACAGCTGCGCCCCAGCTCGACCATGCGCTCGCGCAGCGGGCGCAGGCGGGTCAGATCGAACTCCAGTTCGCTGTAGGTGCTGCCGATGCGCTGCGCCTGCTCGGGCGTGAGCACCCGGTAGGTGCCGATCACCTCCTGCGTGGCCTGGTCGCGCACCAGCAGGTGCTCGCAGTAGTCGTCGAACAGATCGATGTCGTGGCCTGGCAGGGACGTGTCCAGCCGCGCACCCATCTCGCCTGCAAAGATCTGGTGCCTCAGGCGCTGCGCCGCACGCACCTCGTCGAGGTGCCTCGCCCACGCCACGTCAATGCCACCGCGCTGCGGCGCAGTGCCCGGCGGATCAGCACGGTGAAGCGCCCCCCGGGGCAGCGCGACGGGTGACAGCGGGAAGGTCGGGTTGGGCAGGTCTTTCATCTTGTACTCCTTGTTTGATTCCTGTTTCATGGATTCGGGTCGAAAAAAAGCCCCGTCACGGCGGGGCAGTCATGCATCGGGGCGCGGGACGGAACGCCCGCCGCACCGCCGCGGGTGTCGGGCAGGCTTTTGAGGCGCGTCACCTGGTATTCCGTCTTCATGGCCACGAGTGTGCGGATGGCCGATGACGGCCTCATGGCATTCCGGTGACAGATCCGTGACAGCCAACGAAGCGCGGCAGGGTTTTGCATCAATTCAATATTTCAACTATCATTGAAATATGAAAAACAAAAAACTCACCGAATTGCAGGCCTTGCTCTCCCTGGCAGCCCTGGCGCAGGAATTGCGCCTGCGCGCCTTCCGCACCCTGGTGGTCGCCGGCCCGCAAGGCCTGACGGCGGGTGCGCTGGCCGAGGCGCTGGATATCAGCCCCAGCGTGCTGTCCTTCCACCTCAAGGAACTGGCGCATGCCGGCCTGGTCAGCAGCGAGCCCAGCGGGCGCTATCTGATTTACCGTGCGGACTTTCCGAGCATGCAGGGCCTGCTCGACTACCTGACCGAGCACTGTTGCCAGGGCGGCGCCTGCGACGTGCGGCCCGCCCGTGGCAAAAAGGCCGCCTGCGCCGCTTGCTGATCCATTTTGACCCTACCTACAGGAGTTCCCATGAAACGCTTTCACGTCCACGTCCATGTTGAAGACCTGGCCCGTAACATTGCCTTTTACTCGGCCATGTTCGACCAGGCCCCTGCCCGCACCGAAGCCGACTACGCCAAGTGGATGCTGCAGGATCCGCCAGTGAACTTCGCCATTTCCACCCGCGGCGCGAAGCCGGGTGTGGATCACCTGGGCATCCAGGTGGAATCCGCGGAGGAACTGGAGACACTCAAGAGCCAGGCCACCCGCGCTGACATGGCACTGCTGGATGAAGGCGAGACCACCTGCTGTTACGCCCGCAGCGACAAGTACTGGGTTACGGACCCCCAGGGGATTGCCTGGGAACAGTTCCACACGCTGGACAGTATTCCGGTCTTCAGCCAGCAGGGCCAGCCCAGCCCGCAAGCGGGTGCCTGCTGTGCACCGAAGAAGGTGATCGAGGTGGCCAGCGCCGGCTGCTGCGCTCCGACCACAGCCCAGGTCGCCAACGGCGCCAAGGCCTGCTGCTGACATTACCCCGTGCAGGCAACCAGACATGAACCACACGACACCCCTGAACGTCCTCTTCCTCTGCACGCACAATTCCGCGCGCAGCATCCTGGCAGAAGCCACACTGAACCACATCGGCGGTGACCGCTTCAGGGCCCATTCGGCGGGGAGCAGCCCACGCGCCAACCAGCAGCCCAATCCGCTCGGGCTGCAAGTGCTGCAGAGCGCCGGCATCAGCACCGACGGCCTCCACAGCAAGAGCTGGGACGCGTTTGCCGGCCCCGATGCGCCGCAGATGGACCTGATCGTCACGGTCTGTGATAACGCCGCCGGCGAGGTCTGCCCCGTCTGGCCCGGCCACCCGGCCACGGCCCACTGGGGCTACGCCGATCCGTCTGAAGTGCAAGGCAGCGAAGCGCAACGCCTAGAGGCGTTTCGCCATACGCTGCAGGCGATCAAACATCGCCTTGAGTTGCTGATCAACCTGCCGCCGGAAAAGCTGGCGCGCCAGCTGATCCAGCACAGCGCCCGCGAACTCTCCGGAAAGTCCTGACATGGGTGTGCCATGTGAAGTGACCGCGCGGCAAGCTGCCGGCGCGTCCATGAGCGCGTTCGAGCGCTACCTCACAGTCTGGGTACTGCTGTGCATCGTGGCCGGGATCGCGCTGGGCCAGTGGCAGCCAGGACTGTTCCAGGCCATCGGCCGCCTGGAGGTGGCGCAGGTCAACCTGCCAGTCGGCGGATTGATCTGGGTCATGGTGATCCCCATGCTGGTGAAAGTCGACTTTGGCGCACTGCATGAAGTGCGCCAGCATGTGCGGGGCATCGGCGTAACCCTGTTCGTGAACTGGCTGGTCAAGCCCTTTTCGATGGCGCTGCTGAGCTGGCTGTTCATCCGCCATCTCTTCGCACCCCTGCTGCCCGCCGACCAGATCGACAGCTATATCGCCGGCCTGATCCTGCTGGCCGCGGCGCCGTGCACTGCCATGGTCTTCGTCTGGAGCCGCCTGAGCGGCGGTCACCCGCTGTTCACGCTAACCCAGGTGGCGCTGAACGATGCCATCATGGTTTTCGCCTTCGCGCCGGTGGTAGCCCTGTTGCTGGGGCTGTCCGCCATCACGGTGCCTTGGGACACGCTGTTGACGTCCGTTGTGCTCTATATCGTGGTCCCGGTGGTCATCGCCCAGCTCTGGCGGCGCGCCCTGCTCGCGCGCGGCCAGCAGGCGTTTAACGCGGCCATGGCGCGCATCGGACCGTGGTCCATCACCGCCCTGCTGGCCACGCTGGTGCTGCTGTTCGCGTTCCAGGGCGCAGCGATCCTGGCGCAGCCCCTCGTCATCGCCCTGCTGGCGGTGCCGATCCTGATTCAGGTGCTCTTCAACTCGGCCCTGGCCTATGGCCTGAACCGGGCCGTGGGCGAGCAACATGAGATTGCGTGCCCATCCGCCCTGATCGGCGCCTCGAACTTCTTCGAACTCGCCGTGGCCACAGCCATCAGCCTGTTCGGTTTCCAGTCGGGTGCAGCCCTTGCCACCGTGGTTGGCGTGCTCATCGAGGTACCGGTCATGCTGCTGGTGGTGCGGCTCGTCAATCGCACCAGAGCCTGGTACGAGCGGGCCTGAGTCAGGACCAGCCCGCTGGCCCATCTGGCGGCAAAAGCCGCCGAGCAAACCTGCCGCGGGACTGATGGGGTCGAGAGCCCACTCGCACCACGACCGGTCTGCCGGACTCAGCCGCGCAAGGTCTGCGCCAGGCGCTCGGCACAGGCCCTGGCCTGGGCCGCATCACGCGCTTCGACCATCACCCGCACCAGAGGCTCGGTGCCACTGGCACGGATCAGGACCCGGCCATTGCTGCCGAGCTCCGCCTCAACCGCCTGGGTCTCCGCGCCCAGGCGCGGGTTCGCCTTCCAGTCCTGACCCGGCTGCAGGCGCACATTGATCAGGGTCTGCGGGAACAGCGTCACGTCCGCCATCAGCTGGCCCATGCTGCGTTCGCTGCGCGCGCAGGCCTGCAGAACCTGCAGCGCAGAGACGAGGCCGTCGCCTGTGGTCTGCTTGTCCAGTGCCAGCAAGTGGCCCGAGCTTTCGCCACCAAAGTTCCAGCGGTGCCTGTGCAGTTCTTCAAGCACGTAGCGGTCGCCCACCTTGGCGCGCACGAGCGAGACACCGCGCGCCTTGAGCGCCACTTCGATGGCCATATTGGTCATCAGCGTGCCCACCACGCCCGGCACATGCTCGTCGCGGCCGAGACGTTCGTCGACCATCAGGTACAGCAGCTCGTCACCGTTGTACAGGCGTCCGGTGGCGTCGACCATCATCAGGCGGTCGGCGTCACCGTCGAGCGCCACTCCGTAATCGGCGTGATTCGCCTTGACGGCCTCCACCAGGGCATCCGTGTGTGTCGCACCGACATCACGGTTGATGTTGAGACCATCCGGGTTGCAGCCGATGGCCACCACTTCGGCGCCGAGTTCATGGAAGACCTTGGGTGCAATGTGGTACGCCGCTCCGTGCGCTGCGTCCACCACGATCTTCAAGCCCTTGAGGGTCAGGTCGCTGGCGAAGGTGCTCTTGCAGAACTCGATGTAGCGTCCGGCGGCATCGTCTAGGCGGCGCGCGCGGCCAAGGCTGGCAGAGTCGACCCAGACGGGTGGCTCGTCCAGGGCAGCTTCAACCGCCATTTCCCAGGCATCCGGAAGCTTGGTCCCCTGGGCGCTGAAGAACTTGATGCCGTTGTCGGGATAGGGGTTGTGGCTGGCGCTGATGACCACGCCCAGCGAGGCGCGCTGTGCGCGCGTGAGGTAGGCCACACCCGGGGTGGGCAGCGGTCCGAGCAGGACCACATCGACGCCAGCCGAATTAAAGCCGGACTCCAGCGCACTCTCGAGCATGTAGCCGGAAATCCGCGTGTCCTTGCCGATCAGCACGACAGGGCGTTCTTCGGTACGCTTGAGGACGCGTCCCACGGCATGCGCCAGTCGCAGCACGAAGTCGGGCGTGATGGGCGACTGCCCCACGGTGCCGCGGATGCCATCGGTGCCGAAGTATTTCCTGCTCATCGGTAATCCCTGTCCTGATACATATTGTCGAATGCTATCTATTTTATAGCTGCCAGCACCTTGAGGGCTTGCACGGTTTCCCGTACGTCGTGGACGCGCACGACCGCGGCACCCCGCTCCACCGCCAGCAGCGCGGCCGCGATGCTGGGTGCCATGCGCTCGTGCTGGCCGGGGGGAACGACGCTACCCGGCAGCGGGCTGGCCACGGCACCCAGCGATGACTTGCGGGACCAGCCAGCCAGCAGAGGATAGCCCAGGCCCAGCAGTTCCCCCTGCTGCCCGAGCAGCGAGAAATTCTGCGCTACCGTCTTGCCGAAACCGATGCCGGGATCGAGCACGATGCGTTCGCGTGCCACGCCCCGGTCGCGCAGATCCTGCGCCGCGTCCCGCAAAAAGGCGTGCACGGCTGGCAGCACATCTCCATCCATGGGATGGACCTGCATGGTGCGCGGCTCGCCGTGCATGTGCATCAGGCACACACCGCAGCCTGGATGCCCGGCCACGACCGAGCGACCGTCCAGTGGCTGCGCCGGGTCCTGCCATCGCAGCGCCCAGATGTCGTTGATGATGTCCGCGCCCAGGTCCAGGCAAGCCCGCATGACCTGCGGCTTGTAGGTATCGATGGAGATCGGCACCCCCAGCCGGAGCGCCTCGCGCAGTACCGGCAACACCCGGTCCAGTTCATCCTGTAATGGCACCTGCACGGCGCCCGGCCGGGTGGACTCGCCCCCCAGGTCCAGGATGTCGGCACCGTCCTTCAGCAACTGCTCGCAATGGGCCAACGCCGTGCGCGTGTCGGAGTGGTGACCGCCGTCCGAAAACGAGTCCGGGGTGATGTTGACGATGCCCATGACCTGCGGGCGGGACAGGTCGACGGTAAAGCGGGTGGTCTGCCAGAGCATGTGGAAAAAACAAAACGGGGCGCGGGGCCCCGTTTGTGATTATCGCGCCGGATCAGGCGGCCGATGGCGACGGATCGGTTTTCACTGCCGGGCTGCCGCCGGCGTCGCCGCCGGAACTGGGCGTACGCGGTGTCCAGTCCTTGGGTGCCCGCGGCTCCTTGCCAGCCATGATGTCGTCGAGCTGTTCGCCATCGATGGTTTCCCACTCGAGCAGGGCCTTGGCCATCATGTGCATCTTGTCCGCGTTGTCCTCGATCAGCTTGCGCGCCAGGGCGTACTGCTGGTCGATGATACGGCGGACCTCGGCGTCGACCTTCTGCATGGTCTGCTCGCTGATGTTGGTGGTCTTGGTCACCGAACGGGCAAGGAAGACCTCGCCCTCGAACGTTCCGGCGTCGTAGACCTGCACGACGTTGGGATGCGAAAGCTGCGCCATTGCGGCCGCTTCGCGCAGGAGCCTTT
>DALYHW010000139.1:0-7566 GCA_031970695.1 Hylemonella sp.
GTATGGAAACCGACGTACTTGCCGTCGCCGATGGTGTAGCCCAGGGCGCCGGAGGACTCGCGCACGCCCAGCGTCACGCTGCCGCTGGACTTGATCTTGGCCAGGGTATCGCCGGCCTGTGCCAGCGCACCGCCGGCGGCCAGGGCCATGACGGCCAACACCAGAATCTGTTTTTTCATGCTGTCTCTCCTTGCACGGGTGATCGTGAATATCAATCGGGTACGGACATGCCGCAGCTCACCGGAAAATTCTAGTGGCTGGGCCGGCCCGGTATCCGGGGGTTTCCCCTCGCAAGGTTCAGGCCAGCTGCAGGTAGTCCCACAGCGCCTGCACGGTGCGTTTGGGCGCCCCGCGATGCCCCCCACGGTGTCCGTCCCGCCCGGCCGGCTTTTCGCGGTACAGGCGCACGTCCATGGTGATCTGCAAAGCCCCCAGCCCCGGCGGCACGGCGCTGACCAGGCGGCCTGCGCGCAACTCGCTCGACACCGCGCTGGACGGCAGGAACGCGAGCCCGTGCCCTTCCAGCGCCATGGCCTTCAAGCCCTCGGCCATGTCGGTCTCGTAGACACGGTCCAGGTGTACCGTGGTCCCGGCCTGCTTGAGCATGAAGTCCACCACCTGGCCCAGGTAGGCCCCCGGCGCGTAACCGAGGTAGGGCAGCGGATGCCCCGGGCGCCCGGGCAGCTGGAACAGGGGCTGACCCTGGGCATCGGGACGCGAATAGGGCGCGATCGACTCCTCGCCCAGGCTGACCATGTCGTAACGTTCGGCGTCGAGCTGGAAGGGGTGCGAGGCGTGGTGGTAGGCCAGCAGCAGGTCGCAGCTGCCCTCGGCCAGCCGCATCACGGCATCGTGCACGTTGAGGGCGATCAGCCGGCTCTTGAAGGCACCGAACTTCTCCCGCAGGTCCGAGACCCAGGCCGGGAAGAAGGTGAAGGCCAGGGTGTGCGGCACGGCGAACTCGATCACGTCCTCGCCGGCCGCCGTGTGGCTGCGCAGCATGGCACGGGTGTGCTGCAGGGCCTGCAGAATCTCCAGCGCCTGGCCATAGAGCGTCTCCCCGGCCGGTGTCAGGCGCGTGGGATAGGCGCTGCGGTCCACCAGGTCTGTTCCGGCCCACGCCTCGAGCGACTGGATGCGGCGCGAGAACGCCGGCTGCGTGACGTGACGCAACTGTGCAGAGCGGCTGAAGCTGCGCGTCTCGGCCAGGCTGACAAAGTCCTCAAGCCACTTGGTCTCCATGGGAACGATTATGCGCGGCAGCGGTACTACTCTGCGTTCTGCTGCAAGGCCCACATCCGGGCATAGATGCCGTTTTGGGCCAGCAGGGCCGCGTGCGATCCGCGCTCGGCGATACGCCCGTGCTCCATGACCAGGATCTCGTGCGCATCGACCACCGTGGACAGGCGGTGCGCGATGACCAGTGCCGTCTTGCCCTGAGCGACGCTGCGCAACTCGGCCTGGATGGCACGTTCATTGGCCGAGTCCAGCGCGGAGGTCGCCTCGTCGAATATCAGCAGCGGCGGGTTCTTGAGCAGGGTGCGCGCAATCGCCACGCGCTGCTTCTCGCCGCCCGAGAGCTTGAGCCCGCGTTCGCCGACCATGGTGTCGTAGCCCTGCGGCGTGGACACGATGAAGTTGTGGATGTGCGCCGCGCGCGCCGCCTCTTCCACCTCGGCGCGGCTGGCGCCAGGGCGGCCATAGGCGATGTTGTATTCCACCGTGTCATTGAACAGAACTGTGTCCTGCGGGACGATGCCGATGGCCCGGCGCAGGGATTCCTGCGTGACGCCGCGGATGTCCTGGCCGGCGATCTCGATGCGTCCGCCACTCACGTCATAAAAGCGATACAGCAGCCGCGCCAACGTGGACTTGCCCGCGCCCGAGGGACCGACCACGGCCACCGTCTTGCCCGCCGGAATCTCGAAGCTCACACCGTGCAGGATGGGGCGCGCCGGATCGTAGGCAAAGTCCACGTATTTAAAGCGCACCCCCACGGCCCGGTCCAGCTGCAAGGGCGGTGCGCCGGGCGCATCCGCCACTTCCAGCGGACGGTCCAGCAGCCGGAACATCTTGTCCAGGTCGGTCAGGCTCTGCTTGATCTCGCGGTACAGCACGCCCAGGAAATTGAGCGGAATGTAGAGCTGGATCATGAAGGCGTTGATCATGACGAGGTCACCCAGCGACATGCGGCCATCGATCACGCCCTGGGTGGCGCGCCAGAGCATGGCCACGAGCGCCGTGGCGATGATGGTCTGCTGGCCGGTGTTGAGCAGGCTCAGGGAAGCCTGGCTGCGAATGGCGGCGCGGCGGTACTTCTCGAGGTTCTCGTCGTAGCGGTGCGCCTCGAACTCCTCGTTGTTGAAGTACTTGACGGTCTCGTAGTTGAGCAGCGAGTCGATGGCGCGGCTGTGCGCGGTGGTGTCCAGTTCGTTCATGCGCCGGCGCAGGTGGGTACGCCATTCCGTCACCGTCACGGTGAAGGCGATGTAGGCCACCAACGCCGCCACCGTGATCCACGCAAACCAGACGTCGAACTTCACCGCCAGCAGGGTGAGCACCATGGCCACCTCCACCAGCGTGGGCAGGATGCTGTAGATCGAATAGGAGATCAGCGAGTTGATGGCCCGCGTGCCGCGCTCGATGTCGCGCGTCACGCCGCCGGTCTGGCGTTCCAGGTGAAAACGCAGGCTCAGGGCGTGCAGGTGCCGAAACACCTGCAGCGTGATGCTGCGCACCGCGCCTTCGGTGGCCTTGGCAAACACCAGCTCGCGCAGTTCGGTGAACAGGGAGGTGGACAGGCGCAGGGCGCCATAGGCCAGCAGCAGGGCCGCAGGCACCACGGCCAGCGCGCGCGGGTCGTTGGCCGCCAGGGCCATGGTGTCCACCAGTTCCTTGAGCAGCAGCGGCACACCCACATTGGCCAGCTTGGCGCCGATCATGAAACCCAGCGCCAGCAGCACGCGCCCCTTGTATTCCCAAAGGTAGGGGAACAGGCGCTTGAGGGTGGGCCAGTCGGAGCGCGGGGCAGCCGGCAGGTTGACGCCCGCAGGCGTGGGGAGGATGGATTCGCGACGGCCGCGCATGAGGGACAATCCGTTCAATCAGTATTCAGGGATTTTCACCCATGTCCAGCTACGCACCCCCCGGCCCCATCCAGCCCCCGTCCGACGAGGAACTGGTGCTCAAGGTCATCCCCATGCCGGCCGACTGCAACGCCAACGGCGACATCTTCGGTGGCTGGGTCATGGCCCAGGTCGACCTGGCAGGCTCGGTGATCCCGGCGCGCTACGCCGGCGGACGCATGGCCACCGTGGCCGTTAACGAATTCATCTTCAAGCAGCCGGTGCGCGTGGGGGACATCCTGTCCTTCTATTCCAAGCTGACGCGCGTGGGCCGGACCTCCATGACGGTGAAGGTGGAAGTGTTCGCCGAGCAGTTCCGCGCCCAGGGCCAGTTCGTCAAGGTGACCGAGGCCACGCTGACCTATGTGGCCATCGACGAGCACGGCAAGCCGCGCGAGGTGCCGCACCGGCCGGCCGGCATCTGAAACGCTTCAGGACACGATGTAGGCGGCGGCGCCGGCTGACAGCAGCGTGCCGTCGGCCCCCAGGAACTCCATGCGCGTGCTGGCCACACGCGAGCCCAGGCGCAGGACCTCTGCGCGCAACTCGAAACGCTCACCAATACCAGGACGCAGGTAGTCGACCCGCAGGTCGATGGTGCCGAGCTTGCCAAAACGGTGCAGGCGCTGCAACGGTGGCTCGTCCATGTGGCGCGCGCCGATGGCCGCCATGATGGCCAGCCCGCCCATGGCGTCCAGCCCCGCGCTGATCACGCCCCCGTGGATACGCTGGTGACCGAAATGGCCGATCAGCTCGGGCTTCATGGCGATGTGCGCCGTCACGCCCTCGGGGGCGATCTTCGTGATCTCCAGACCGAGGACCCGGTTGAAGGCGATCTGGCGCTCGAAGATGTCCTTCAGCGCAGAGATGAACTCGGGCTCGAAGCCGCTGGCTGGAAAAGGAACGACGGGTTTCATCAGGGCGGGTTCGAATCCGGTTTGCGTTTTTGCCTGCAGCGAAGGAGGGACCTCGCCCTCTCAGGCGATTCCTCCCTGCGGGATGCTGATGTCAGACCTTGCTGAAATCAGGCTTGCGTTTTTCCATGAAGGCGCCAAAGGCCTCGCGGGCTGCGGGCTCGCGCAGCATGCGACCGAAACTCACGCCCTCGTCGCCCATGGTGGCCATGACCTGCGCCGCCGTCGCCTTCTTCATCAGTCGTTTGGTCTCGACGAGCGAGGACAGGGGCTTGGCGGCCAGCTTGCGCGCCTGTGCCTGGGCATAACCATTCGCTTCGGTCGGCGGCAGCACGCGGTTGACCAGGCCCGCCTCCAGCGCGGCCTCGGCCATGAAGGGTTCGCCCAGCAGCAGCGCCTCGGCGGCGCGGTGGTAGCCCAGCATCTGCGGCACCAGCAGGCTGGAGGCCGCCTCCGGACACAGGCCCAGGTTGACGAACGGCATGGAAAACGCCGCGTTGTCCCCGGCGAACACCAGGTCGCAATGGAACAGCATCGTGGTGCCGATGCCCACCGCCGGGCCGCTGACGGCCGCGATCACCGGCTTGGGAAAGCCGGCCAGAGCGCGCATGAAGCGCCAGACTGGCGCGTCCTGGTCGGCGGGCGGTGCGTTGAGAAAGTCACCAATGTCGTTGCCTGCGGAAAACACGGTCTCGTGTCCCTGGAATACCAGCACCCGCACGGCCGGGTCCTCGGCCGCGCCGCTGACCGCCTCGGCCATCGCGGCGTACATCGCCGAGGTGATGGAGTTCTTGCGCTCGAGCCGGTTGAAGCTGACGGTGCGCACGCCGTCTTCGGTGTGCACGAGGATTTCGCTCATGGTGTCATTCCTTGTAGTAAACGATCTGGTGCGAGGTGCACAGCAGCGTGCCGGCCTCGTTCCAGAGCTGGGCCGATTGATCGAAAAAGCCGTTGCGGAACTCCTGGCCGCGCGCCTGCCCGAGCACATAACCGCTGCCCGTGGCCTTGAGTTCCCGCTCCCCTGCATGGAAGTAGGTGGTGATGGACACCGTGCCGGCCGGCACGCGCGTGGCCCGTTTGAGCCAGACCCGCGGGTAGAAGATGTCGGACAAGGCGAGGAGCGAACAGAAGTCCAGCGGGCGTGCCGGATGATCACGCATCCACAGCTGGGTGACGCTGTGGTCGAGCTGGCGCCCATCCCAGGTCTGCGGAATGATGCCGCTGACAGGCCGCAGTTCGTAATTGTCTAGCCAGGCCATGCCATCGCCATAGGGCATCGCGCGGACCTGGTCGGGCCGGGGAACCGCCGGCATGGGCAGGTCGGACAGGCTCCAGGTCTCGCGGCGCGCCGCCGTGATGACCGTGGCCGTGGTCGTGATGACGGCCTCGCCCTGCCCGTCCTGCTGCACGATGGCCGCCGTCCAGTGCTGGGTGGAGCGGTTGGTGCGCGCCGGGTGAATCTGCACCTCGTACGGCCCCTGCGCCAGCGCGCCGGCATAGTTGACCGTGATGGACAGCGGATCGCCCAGCCGCTCCGGGTGCTGCAACACGGCCGCCAGTACCGTGGCGGCCGTCGCGCCACCGAAGGGCCCCACCATGTTCCAGTAAGCGGGACTGGTCGCGCCGGCATAACGACCCGGGGCCAGGGCCTGCAGCGTCAGGGCAGCGTCAAAGGGGTGTGAGCTCATGGGGCACAGTTTCCGCGGCACGACCCTCGTCGTCAGTCGTCTGCGGGACGCG
Source organism: Hylemonella sp. (assembly GCA_031970695.1). GTDB lineage: Bacteria > Pseudomonadota > Gammaproteobacteria > Burkholderiales > Burkholderiaceae_C > Hylemonella. The sequence continues at coordinate 5,780 of DALYHW010000139.1, forward strand.
ACGCTGCCACATCTGCGGCAGGGCCTGCAAAGCCTCAATGGTACGCGGCCACAACGAGTCGCGAAACGAGTCGCGGAACAGGCCGAAATGGCCGATGCGCCGCACCCGCGCGTGCACCGGGTGCCAGGTGTGCACCTGGCGCGGCGCCGCGCTGTACAGCGCCAGCAGGCTGTGCGTACCGCGCAGCGTCATCATCTCGTCGTCGCTGAAGGTCCAGGCCAGCACGGGAAACCGAACCTGCGCGTAACGCGCCAGTGCGTCCGGCCCCTCGGCGCCGCTGTAGTGCGGATGCATGCACCAGCGCCGCCACTGCTGGATCACCCCGGCGGGCAGGTTGCCCACCATGCGCAGGCGCTTGCCCGGGAAATAGCCGCAGACCCGGGTGGCCAGCGGCACCATCACGTGCCAGAAGAACAGGACCCGCCGCCGCAGCCTGGGCGCGTTGTCGCGCCAGTAGCCGCTGCCGGCGGCAATGCTGAGCATGCCGTCGACGCGCGCCGGCCGCTCGAACAGGCCGGGCAGCTGCGCGCCGAGGCTGTGGCCGACCAGGTACAAGGGCCGGCGGCCCAGTTCCTCACGCGCCGTGCGCACGACGAGTTCGTAGTCACGCACCCAGTCCAGCAGATCGGCCCGGTAGCCGCGCAGGGTCTGGCCCGGCGTGTGCGGGCGCGACTCGCCGTGGCCGCGGTAGTCAAAGGTCCAGACCCGGTAGCCGTGGTCGGCCAGCCACGCAGCGTACGCCGCGTAATAGGACTGCGGCACGCCCATGGCGCCGCCGATGACCACACTGGCCACCGCGTCCCCGGCCGGCTCCCAGACCCGCAACGCGAGGGCGCCACCGTTGTCCAGCGGCAGGCTGCGCAGCTGCGGTTCGCTCATGGCTTCACACGCGCTCGAAGATGCCGGCGGCGCCCTGCCCCGTCCCGACGCACATCGTCACCATGCCGTACTTCAGGTTGTGGCGATGCAGCGCGTGCACGACGGTGGCTGCGCGGATGGCACCGGTCGCCCCGAGCGGGTGGCCCAGCGCGATGGCGCCGCCCATGGGGTTGACCTTGCTCGGGTCCAGGCCCAGGCTGTTGATGACCGCCAGCGACTGGGCGGCAAAGGCTTCGTTGAGCTCGATCCAGCCGATGTCCTCGTGCTTGAGGCCGGCGTAACGCAGCGCGGCGGGAATGGCCTCGATCGGGCCGATGCCCATGATCTCGGGCGGCACGCCGCGCGCGGCGAAGCTCACGAAGCGCGCCAGCGGCTTGAGACCGAACTGCTTGACCGCTTTCTCGCTGGCCAGGATGAGCGCGCCGGCGCCGTCACTGGTTTGCGAGCTGTTGCCGGCCGTGACGCTGCCACGGGCGGCAAAGACCGGCTTGAGCTTGCCCAGTGCCTCCAGGGTGGTGTCCGGGCGGGCACCTTCATCCAGGTTGACCGTCCGCTTTTTCGTGACGACCTCGCCGGTCTCCAGGTTGGGCGTGCGCTCGACCACCTCGATGGGGGTGATCTCGGCCGTGAACTCGCCGGCTTTCTGGGCCTTGATGGCGCGCATGTGCGACTCGAGCGCGAAGGCGTCCTGCATCTCGCGGGTGACCTTCCACTGCTGCGCCACCTTCTCGGCCGTGAGGCCCATGCCGTAGGCAATGCCCACGTTCTCGTCGCGCATGAAGACCTCGGGGTTGAAGGACGGCTTCACGCCGCCCATCGGCACCAGGCTCATGGACTCGGCGCCGCCGGCGATCATCACGTCGGCCTCGCCCACGCGGATGCGGTCGGCCGCCATCTGGATGGCGCTC
>DALYHW010000140.1:0-7543 GCA_031970695.1 Hylemonella sp.
ACGCTGGTGTTCGAGTCCTTCGCCTTCAAGCGCGGCATCCCGGTCGACGCGGACTACGTGTTTGACGTGCGCATGCTGCCCAACCCACATTACGAGCCCGAGCTGCGCCCGCTCACGGGCAAGGACGAGGCCGTCGCCGCCTTCCTGCGCGCCCAGCCCGACGCGGGCCGCATGCTGGACCACATCGAGCACTTCCTCAACCAGTGGCTCGATGCCATGTCGCACAACCACCGCAGCTACGTCACGGTCGCCATAGGCTGCACCGGTGGCCAGCACCGGTCGGTCTATCTGGTGGAAGAGTTGGCGCGGCGCTTCGCGTCGCGCTGGACGACGCTGCGCCGTCACCGCGAACTGGGCGGCTAGGGCGCAGCCAGGAGCTTGCGCACGGGCGCGGGCAGGCCCAGCCCGGGCCAGGCCTGCGCCGTGTGCCAGCCGCCCTCTTCTGACAGCCGCACGCTTGCCGGCAGCTGCACCCGCACCAGATGCAGGTGCAGGTCCTTGTGTGTGAGCACATGCTTGAACGCGGGCAGGTCCTGCAGGCGGTCCCGGTAGGCCAACGGCACAACCGCCAGCAAATCGGCATGGCTGTCGAACAGTTCCAGACTGTACAAGCCTGCCCAGACGCCCGGCGTGGGACGCTGGCGCAACCAGACGGCCCCGTCCCGAGTATGAGCCCACAACAGCCAGAGTGATTGCGCAGTACGCTTGAGCTTGCGGGTCTTGACGGGATAGCGTTCGGGTTGGCCTTCCCGGGTCGCTGCACACAGGTCAGCCACGGGGCAAGCGGAACAAGCCGGCTTGCGCGCCAGGCAAACCGTGGCCCCCAGGTCCATGACGCCCTGGGTGTAACGCGGCATGGTGCGGGCCAGGTCACGCTGCGGCAGCAGGTCGGTCGCCCGCTCCCAAAGGGCCCGCTCGTGAGCGGCAACGGCCAGATCGGCGGCGTAACCCAGCACGCGGGTCAGCACCCGTTTGACGTTGCCATCGAGGATGGCGACGCGTTCCCCAAAGCATATCGATGCCACGGCCGCCGCGGTCGAGCGGCCGATGCCCGGCAAGGTCTGCAGCAGTTCAGCGCTGCGGGGAAACTCGCCGCCGTGCAGGCGCACCACCTGCTGCGCACAGGCGTGCAGGTTGCGTGCCCGGCTGTAATAACCAAGCCCACTCCACAGGGCCAGCACATCGTCCACCTGCGCCGCGGCCAGAGTGCGGACGTCGGGGAACCTCTGCAGAAAACGTGCGTAATAGTCGCGCACGGTGGCCACCTGGGTCTGCTGCAACATGATTTCCGACAGCCAGACATGGTAGGGGTCGCGCGTCGCCTGCCAGGGCAGGTCGTTGCGCCCATGGCGACGCTGCCACTGCACCACGCGTGCAGACCAGTCAGCCGGGAGCGTGTCGGCGGCGGTACGACTCACGCAGAGCGCAGGCTCAGTGGGCCACGAGTTCGCTCGCCACCGTGTCCTTGGGCCGGGTGACGTCCTGGGCCCGGATCAGGTAGGCCGTGAGTTCCAGCAGCTTGGCATCAAGCTGGTCGAGCGACTTGAACTGGCTGTCGATCTCGGCGATGCGCTCGTCCAGCCCCCCGGCAGCCTGCTGGATACGGTCGATCGCCTCCAGCCGGCGGCTGAAGTTGCGACGGCGCTCGCGCAGCTGGGCATCCAGCTGTGCGGCAGCAGACTTGCTCCAGAGTTCGACATCACCCAGCGCCGCCTGGTACACGGTGCGCAGGCGCGTGGCCAGCGCCCGCACGAGGCGATCCGCGAACTCCGGCTGCGCCAGGCGGAATGCGTTGCCCAGGCCCAGGTACTGCAGGTGCCCGCGCTCGACTTGGTCGAGGTTGTCGATGTAGCTCTGCAGGTTGGGTTCGGCCGGCGGCTGCAGCGAAAAGCCCTGCTCGGCATTGAGCTGCTTGAACGAGGTGCCCAGCATGATCTGGATCTCGCCAATCAGGGACTGCACACGGCGCAGGTTCTCGCGCAGACGGTCGAAGGTCTCGCCATAGGATTTCTTGACGCCCAGCTTGAGGCCGGTCTGCAGCAATGACTGCATCAGCTGGTTCATCTCGCTGCGCAGGCTCTTGGTGCTCAGCAGCGCGAACACGTCTCGCAGCAGCTTGAGGTGCACCGAACGCACGGCGTGGATCTTGGCGCCGGCCGCATCAAAGTCGCCCTGCTCCTGCGAGATCCTCAGTCGCATGTGCTTGATCACCGCGGCGTTTTTGCCCTGCAAGCCCTTGAGTTCGAGCATCTGCTCGTTCAGGTCGCGCCGGCGGATATTGATGACACGCCCCACTTCGGCCTGCAGGTCGGAAATGCCGACAGCCACCGCCGCGCCGAGGATGCGCTGGCGCTGGCCCATGATGCGCTGCGCCAGGGCGTCTTCCAGCGCCGGGAGGCAACTGGCCTGCAACAGCTTGGTGTCGTCCGTGACCTTGGCCACCAGGCCTTTCTGGGCCGAAACGGGCAGCACCTGCTCGCGCGCCAGACCGAGGATCTCCGCGGTGGTGGCGCGCTGGCGCTCGATCTGCATCTGGATCTGGGCTGGCGAGCTCAGCGCGTCCCATAGCGAGTCGATCTTGTTGAGTACAACCAGGCGCGTGTCGGAGGTGCTGGATTCGGTGATGAGATGCTCACGCCAGATCTCGAGATCGGACTTGGTGACGCCGGTGTCCGCGCCCAGGATGAAGACCACGGCATGCGCCTGCGGCACCAGGCTGACCGTCAGCTCGGGCTCGGCACCGATCGCGTTCAGACCCGGCGTGTCGAGAATGACCAGCCCCTGCTTGAGCAGGGGGTGGGCGATGTTGATGAGCGCGTGGCGCCACTTGGGGACTTCCACCTTGCCCTGCGCATCGACCAGGGGCGTGTCCCCGGGCACCTGGCTGCTCCAGAAGCCCAGGGCACGGGCCTCTTCCAGCGAGACGCGCCGGGTCTCGGACACCTTTTCCAGCGCCATGGCCAGCTGCTGGGGATCGTTCACGTCCAGGTCCACCCGCGTCCACTTCTCGGGGACCATGCGCCATTCCATCAGCGACTGGGGCTGCAGGCGGGTCTCGATCGGCAGCAGGCGCAGGCAGGGCGGTACCTCGGCGTCGTAGCCCATCTCGGTGGGGCACATCGTGGTGCGCCCCGCGCTGGCCGGCATGATGCGGCGGCCATAGCCCGCGAAAAAGATGGCGTTGATCAGTTCGGACTTGCCGCGGGAAAACTCGGCCACGAAGGCGACCATGACCTTGTCGGCACGGACCTGCATCTCCAGGCGGTGCAGCCGCTCCTCGACCGCCGCGTCGAGGAGATCATGGTCTTTCATCCATTCGCCCAGCAGTTTCAGACGCAGGGCGAACTCGCGCCGCCACGTGCCGTGCTGATCAAACTGTTCATTGAATGAAGTTGCCAAGATCTCTCCCCAGCCCTGTATCTCGTTGGCCGACTTACGGCAAGGCTTTCAATACTACACCGAGTTCCTTGATTTTGCTCAGTTTTTCTGGCAGTTTGGGCACAAATACGTCGCCCGTTGCCCCTGCCGGATCATCTTGATCGGCGTGCCACAAACCCGGCATGGCTGCCCCTCGCGGCCATAGACATGGGCTTCAAACTGGAAGTTGCCGCGCTCGCCGACCGCATTGGAATAGTTGCGCAGCGTCGTCCCGCCCGCCGCCAGCGCCCGGCCCAGCACGTCGCGGATCGCGGCGTGGAGCTTTTGCGCACGGGGTCGGCTCAGGCGCGCTGCGCTCAGCGTGGGCCGGATCCCCGCCAGGAACAGCGCCTCGGAAGCGTAGATGTTGCCCACGCCGACAACCACGTCCCCGGCCAGCAGCACTTGTTTGATGGCCGTCTTGCGGGACTTCAGGCTGGCATGAAACGACGACACTTCAAAATCGTCCGACAAGGGCTCGACGCCCAATTCCCCGAGCAGCTTGCGCGCCACCGGGTCGTCCTCCCCCTCGGCCCAGACCACAGCACCAAAACGGCGCGGGTCGTTCAGCCGCAGCAGACCCCGGGTCGTGACGAGCTCAAAGTGGTCGTGCGGCCCGCGTGGCGGCAGGGCGCCCGCAAAGCTCAGGCTGCCCGACATGCCCAGGTGGAGCAGGAGCAGCCCGTGGTCCAGATCCAACAGCAGGTATTTGCCGCGCCGGCGCACCGCGCGCACGGTCCGGCCGTTCAACCGGGTTAGCGGCGCCCCCAGCGGCCAGCGCAGCGGTTTGCCCAGCCAGGCCGATACGATGCGCGCGCCGGAAATGCCATCGGCAAAACTCTGGCGCGTGGCTTCGACTTCCGGGAGTTCGGGCATGGTCGGCAGGCGGGCAAGGACAGGCAGGCTTGGATTATTATGACCCGATGATTTCACGCCTACGCCTCGCCCCCTTGCTGCTGGCCGCCGCGCTTGGCGCCCATGCGCAGGGCCCCGAAGCCGCCACGGCACCGCCAGCGTCGTCCGCGCTCAATGGCGAACTGTTCTACCAGCTGCTGCTGGGCGAGTTCAGCGTGCAGCGCGGCGAGCCCGGCACGGGTTTTTCGCTGCTGCTCGATGCGGCCCGCAAAACCGGCGATGCGCGCCTGTACCAGCGTGCGATCGAGATCGCGCTGGAATCGCGCGCCGGCGACTCCGCACTGCAGGCCGCACGTGCCTGGAAGCAGGCCCAGCCGGGCTCGCGTGACGCCAACCGTTATGTCCTGCAGATCCTGATTGCACTCAACCGCCTCGGGGAGACCGTCGAACCCTTGCGGCGCGAGGTGGCGCTCGCGGACGCACGCGAACGCGCCCTCACCATCACGCTGCTGCCGCGCTATTTCGCGCGCGCAGCCGACAAGAAACAATCAGCCGACGCGCTGGAGCAGGCGCTGACAGAACACCTCGCCAGCAGTGCCACGGCTGGCGCGGCCTGGGGAGCGGTGGGACGCCTGCGGCTGGAAGGCGGCGATACCGCCGGGGCCCTGGAAGCGGCGCGCCGCGGCCAGGCGCTGGACCCACGGTCGGAGAGCCCGGTGCTGCTCGCGCTGGCCATGATGGCGCCCAACCAGCCCGGCGCGGAAACCATCGTGCGCAAGTACCTGGAGGGCCGGCCGCTTGTCGAGGTCCGTCTGGCCTATGCCCGCGCGCTGCTCGACGCACAGCGTTATGCGGAGGCCGGCGCCCAGGTCCGCATCGTCACGACCGAGAAGCCTGAGAACGCCGAAGCCTGGCTGATCCGCGGCACCCTCGAACTTCAGGATCAGCAGCTCGACCCGGCCGAGCGCTCGCTCCTGCGTTTCCTTGAACTGGCGTCCTCGCGCAATGGCAGCCAGGGCATCGATGAGCCCAGCCGCGCGCTGGCACAAGCCTATTTGTCGCTGGCACAGATTGCGGAGCAGCGCAAGGACTACAGGCAGGCGGAAGCCTGGCTCGACAAGATCAGCAGCCCGCAGGACCTGGTGCGCACGCAGAGCCGGCGCGCCGGCATCCTGGCGCGGCAGGGCAAGATCAACGAGGCGCGCGAACTGATCCGCAACCTGCCGGAGCGCACACCGGCCGACGCCCGCGTCAAGCTCTCGAGTGAAGTCCAGCTCCTGCGCGACAACAAGCTTTATCAGCAGGCCTACGAACTGCTGGCGGAGGCCACCCGGCGCGATCCCAAGGACTACGACCTGATCTATGACCAGGCCACGCTGGCCGAGAAGCTGGGCAACACCGACGAGATGGAGCGCCTGCTGCGCCGGATCATGGCCGAGAAACCGCAATACCACCACGCCTACAACGCGCTCGGCTACTCCTTTGCCGATCGCAATGTCCGGCTCGGCGAGGCACGTCAGCTCATCATGAAGGCGCTGGAATTCGCGCCCGATGATCCCTTCATCACCGACAGCCTGGGCTGGGTCGAATTCCGTGAAGGGAACAAGGCCGAGGCGCTGCGCGTGCTGCAGAAGGCCTACCGCGCCCGTCCGGACGCCGAAATCGCCGCCCATCTGGGCGAGGTGCTGTGGAGCATGGGGCAGCGCGAGCAGGCGCTCAGCATCTGGCGCGAAGGCCTGCAGCTGAACGCGAACAATGAGACGCTGCTCGAGACGCTCAAGCGCCTGCGCGCCAAGCCGTGATCGCCATGGTCCACCTGCTCAGGGCAGTGCTGCTCTGCACGCTGGTCGTGCTGCTGGCGGGCTGTGCGCAGCCCCCCCAGCGTAAGCAGGCTGCCGGGGGCGCCGAGTCGCACGACCACTACTGGCGCGGGCGCCTGGCGCTGCGGCTCGAGACGCCGGAACCCACCTCTTTTTACGCTGGCTTCGAGCTGATGGGGCACGCACAGGCCGGAGAGCTTGTGCTGACCTCGCCGCTGGGCAGCACGGTCGCCAAGTTGCGCTGGACCCCACGGGTCGCGCAGCTGCAGAGCAATGGCCGGACCCGGACCTTCGACTCCCTGGATGCCCTCGCCACTGAGGCCACGGGCACGGCGATTCCAATCACAGCCCTGTTCGAGTGGCTGGAGGGTCGACCCGCCAGCGCCGACGGCTGGCAGGCCGACCTGTCCCAGCTTGACGACAGCCGCCTCGTGGCCCGTCGCGTGCTGCCTGCCCCGGCCGCCGAACTGCGTCTGATCCTGGAGCAGCCCTGAGCCGACGCCCCGGCCACGGATAATCCGGGGCATGCAGTCGATCTACGACATCCCCGCCCCGGCCAAACTCAACCTGTTCCTGCACATCACGGGCCGGCGCCCGGATGGCTACCATCTGCTGCAGTCGGTCTTCATGCTGATCGACTGGGCCGACACGCTGCACTTCGAACGGCGCGACAACGGCCAGCTCAGCCGGGAGGACCTCGGCGCGCCGCTGCCCGCCGATGACCTGATCCTGCGTGCGGCCCGCGCCCTGCAATCGGCCACGGGCACGGCCCACGGCGCCCATATCGCCATCGACAAGTGCCTGCCGGCGCAAGCCGGCCTGGGCGGCGGTTCATCCGACGCGGCCTCGACGCTGCTGGCGCTCAACCGCCTCTGGCGGACCGGCCTGGACCTGGCGCAGCTGTGCGCCATCGGCCTGCAACTGGGCGCCGACGTCCCGTTTTTTCTGCGCGGCCACAACGCATGGGTCGAGGGCATCGGCGAATCCATCACCCCGGTGGCGCTGCCACGGCGCCACGTGCTGGTGGTCAAGCCCGAGGCCGGGCTGGAGACCCGTGCGATTTTTTCGCACTCCGACTTGAGACGCGACAGTATTCCTGCTACAATCTCAGGCTTTGCTGCAGACCAGCAGGCTTTTCTCAGAGAGGCCCGCAACGACCTGCAGCCTGTTGCCCAGCGGCTGTGCCCTGGGGTGACGCAGGCCCTGGACTGGCTCGCCAATCTGGGACTTGACGGCAGGATGACAGGCTCAGGAAGTGCCGTGTATGCGTGGGCACCGCCCGACATGCGTGTTCCGAAGGCGCCGGACACGATGCAGGCCCGGATGTGCTGCAGCCTGGAGGCTCACCCGCTTGCGGGTTGGGCGACCAGCGATAGTTTCGGTGGGTAGCCGTTTCACGGCTGTCAACCTGTGTAGGGGAGTCGCCAAGTTGGTTAAGGCACCGGATTTTG
>DALYHW010000141.1:0-7541 GCA_031970695.1 Hylemonella sp.
CCAGCAGGCCAGCCACCACAGCGCTTTGTTTCAGTGTCTCGCGACGAGTTTGCATGAGTCTCTCCTTGAATAAGTCCATGCTAATGAAAAAATGGATATACCCTAATAGGTATTTATACCTAGTCCCTTACCTGGCCGCGCCGCCCGCGATCCAGGTGGCAATGGTCTTGGCCTCGGCTTCGCTGAGCGACTGGGCGGGCATGGGGATCGGACCCCAGACACCGGCACCACCGCTCTTGATTTTGCCCGCAAGATAGTCCACCTTGCCAGCATGCTTCTTGGCGATCTCCTGGAAGCCCGGGCCAACCAGTTTCTTGTCGATGGCGTGGCAAGCCGTACAGCTGTACTTCGAGAGCAGTGCCTGGGCGGCCTTGCTGTCACCGCCGGCACCGGCTTCCGCCTTCGCAGCAGGCTTGGCTTCAGCCTTGGGAGCCGCCGCCACGGGCGTCGCAGCCACGGCGGCTGCCGCGCCAGCACCCTTGGGCTCTGGCTGGGTGGTGTCCGCACCACGCTGGGCACCGACCAGGCGGTTCTGCTCGGCCAGGTTGCCGTGGGCGTTACGGGCGTAGTCCGGCAGGAAGGAAGCGACCTTGGCTTCAGGTACGCAGTCCTTCATGCAGGCGACGTTGGCGGTGTCCGCCTTCTTCGCGAGCTTGAACTCGTTGCCGGGCCACAGGTTGTGGTCGGTCGTCATGCCGTTGCGGTTGGGCATGCGGGCCTGGACATCACGGATGTTCTTGTCCGACAGCACGAAGTCCTCGGGCACGATGCCACCCAGGCTCAGCAGGAAGGCGGTCACGGCATACACCTCGTCGGTCTTGAGCGACTTGGGCGCCGTCCAGGGCATGGCACGGTTGATGTAGTCCCACAGCGTCGAAACCGTGGCGACCTTCATCAGCGTGGTACGGCCCGGGAAGTCGGTCCGCTGCAGATTGGCCACGCGGCCGGTCTTGATGTCCTCGGCCGTCGTGCCGCCCACCAGCGGGCTGAACACTTCACCGGATTCACCGAAGATGCCGTGGCAGTGCGCGCACTTGCTCTCCCACACGTCCTGGCCTTTGGCCACGGAACCGGAACCCGGGGGCAGGCCCTTGAAGTCGGGGCGCACATCGATGTCCCAGGCGGCCACTTCCTTGGGCGTGGCATTGCGGCCCACGCCGGGGTACTTGGTCGACTGGGCAGCTGCGACACCGGCCACCGCCAGGAGGACGGCCGTCAGAACTGCATTACGAAACCTGGACATTTTTCACCTCACCGCTTTCCTGGACCAGCCACGACTGGATGGCATTGTTGTGATAGATCGAACGGGTGCCGCGCACGGCACGCAGCTGCTTGTACGTGGGCTGGACGAAGCCCGTGTCATCCGTCGCACGGCTCTGGATGATGGCCGGCTTGCCGTCCCACACCCAGTCGATGTTGAAGCGCGTCAGCGCCTTGGACAGCACCGGGGTCTCCAGGCGCGCACGGCGCCAGTTGCGGCCACCGTCCACGGAAACGTCGACGTGCTTGATCTTGCCGCGGCCCGACCAGGCCAGGCCCGAGATGTTGTAGAAGCCCTTGTCCAGCAGGACCTGGCCGCCCGAGGGGGTGGTCACCACGCTCTTGCATTCCTGGATGCTGGTGTACTGGCGATGCAGGCCATTAGGCTGCAGGTCGATGTAGTGCACGGCCTCGTCCTTGGCCGCATAGGGCATGTCGCCCACTTCGATGCGGCGCAGGTACTTGACCCAGCTCACGCCCTGCACGCCCGGCACCACGAGGCGCAGCGGGTAGCCTTGCTCGGGGCGCAGCATCTCACCGTTCTGGCCGTAGGCCACGATGACCTCGCCGGACTTGATCAGGTCCATGGGAATCGTGCGGGTCATCGAGGAACCGTCAGCCCCCTCGGCCAGCACGAATTTGCCGTTCTTCAGGTCGGCGCCGGCCAGCTCCAGCAGGGTGATCAGCGGCACGCCGGTGAACTCGCTGCAGGACACCATGCCGTGCGTGTACTGCACGGTCGGCACGGCCACATTGCCCCACTCGACGGCGGTATTGGCACCGCACTCGATGAAGTGGATGCGGGAGACCGAGGGCAGGCGCATGATCTCGTCCATGGTGAAGACCTTGGCGGCCTTGACCATGCCGTTGACCATCAGGCGGTGCTTGGACGGGTCGATGTCCCACCAGCCCTGGTGGTGACGTTCGAAGTGCAGGCCGCTGGGCGTGATGATGCCGAACAGCGACTGCAGCGGCGCGAAGGACACCGAAGCCTGCGTGGTCTGGGTCAGACCCGGGCTCTGGCGGCGCTGCACGTTGACTTCGAACTTGGACGGCTTGCCGTAGCCGCCATCGGAGGCCACGCCCTGACCCAGACCCGTGCTGTGCTCGGGCAGGTTCAGGATATTGGGGTCACCACCCTCGGCGGGGACCGGGTTGCCCTGGGCCAGCGCGGCGGTACCCGCGGCACCTGCAGCAGCGGCCGCAAATGCATTGCGGATGAAACTGCGTCGGCCTTGCTTGGCCTCGGCGATGACGGTCTTGATCCCGTCCTGGGTCAGAAAATTCTCGGGCGCCTTGCGGATCCTGCCCGAGCTCAAGTCTTCCTGCATCACACTCTCCTTGCTTTCGTTGCCACAACGTGGCGATCTCTTCACGACGCCCGGCCCTGACGGACCGGCCTCACACACTCTCTTGTCCACTCCCGCGCAACCCGGAACAGACCGCCTTGCAGACCCGCACCACCGTTTCATCGGCAATGCGGTAGTGCATCTGCGCTCCGTCCCGTCGCTTGTCCACCACCCCTGCGCGGTACAGCACGTTGAGCTGTTGCGACATGTTGGGCTGTGAAACCTCGATCTCCTGCAGCAACTGACTGACGTTCTTTTCGCCCCCGCACAGCGCACCGATGATGCGCAGCCGGATCGGCGTCGACAGCACCCCGAACAATTCAGCGGCGGCCTCGAAGTCCTCCGGGCCAGCCGATGGCGGCACTGCAACGTCCTTCATTTGCTCAATCTAAATATTCACATACGCGAATATATAGATTGTGCGAATTATGTCCCTAGGGGTTTGCACTTATCCCGACTAAATACCTGGGGTAGTATTTTTACCTTGTGAAACGATAGTGGTCGCGATTGAGCACCGCGGCCACGGCCGTCACGTCTTCCGGGAACAGCCCCAGATTGAGCTCGGTATTGCACTGCTCGACCATCCCGCGCAGGTAGCCGGCGGTGTTGATGCGACCGGCCGGCCGGTAGATGGCGCTGCCGTCCCCGCCCACCTTCTGCTGGTGGCAGGCCACGCACTTGTGCTCTGCAATGAGCTGCTCGCCCTGCTTGAGATCTGCGCCCTGGAAAACAGGGGGAACCTGGGCCTGGGCAGCGAAGGCCAGGAAAAAAATCAAGGCGGCGGCGTGTTTGTGCATGGCGGGAGATTAGCGAATTACGATACAGCGGGCAACCGTCCGGACAGAAAGCGGTCAGCCCCCAGAAAAAACGGGCCGGGGACAGCCCGGCCCGTTAACTTTGGAGTCAGCTCAGTCTGTCAGTACTTCCAGCCGTACTGGACACCCAGAGATTGCTGGGACATCTTGATGGTCTCATTGCCACCGTTCACGCCCAAAGACGTGAAGAGGGACGTCCCGGAGACCGAGTTGGACGGGGCATACATGTATGCAAACGTCACTTCAGACTGCTTGGACATCGTGTAGGTGCCGCCGAGCGTGTAGTGCGTGGTGATGACACCCGGCGCCAGGATGTTGAACGTCACGTCGCGACTCTGGACCGGGTTGTCGCCCACATTGATACCCGCGCGCCAGGTCATGTTGCCGGACTGCTGCCATTCCATGCCCAGTTTGTAGATGTTGATGTCGGCCCAGCCGAAGCCACGTCCGTTGGCGGTGCCAAGCTGGCCAGAGCTGTTGCTCGGATTGCCCACGGAGGGTACGGCACTGTACTTGATGAACCCGTACTCAGCTGACACTGAGACCGCAGGCGTGGCACGGAAGGTGGCGCCGATGTTGTAATTCTCGGGAATATCGAAATTGCCGCCGTCAGCAAACAGGCCTTTGTACTTTTCCAGTTTGGACATGCTGATCTTCGGCGCATAGGCCACACCCACGCTGACGGAATCCGTCAACTTTCCAAGGTAGCCGATACGGACGCCCACGCCATTGCTCGTATCGTAGCCGTTGTCGGTCACGTTGTTCTGGGAGCTGGACAGCTGCTGGAAGAACTGCAGCCCCGTGGCCTTGAATTGCTGCTGCACGATCAGCGGAGACACACCGATGGAGTGATTTCCGCTGAACTTGTAAGCGAACGTGGGCGCCACAATCAGCTGCATCATGTCAATACCAAGTCGACCATTGCCGCACAATGCGTTCTTGTTAGCACCGGCGCCTGCGCCCGTGCAATCCGTCTGACCGCCTGCATAGTTGGTATTCAGGCCGCCATTTCCGTAGACCGACAGGCCCACACCCATGCTGTCGCTGATCGCTCGGTTGTAGCCGAACTCCGGCACATAGAACAGATTGTCATCACTCTTCACCGTGGCATTGATGCCAGCGCCACTACCGGTGCGACTCATCTCGCGCTCAGGCATGAACAGATCCATACCAACTTCCATTCGGTTTCCGGCCCAAGCCGCGGTAGCCGGGTTGCTTGCGCCCGCAAAGGCGTTGTCGGTCGACGCCACCGCAGCACCGCCCATGCCCTTGGCCTTCATGCCGTAGCCGTGCGAGAAATAGCCATTGGTGGCCATGGCCGCTGGCAGCGTGCCGGCCACGGCCAGGGCGATGGCCGTGTTGCGGAAAAGGTTCGATTTGCTCACGTTGTCTCCTCGTTGTAAAAAATATTTAGGCAGCCGCAGTCGTCAGAACTCGCCCTTGGATCCGCGCTCCATCATTTCCCAGATGGTGTCGCGTACTTTCCAGGCGTTCTCTTTCAAGGGGGACGGCAGCTTGCGTCCCATCTTGACCATCATGTCCATGTTCAGCGTGTACATCCACAGGCCGTCTTCCTTCTCCACCACCGTGATACGGCAGGGCAGGTAAGCCGCCATGTGCGGGCTGAAATCCACCATCTCGCGGGCCGTGCTCGGCGTGCAGAAGGAATAGACCTTCAGGAACTTCTGCGGCTTGCCGGTACGGGCCTCCAGCTCCTTGGACAGGGGCAGGTCACCCACACCCTTCATGTTGCGCTCGGCAGCAATCTGGGTCAGCACCTGCTCGATGTCGTTCACGGTCACGCCGGCCTTGACCTTGCGCTCCCAGGTCGTTGCCACGGCAATGTCGCCTTCGGCGTCAACCCAGCGGTCCCACATCCGGCTGGCCTCAGCGCCCGCACCATCCTCCAGCTTGCCGATCGTGCTGATCGTGCCGCAACCGGTGGTCAATACAACCAGCGCCAGCACAGGCACCGCACGCAAAATTCGCTTTGCAAAACTCACTTGAACTTCCTTCACTAGAAATATATAGAAACTGCAGAGCCCTACCCCCTAGGGTAAATACGGCTGTCATCATCGTGCAACAACTTGCCCCCTGCGGCCATCGGTATGAACCCTATACCCTGTAGGGTAGGGTATTCAGGAAGACACAGGCGATGCCGGGCGCCGGAATCTGGCACACTGAAGGCATCTTTAGTCCGAACTGAGCGCTGACCATGCCCAAGAAGCCCGCCATGTCTGCCGACGAAACCACGAAACCCGCTTCCATGTACCGTGCCGACCACCAGAAGGACGTGGTCAACCGCCTGCGCCGTATCGAGGGCCAAGTCCGCGGCCTCATCGAAATGATTCACGACGGCCGCAGCTGCGAAGACATTGCCCTGCAAATGTCTGCAGCCCGCAAGGCCATGGACAAGGCCTTCTACCGCATGATGGCCTGCACCGTGATTGAGGCTGTCTACGACGCCGAAAACGAAGGCCGGGCCATCGAGGAAGTCGAGAAGTCGGCCCGCCTGCTGGAAAAGTTCGGCTGATCCGGTCAAAAAAATGGGGCGACCTGCGACGGCCGCCCCCAACCCAATGAAGAATCTGTCCGGGACGCCCCAGGCGTCCTGGTCGTTGTTGCGCCTACTTGGCGCCGTTCATGACCCAGCTCGCCAGCACCTGGGCGTCGCCGTCACTCAGGGCAGCCTGCGCAGGCATCGGAATCGGGCCCCACTTGCCGGACCCGCCCTTCTTGATGCTGGTGGCAAGGTTGGCCTGCGCGTCTTTTTGACCCTGGTACTTCTTGGCCACCTCCTGGAATGCCGGCCCCACCAGCTTGCGATCGGTCGCATGACAGCCCATGCAGGCATTCTTCTGGGCCAGCTCCTTGCTGGCAAACGCGGGGGTGGACGCCAGTGCCGCAGCGGCCAGGGCGAAAGCGATCAGTTTCATAGTCTCCTCTTGTTCAAACTGACAGGTTGAAAAACGCTTACTTGCCGTAGCGCGATGCCATGGCTTCCAGGGGAATGACCTTGATCTTCGAGGCCATGCCCGCACAGCCGAAGGCCTCGAAGCGCAGCTTGCACACGCCGGCCGCGGCCTTCTTGGCGGCCGCCATGGCCTTGCGCGGATCGAATTCGCTGGGCTGCTTGGCAAACACCTCGCGCATGGCGCCGGTCATCGCCAGGCGGATGTCAGTGTCGATGTTGACCTTGCGCACACCGTTCTTGATGCCGCGCTGGATCTCCTCGACCGGCACGCCGTAGGTTTCCTTGATGTCGCCACCGTACTGGCGGATGATGGCCAGCCACTCCTGCGGCACGCTGGAGGACCCGTGCATCACCAGATGCGTGTTGGGAATCTGGGCATGGATGGCCGCGATGCGGTCGATCGCCAGAATGTCCCCTGTGGGCTTGCGCGTGAACTTGTATGCGCCGTGGCTGGTGCCAATGGCGATGGCCAGCGCGTCGACGCTGGTCTTGGCAACGAAGTCCTTGGCCTGCACCGGATCGGTCAGCATCATGTCGTGCGTGAGCTTGCCCTCGGCACCCACACCATCCTCCTCGCCCGCCTCGCCGGTCTCCAGCGAACCCAGGCAGCCGAGCTCACCTTCCACCGAGACGCCCACGGGGTGCGCCATCTCGCAGACGCGGCGCGTGACCTGCACGTTGTACTCGTAGGATGCCGGGGTCTTGGCGTCTTCCATCAGCGAGCCGTCCATCATCACGCTGGTGAAACCCGAGCGGATCGACTGCTGGCACACCGACGGCGAAGCGCCGTGGTCCTGGTGCACCACCACCGGAATGTCCGGATGCGTCTCGACCGCGGCCAGCATCATGTGGCGCAGGTAGGCCTCGCCCGCATACTTGCGCGCGCCGGCCGAAGCCTGCAGGATCACGGGGCTGTCGGAGGCCTGGGCGGCCTCCATGATGGCCAGCACCTGCTCGAGATTGTTGACGTTGAAGGCGGGCACGCCGTAGCCGTGTTCGGCGGCGTGGTCGAGTACCTGACGGAGGGAAGCGAAAGCCATGATGTCGTCCTGTCTAGTTTGAAAATTGGAAATCACCCTTGGGCGCGCCTGCCCAGGATCTCGAAGGCCGGCAGGGTCTTGCCCTCGAGCACCTCCAGGAATG
>DALYHW010000142.1:0-7531 GCA_031970695.1 Hylemonella sp.
GCTGGGACGTATGCCTTCCGCCGTGGGCTACCAGCCTACGCTGGCCGAGGAAATGGGTCGCCTGCAGGAGCGCATCACGTCGACCAAGGTTGGCTCCATCACGTCCATCCAGGCCGTGTACGTGCCCGCTGAC
This sequence comes from Hylemonella sp., assembly GCA_031970695.1. GTDB lineage: Bacteria > Pseudomonadota > Gammaproteobacteria > Burkholderiales > Burkholderiaceae_C > Hylemonella. The sequence continues at coordinate 134 of DALYHW010000142.1, forward strand.
GACCTGACCGACCCCTCGCCCGCCACGACCTTCGCCCACCTGGATTCCACCGTGGTGCTGTCGCGTGACATCGCCGCCCTGGGTATCTACCCCGCCGTGGACCCGCTGGACTCCACCAGCCGTCAGCTCGACCCGCAGGTCGTGGGCGAGGAGCACTACACCGTGGCACGCTCGGTGCAGGGTACCCTGCAGCGCTACAAGGAACTGCGCGACATCATCGCGATTCTGGGCATGGACGAACTGTCGCCGGAAGACAAGCTGGCCGTGGCCCGCGCCCGCAAGATCCAGCGCTTCCTGTCGCAGCCGTTCCACGTCGCCGAGGTGTTCACCGGCACGCCGGGCAAGTACGTGCCGCTGAAGGAGACCATCCGCGGCTTCAAGATGATCGTCAACGGCGAGTGCGACCACCTGCCGGAGCAGGCCTTCTACATGGTCGGTACCATCGACGACGTGTTCGAAAAAGCCAAGAAGCTCTAATCAGCGCGACTACGGAGCGTTACTATGAACACGATCCACGTTGATGTGGTCAGTGCCGAAGAATCCATCTTCTCGGGCGAAGCGCGTTTTGTCGCACTGCCCGGCGAAGCCGGCGAACTCGGCATCTATCCGCGTCACACTCCGCTGATCACGCGCATCAAGCCGGGCTCGGTGCGCATCGAAATGGCTGACGGCAAGGAAGAGTTTGTCTTCGTTGCCGGCGGCCTGCTCGAAGTGCAGCCCGACTGCGTCACCGTCCTGTCCGATACCGCTGTGCGCGGCAAGGACCTGGACGAGGAGAAGGCCAACGAAGCCCGCCAGGCCGCCGAAGAGGCGATCAAGAACGCCAAGAGCGATCTGGATCTGGCCAAGGCCCAATCCGAGCTCGCCATCGCGGCAGCCGAGATTGCCGCCCTGCGCAAGTACCTCAAGAAGAAGTAATTCGGCTCGCGCCTGCCGGGTGACCGGCTCCTGCATGGCCCCGGCAGCAATGCGCGGGGCCTTTGCTTTTGGCCCGCACGGGCAAGGCCGAGCCAGCTGGCGCAAAATCCCAGTCGCACGCCGTTCCAAATGAACTACACCGCCCCGCTCTGGTTGCCCGGTGGCAACCTCCAGACCATCTGGCCCGCGCTCTACGCCCGTCGGGTGCAGGGGCCACCACCGCGTTTTACGCGCGAACGCTGGACCACACCGGATGGTGATTTCGTCGACGTCGACTGGTTGCAGGGCCCCGACTGTCCCACGCTCCTCGTCCTGTTCCACGGCCTTGAAGGCTCGTCGCAGAGCCACTATGCGCAGGCCTTCGCCGACTTTGCGCGCGCGCATGGCCTGCGATATGTGGTGCCGCATTTCCGCGGTTGCGGCGGTGAACTCAACCGTGCGCCGCGGGCCTATCACTCGGGTGATTACGAGGAAATCGACTGGATGCTGCGCCGCTTGCGGCAGCAGCATGCTGGCCCCATCGTCGCCGTCGGTGTTTCCCTGGGTGGCAACGCATTGATGCGATGGGCTGGTGAACTCGGCGCCGCATCTGCGTCCGTGGTGGACGCAGTGGCGAGCGTGTGTTCGCCGCTGGACCTGGCCGCGGGGGGGCACGCGATCGGGCGGGGGTTCAACCGGCAGGTGTACACCCGCATGTTCCTCAAGACCATGAAGGCCAAGGCCTACGCCAAGCTGCGCCAGCATCCCGGCCTGTTCGATGCGCTTGCCATGCAGCGTGCGCGGGATCTCTACGAGTTCGACAACATCTTCACCGCGCCGCTGCATGGGTTCCGTGACACAAAGGACTACTGGGCACGTGCATCGGCCAAGCCGCACCTGCACCGTATCCGGATTCCGGCCCTGGCGCTCAACGCCCGCAACGATCCCTTCGTGCCGGCTGCCAGCCTGCCCAGGCCGGACGAGGTGGGGCCGCACGTGACCCTGTGGCAACCGGCGCACGGCGGGCACGTCGGCTTTGCCGGAGGTGCTTGGCCAGGGCATGTGCGACCGATGCCGGAGGCCATCGGGCGCTGGCTGTTGCACGCCGCCGGGGTGAAGGAGTCGGCCCATGGATGACATCGTCCTGCAGGCGATGGCCAAGTGGCCCAGGGTCCCAGCCTGTTACGGCTGGCTGGGTCTCGACGCCCGGGGCAACTGGTATATGCGCGACGACCGCGCCCAGGCCTGTGGTGCGTTCGCCAGTGGCCGTCCAGGCGCCAAAGGGTCGCTGCTTCAGCACGAGAAGCTGATCGCCTTCATAGGCCGCAACTACGCCAGTGACGGGCAGGGGCGCTGGTATTTCCAGAACGGGCCGCAGCGGGTCTATGTCGAGCTCGAGGCCACCCCGTGGGTCTGGCGCATCGAGCCCGATGGTGCGGTCCGGTCGCACACGGGACAGTCCGTAGATGTGCTGCGCTGCGAGATGGATGAGGAAGGCCGGGTCTACCTCCAGACCACGGTTGGTTTCGGCCTCGTGCACAGCCAGGACATGACCCGTCTTGCGGAGCAGGTCGATGCAGGTCGCTGGACGCCCGTCGAGGTGCTGCGCGACGAGTTGACCCGGCGGTATGGCTACGTGACCAGTCCACAGCGCGACAGCGCAGCGCCGCCGGCTGTCTGATAATCCCCCGGCGCATGACATGGCGCACGAGGTCGTCACGACATGGCGGCCCAGGAGGAAACGGCATGGGTGTACGGGATCTGTTCAAGCTCGATGGCCGGGTGGCCCTGATCACCGGTGGCTCGCGTGGGCTGGGCCTGCAGATGGCCGAGGCGCTGGGCGAGATGGGCTGCGCGGTGGCGCTCACCGCCCGCAAGATCGACGAACTCGAGCAGGCCCGCGAGCACCTGCTGGCGCAGGGTGTGGATGCCTGCACCCTGGCCACGGACCTGCAGCAGCCGGAGTGCATCGCCCCGCTGGTAGACCAGGTCTTGCAGCGCTACGGGCAGATCGACATACTGGTCAACAACGCCGGGGCGACCTGGGGCGCACCCGCCGAGGACTATCCCGATGCCGCCTGGCACAAGGTGATGAACCTCAACGTCAATGCCACCTTCTTCCTGTCGCGCGAAGTGGGCCGGCGCAGCATGATCCCCCGCCAGCAGGGCAAGATCATCAACATCGCCTCCGTCGCCGGACTCAAGGGCACGGCGCCAGGCGTGCACACGATCGCCTACAACACCTCCAAGGCTGCAGTGATCAACTTCACCCGTACCCTGGCGGCCGAATGGGGGCGCTACAACATCAACGTCAACGCGATCTGCCCCGGTTTCTTCCCGTCCAAGATGTCGGCCGGGCTGCTGGAGCAGGTGCAGGACGCGGTCATCGCACGGGCCCCCTTGCACCGCATCGGCGGCGAGGAGGACCTGAAGGGCTCGGTCGTCTTCCTTGCGAGCGAGGCCTCGCGCCACATCACCGGGCAATACCTGGCTGTCGACGGCGGCAGCTGTATCGTCTGAGACTTTCGTCATGTCCGAATACCCCTCACGCCACCTCGCCCACTGGCCGGTCGGCCTGCCGCAGCACCTGACCTTGCCGCAAACCGGCCTCTGGTACAACGTCGAGGTCTCCGCCACCCGCTATCCCGACAAACCCTTCATCGTCTACTACGACTCGCCCCTGAGCTACGCCACCTTCCGCGAGGAATGCGAGCGCCTGGCGGGATGGCTGCAGCAGGCGTGCGGGGTGAAGCCGGGTGACCGCGTACTGCTCTACATGCAGAACAGCCCGCAGTGGGTGCTGGCCTATTACGGCATTCTGCGGGCGAACGCCGTGGTCGTGCCAATCAATCCGATGAACCGCACCGAGGAGTTGCGTCACTACGTGGCCGACAGCGGCGCGAGCACGGCCCTGGTGGCGCAGGACCTGTACCCGCAGATCGCCCCCTTGCTGCGCGAGCGCGGGTCCTCCGGCCTGCAGCAGCTGCTGGTCGCGGCCTACAGCGACTACCTGCACCAAGAGACCGACCTGCCATTGCCACCCGTCGTGGCAGCGCCGCGCGAGCCCATCGTTGCGCCCGGTGTGACGCTCTGGGTCGACATGCTGGCGCGTGCCTTGCGCCCGGGCCCAGCCACCGCCGGGCCGGATGATCTTTGCGTGATGCCCTACACCTCGGGCACGACCGGCCAGCCCAAGGGCTGCATGCACACCCACCGCAGCACCATGAGCACGCTGGTCGGCGGGGTCCAGTGGTTCAACCGTACGCAGGATGCGGTCTACCTGTCAGTCCTGCCGTTCTTCCATGTGACCGGCATGTCCGGCAGCATGAGTGGCCCGCTCTACGCGGGCGCCACCATCGTGCTGCTCACGCGCTGGGACCGTGACGTGGCCGCCCGCTGCATCGAGCGCCATCGCGTGACCATCTGGCAGGCGATCTCGACCATGGTGGTGGATTTCCTCGCGAATCCACAACTGGGTGACTATGACCTGTCCAGCCTGCAGGGCATACGCGGTGGTGGCGCCGCCATGCCCGAGGCGGTCGCCAAGAAGCTCAAGGACCTGACCGGGCTGGATTACGTCGAGGGCTACGGCATGTCCGAGACGCTGGCGGCGACCCATATCAACCCTCCGCAGCGACCCAAGCCGCAGTGTCTCGGCATCCCGGTCTTCGACGTGGATGCGCGGGTGATCGATCCGCAGACCCTCCGGGAAGTCGATGCAGGCGAAACCGGCGAAATCGTGGTCCGCGCGCCCCAGGTGATGCAGGGCTACTGGAACCAGCCGCAGGCGACGGCCGAGAGCTTCCTCGAGATCAACGGACGGCGTTTCCTGCGCACGGGCGACCTCGCCTATGTCGACCAGGACGGCTACTTCTTCATGGTCGACCGCCTCAAGCGCATGATCAATGCCTCGGGCTACAAGGTCTGGCCCGCGGAAGTCGAGGCCCTGATGTACAAGCACCCGGCGATCCACGAGGCCTGCGTGATCGCGGCGCATGACGACAAGCGCGGGGAAACGGTCAAGGCACTGGTGGTGCTGAAGGACGCCGCGCGTGGCCAGCTGACGCCGGAAGACATCGTCAAATGGGCCCACGAGCACATGGCCGCGTACAAGAGCCCGCGCATCGTCGAGTTTGTGCCGAGCCTGCCGAAGTCGGGCTCCGGCAAGATTCTGTGGCGCGAGCTGCAGGAGCAGGAACTCGCGAGGACCGCGTCATGAGTGATGCCGTGCACGAGGCCCTGGCCTCCGATTTCACCGCCATTGCCGACCTGATCCGGTTGCATGCGCAACAGGCGCCGCGACGGCGCGCGTTCGTGCAGGGCGACGAGGTCCTGGACTATGGCGCGCTGGACGCGCAGATGGACCGTGTGGCCGCGGGGTTGCAGCGGGATGGCGTACAGGCGGGCGAGGTCATCGCCATCTGCGCTGCCGGCCTATGCCGTCACTTATCTCGGCGCGCGGCGCGCTGGCGTGGTGGTGGCGCCACTGGCGCCGGGTGCCACGGCCGACAGCCTCGCGGCGATGCTGCACGATGCCCGTGCCCGGCTGCTCTTTACCGACGAGGCCGTCGCGGCCATGCTCACCGACCACGCGGCGGCGGTGCCCCGCGTGGCGCTGGACGACAGCGAAGCCGGCATGCCGTGGACACAGTGGCTAGCGGCGCCGTCTGCCCGGCCGCAGCGCGCCGAGGTGGACCCGCAATGGCCGTTCAACATCATCTACTCGTCCGGAACAACCGGTGAACCCAAGGGTATTGTCCAGCCGCATGGCATGCGCTGGGCCCATGTGCGTCGCGGCGCGGGCTACGGTTATGGCCCCGACACGGTGACCCTGTTGTCCACGCCCCTGTATTCCAACACCACACTGGTGGTCTTCTTCCCGACACTGGCCTATGGTGGCACCGTCGTGCTCATGCCCAAGTTCGACGCCGGCGGTTATCTCGCGCTGGCGGCGCGCGAGCGCGTCACCCACACCATGCTGGTCCCGGTGCAGTACCAGCGCATCATGGCGCGGCCCGACTTCAGCCAGTACGATCTCTCGAGCTGTCACATCAAGTTCAGTACCAGCGCGCCGTTTTCCGCGACGCTCAAGGCCGACGTGCTGAAGCGCTGGCCTGGCGGCCTCGTGGAGTTCTATGGCATGACCGAGGGTGGAGGGACCTGCATCCTTGACGCCCATCTGCATCCGGACAAGTTGCATACCGTGGGCCGCCCTGCCCAGGGCCACGACATCCGCCTGATCGACGAAGCCGGCCGGGAGGTCGCGGCCGGGGAAGCCGGCGAGGTGGTGGGACACTCGCCGGGCATGATGAAGGGATACCACAACCGGCCGGAGAAGACTCGCGAGGCCGAATGGTTCGACCCGCAGGGCAAGCGCTTCATCCGCACCGGGGATATCGGCCGTTTCGACGACCAGGGCTTCCTGACTCTGTTCGACCGTCGAAAGGACATGATCATCTCAGGCGGCTTCAACATCTACCCCAGCGATCTGGAGGCCGTGCTGCGCCAGCACCCGGCGGTCTACGATGCCGCCGTGGTCGGTATGCCGTCCGAGCAATGGGGCGAGACGCCGGTCGCCTTCGTGGTGCTCAAGCTGGGGCAGGAACCGTCGGCCGCCGAACTGAAAGACTGGGTCAATGACCGCGTCGGAAAAACCCAGCGGCTGAGCGATCTGCGGTACCTGGATGAATTGCCGCGCAGCGCCATCGGCAAAGTGCTCAAGCGCGAGCTGCGCGACGCCTACCGGACCTGAATCGCCCCGCCATGAAAAAAGCCGGTCAACGACCGGCTTTTTTCGAGGAGGCAGCAAAGCCTTATTTGGCGGCTTCCGGAGCCTTGGGCTCGGCAAACTTGGCGCCTGCGGCGTTGGCCATGTAAACCACGGCGCGGCCGATCTCGGTGTCGTTGTGGTCGCCGCCACCTTGCGGTGCCATGGCACCCTTGCCCTTGAGGGCAGAGGTCAGCAGCGCGTCGTAGCCGTTCTTGATGCGGGCAGCCCAGGCACCCTTGTCACCCAGCTTGGGAGCGCCGGCGGCGCCGGTGGCGTGGCAGGCAGCGCACTGGGCCTTGAACACGTCCTCGCCAGCCTTGAGCGCGCGGTTTGCATCACGGATCTCGACGGCGCCGACCTTCTGCAGGCGTTCGGACACGGACTTTTCCATGTTGGAGGCGCCGGCAGCCGGCTTGGTGCCCGAGGTGACGTACGACACCAGGCCGATGATGATGAAAACCGGAACCACAAAGGCCCCGACGGCAGCCCACATCAGTTGCTTGGGTGTCTTGATCGGGCCGGTGTGGGCTTCTTGGTGCTGCTCGCTCATTTGTCCTGTCCTCGGATGATTTATGGTGGTTTGATCTAAATCAGCCGCTGATTATAACTGTCGCGTTAGCAGAAACCGCCTACAATCCGGTGCTGCAGTGCAACGCGGCTGTAGCTCAGTGGATAGAGTATTGGCCTCCGAAGCCAAGGGTCGTGGGTTCGATCCCCGCCAGCCGCGCCAA
>DALYHW010000143.1:0-7498 GCA_031970695.1 Hylemonella sp.
AATTTCGAAGGCACCTTCTACCGCTACGTCAAGGCGCTGGAGATGCAGAAGGGGGAGGCATGGAAGGCCCCCCAATCGCAGCGTCATTCCTCCACGGCACAGCAATGACAGCGCCGGTCGCCTTCCCTAGCAGCCGAGCCTTGTATCTTCGTCTGTTGGGTTATCTGAAACCCTACTGGAAGATTTTTGCACTCGCCGTGCTGGGCATGATTTGCACAGCCGCGACAGAGCCTGTATTTCCAGCCATCATGAAGTACCTGCTGGACAAGGGATTCAACACCCCCGATCGCAGGCTGGTATGGCTGATTCCCTTGGGTATCGTGCTGCTGTTCATTGCCCGGGGAATCCTGTCCTTCTGTACCAGCTACCTGATGACTTGGATCTCGACGCGCCTGATCATTGACCTGCGCCGCGAGCTCTTCGGCAAGATACTGACCATGCCTACGCAGACCTTTCATGAGCAGTCTGCCGGTAAGTTGATCTCCCGCCTGATCTACGACACCGACAACGTAAACCAGGCTGCGACCAACGTGCTGGTAACTGCTGTGCGGGAGTCCCTCACCGCAATCGCCCTGCTGCTTTACCTTCTCTATCTGGACTGGAAGCTCACGCTGATCACACTGACGATCGGCCCTGTGATCGCGGTCATCATCAAGAGCCTGAGTCGACGCATACGTGCAGCCAGTCGATCCAGTTTCGAAGCCATCCGCGCCATGTCTCACACGATCGAGGAAACCACCGACGCCCACAAGGTGATCAAGATCTTTGAGGGCCAGGCGCAGCAGCGTGATCGCTTTTTCCAGGACACAGAACGTTTTAGGCGCTCGATGATGCGCGAAGCAGTGCCTGCGGCAGCTCTCACACCCATCACCCATATAGTCGCCTCGGTGGCCGTCGCAACGATCACCTTTCTGGCGTTGAGCCAGAGTACTGGGCAGGCGAGCGCATCGGCCGGAGGCTTTGTCTCGTTCATTGCAGCCATGCTGCTCATGATCTCGCCAATCAAGCAGCTCACGGCCATCAACCCCATCATGCAACGGGGGCTGTCCGCCTGCGAAAGCGTCTTCCAGCTGCTGGACATGCCAGACGAACACGACCCCGGGACACGGGTAATCCAGCGTGCCCGGGGCGACATCGAGTTCGACCATGTTAGCTTCCGGTATCCCGGCTCCGAACGAGAAGCTCTGAGGGACGTCTGCTTTGTCGTCGGCTCGGGTCAGACGATCGCTCTGGTCGGCGCATCCGGAGGAGGCAAGACAACCATCAGTGCGTTGATCCCACGCTTCTACTCCCCAACCGCGGGCGCGATTCGTATCGACGGCATCAACATCGCGGAGGTGACTCTGGCCAGCCTGAGGCACAACATCGCACTGGTCAGTCAGGATATCGTGCTGTTCAATGCGACCGTCCATGCGAATATTGCCTTTGGCACCGACGGCAACTACACGAGAGAAGACGTCATTGCCGCGGCGAAAGCCGCCAACGCGTGGGATTTCATCCAGCAGTTGCCTGCCGGCCTGGATACGCCGATTGGCGAAGATGGGGCAAAACTTTCGGGTGGCCAGCGCCAGCGTATCGCGATTGCCCGTGCCCTGCTCAAGAACGCGCCGATCCTGATCCTGGACGAAGCCACCTCGGCGCTGGACACCGAATCGGAACGTCAGGTACAGGCGGCGCTAGCGACACTGATGCAGAACAGGACCACGCTGGTTATTGCGCACCGTCTGAGCACCATCGAACATGCCGATCGCATTCTCGTGCTGGATCAGGGCCGCATCGTCGAAACCGGGACCCATGCCAGCCTCCTGGCGGCCGGCGGCTACTATGCCAACCTGAACCGGATGCAGACATGAATGTTCCCATTCTTATGTACCACCAGATCGACGCGCCGCCGCCGCGCGGCACGCCGCTGCGTGGCCTGATTGTCGCGCCAGGATCCTTCGCATGGCAGATGCAGATGCTGCGACTGCTCGGCTACCGCGGAGTCTCGATGCGCGATCTGGAGCCGTATCTCACCGGTGAAAAGCGGGGCAAGGTGGTCGGGCTCACCTTCGACGACGGCTATCAGAACAATGTGCGCAACGCCTTGCCTGTGCTGAAGCGACATGGCTTTACCGCGACTTGCTATGGCGTGAGCAGCATGATCGGCGGCACCAACAGCTGGGACCGCGGTGTCGTCGCAGAAAAACCATTGATGAGTCTGGACGACTGGCGTGTCTGGCGCGACGCCGGCATGGATATCGGCTCGCATACGCGCACCCACGCCGATCTGAACACCCTGGACACAGACGAGGCACGCAAACAGATCGCCGAGGCACGCCAGGAGCTGATGCGTGTGCTGGACTGCGACGTCCGGCATTTCTGCTATCCCTACGGCCGTTTCGGCGAGGTGCACAGCCGCATGGCGCGCGACGCCGGCTACGTCACAGCCACAACCACGCATCGCGGCCGGGTGCACCGTGGCGACGACCCCTACACCTTGCGGCGCATCATGGTGGCCCGTGCCACCAATCCTCTGCAGTTCCTTCTGAAGATCGCCACGTCCTACGAAGACCGGCGAGGCTGAGTCGCTCATGAGCCTGTACAAAGACAAACCAGAAGACTATTTCGCCCACGCGCGTCTGGAAATCGAGCCGTTGCTGGGTTTGCGCAAGGGAACTCCCTGTCGCGCCCTGGAGATCGGCTGCGCCGAAGGCCATACCATCGAATGGCTCAAGCGAGCCGGCTACTGCAGCTGGGTTGCAGGTGTCGAACCCTATGCGCAACGACATCCCGACAACCAGTCCATCGACCAGTTCGAGCAGCTGGACATCGAAAGCCGGCTGCCTGATGTGCCACCAGCCTCGCTGGATCTGATCCTCTGCCTGGACGTGCTGGAGCACCTCAACAATCCGTGGGATACCATGCATCGGCTGGCCACGCTGCTCAAGCCGGGAGGTCGCTGGATCATCAGCGTTCCCAATATCCGGAACTACCGCATCCTGATGGACCTGGCGTTTCGCGGCCGCTTCCGCTACGGCGACGCGGGGATCCTCGATCGCACCCACCTGCGCTTCTTCACCCGGGAGAGTCTGGTCGAAATGGTCGAGGCCACCGGATCGCGGACGGAAACACTCATCGGCGCCGACACCGGCCGCTGGCAGAAGCGGCTGCTTGCCGCGCTCGGCCTGGGTGACCTGCTGGCCAAGCAGTTGCTGCTCTCAGCGACCAAGAACTGAGACGCAACGCCCGGCATGAGCACGCCTTTCGCCCTCTACTGCAAGAGCTATCGCACGGACCTGCGCCGTGTTGTACGGCTGGCGGAATCGATCGCACGCCACAACGAAGAGCGCATCCCGTTTTTTATCTCCGTACCGGGATCGGACAGCGCGCTGTTTCGCCAGCATCTGGCAAACCTGCCAGTGGAGATCGTCGAAGACGAGGCCATCCTGGCCCGCACGCCCTATACCACGCGGAACGTTGGCACGACACTGCCTGGACATCTATCGCAACAGGTCATCAAGTCCGAGTTCTGGCGGCTCGATCTGGCAGATGCTTACCTTTGCCTGGATTCCGATGCTCTGTTCATCCGGCCCTTTCGGCAATCCGAGTTCATCTGGCGCGACGGCATTCCCTACACGGTAATGGACGAAGGGCATGAATACCTGGAGTCCACACTCGCTTGGGGCAAGCCCCAAATCATCGATGTATTCCGTCAGGAGGCAGGCCGGGTACAAGGACTCTTCGGTCGAGAGGGCCGCACCTACTCTTTCGGTCCTTTTCCGCTGCCGTGGCACCGTGCCGTCTGGGAAAGCCTGGAGCAGGAATTCCTGAAGCCTCGAGGAATGACCCTCGTGGACGCCATCGTCCAGGCGCCTCTGGAGTCGCGCTGGTATGGCGAGGCGTTGCTGCAGTTTGGCGCCATTCCCCTCATGCCTTGCCAGCCGCTGTTCAAGGTCTACCACTATGCGTGGCAGTTCGACCGCGATCGCCGCCACGGAATCACGGACGAGCAGCTGGCCCGGTTGTACGCAGGCGTGATCTATCAGTCGGCCTGGGAACGTGAGATGGACTGGCCCGCAGAAGGCGGCAACTGGCTATCGCGTGCCGGACGCCGGTTGCGCAGAAATCTGGGCCGGATCTGAAGGCCGAGCAACTACCCGTCAAACCTGTGCATGACCTCTAACAGACGCATCCCTGTCCTGCTGACATCCAGCGTGATTGCCCACGATACGGGAGTGACCCTCAAGGACACCGAAGAGCGGATACGCCTCGCACTGGAGTCTGTCAGGGAATGGCTGAAACTCGATCCAGCCCTGCCCATCGTTCTTTGCGACGGCTCCAACCACGACTTCTCTGCCGCGGCAAGCGAGCAGTTCCCCGGCGCGACGATCGAATGCCTGCCCTTCGAGAACAAACAGGAGCTGGTAAGACAGTATGGGCGCGGATACGGAGAGGGCGAGATTGTTCGCTACGCCCTCAACCACTCAAGGCTCATTGCGGAAGCAGGCTGCTTCGCCAAATGCACGTCCAAGCTCTGGGTAGCGAATTTCAAGGAATGCGCAGCAACGTGGAACGGACGATTGCTGCTCAAGGGTGTATTCCTGCACGTGTTCTCGCCGTTGCGTCCGACGGAGTTCTCGTACATCGACACGCGCTTTTACATCGCCAGCTGTGACCTCTACCACCAATATTTCGAGCACGCCCATCTCCAGATCAGGAAGGACGAGGGTCATGGCCTAGAGGAGTGCTTCCGCGACGTATTCCTCGCCAACCGTCTTGGCCAGGTGCTGCTACCAATTCCGCCTGTAATCTGCGGCGTAGGCGGAGGAACCGGCACCTATTACAGAAATCCCCTCAAGCGGCGCTTGAAGGAATGGCTGCGGCTATGGCTGGTGCGACACAACAGACGGTTCGCCCCCAGCTTCCAGAGTACCTGACCGAAGCAGGCTTTCAAGCTGGAACCTTGGCCTCCAGCTTCATCCGGCCGTACAGATAGCCCAGGAGCAGCGCCTGCATTTGCAGATAGTGCTCCCTGTATACGGAGTCAGCAAAGCCGCGCAATATCCAGAAAGCGCTCAGTAAAAACAAGGCGAACGCCCACGGTCTCTGGTTTTCCTGACGCAGTGCCTGCCACCCCGTCAGCGCGAAAAAAACCAGCAGCCCGGCGTATAGCAAAGCACCGCCCCATCCCAAGGCCAGCGACGTGTCAATCCAAGCCTGATGCGCGTGTGCAAACTCGAATGCAGGCCGGTGTCCGCATTTCTCCTCCATGATTTTCTTGTAGGAATGGCGCGAGCCATCCAACCCGAGCGGCTGCTGGCCCAGCAGCTGAACACCGGCACGCATCAGAATCACACGACCGCCATCGCCATTCAGCCCATCAATCACAGAGGCCAGATAGGCTTCGTCCTGGATGCCCAATCGTGCCTGCAAACTGGCCCTGGCCTGGGGGCTGAGCCCTTCACAAAGAAAGGCAACCGGGTCATCCAACAGAAAGCCCGCACGTGCCTTGTCAAGCATGGAATGCCAGCGACTGTCCTTGTAGAGAGACTGCGCCAGCACGGCGACCAGCGCCACACCCAGAACCAGCAAGGACCATTGGGCATGACGCGACTGCGTCGGGATACGCTTGTCGGCCCCAGACGCCATTGGCTGACGCAAGCGCCACATGTAGACCCCCGCTGCGAGCAGGAGCACCGCAAGGCTGTAAAGCACCGCGCCCCTAGAGTTGGCCACGACGATGCTGAAAAAACACAGAGCAACACCTGCGGCTACTTTGGCTACCCCACCCCGGCCGGTACCCTGCGCAAGGAAGTAGCAGGCCACAAGCAGTGCGATCGCCTGTGAGGCGGTGTAGCCAAGGTTACCGTGCATCGGATCAAATCCCCGGAACCCCCAAGGGAAGGGCTGCCAATGCCAGCCGCCGGGGGTCTCGCCCCGAAAAGTAGAGAGCACCGCCGTTCCCATGGCCGCCCATGGCATGTCGGTCGTCGATAGCATGCCGAAAAGTCCAGACCATGCCAACAGAGTCAATAGGAGGTGCAGGCCGACCAGGAAGGCGCTGGCGTAGACCAGATCCCAGAGGCTCAGGCCCAACCGACCAAGCAGCAGCACGCCTGCAAAGCCCACTGCCCATGAAGCAATCGACAATCCCCATTGTCCCTTCAGATTGCTCAACGCAACCTCGGACTGGACGGCCCAGATTGGGAAGAGAACGAGGAACACGATCCAGATGAGAAGGGGGGCGGGGAATGTTCTGAGCAGCGCCATGTACCTGCGCTCTCTCGCCGCCCATGCTGCCCCCGTCACGAGGAGGACAAACAGCAGCACATTCCGCAATGCAATAGTCTCTGCCATCGGCAGGATTGCCAGATAGGAGAGCATGCTCCACTTGAAAATGCCTCGCGTAACCGCACCAGCCTGGCTATTGGCCGCATCTGTAGCACCCACCGTCATGCTCGGCCTCCTCCTTGCAGCATCTTTGTGTCTTTCAACAGGAATCGATCGATTTTTCGCTTCCACAACCACTTCTTTATCAAACTCCGGGGTGCATCTCCCTCCAAAGCACCAAACCGCAATTCCTGCCTCATCTCCAGCTCAGGCGTCCATTGACCTCGCGCGCGCAGCTCCTGATAGGCCTGCAAGACCGCCAGATTTCCAAGGCGGGTATGCTCGAACCGTGCGTCCGGATGCTTGGACTGCAGCAGCTTCTTGTTCCGCTTGATCAAGTCCCGTGCCGATTTGCTGCCCTGAAAAGTTGCGCTGCCTACGTGCAGGATGAACACGTCCTCGGTGATCATCTGGCGGTAGCCAGCCTTGGCCAGGCGCAGGCTGAAATCGAAATCCTCGTAATAGCCCAGACCAAAGGCAAGGTCCAGGCCACCCAGTTCATCCCACACGTCGCGCCGGATCGCGATACAGAAAAAATCGCATCGATAGGCAGGCATCAGCTGATGCGTCGGATGGCTGTTGATCCAGGCACCGATATCGAGCCACTCGGCGTGACTGGCACCGGGCTTCCACAGCCGTTGGCCATTTCCAGCCGCGTTGGTCACCGGCCCGAGCATGGCCACGTCCGACGGAACCTCGTGGACCACGCGCTTTAGCGCATCCAGCGCTGCGGCGGGGAAGACGGTGTCATTGTTCACGAGCAACAGCCAGCGCCCCTGTGCCTGCGACACGCCCCAGTTCATGCCGCCCGCAAAGCCGCGATTCTGTTCGCTCAAGAGGCAGCGCGACCGCGGATGGTCCGCGCACCATTGCGCTGTCTTTTGCGCGGAATCATCCGGGGAGCCGTTATCGATGACCAGGATCTCGATCTCAGGGTCATCCAGCCATGGGACCAGCGAATCCAGGCAGGCCCGCGTCGTGACGTCGAAATTGCGGAAACCCAGAACAACCAGTGAAATCAGGGGGTGGCTCATGCGATGCGTCTGATGATCGATTCCGACCAGGCCAGCAACTGCGAAACGGCGGCCTGCGTCGTGTAGGGGCTCGTTTGTCCATTGTCCGCCAG
>DALYHW010000144.1:0-7379 GCA_031970695.1 Hylemonella sp.
GCCGGCGGCGATCCCGTCGCGGTCGCGCAGCGGGCGCACCACGCCGAACTGGGGGACTTCGAGCCAGGGCACGCCGTGTGCGCGGCACCAGCAGGCCACGGCACGGTCGCGCGCGTAGCTCCAGCCGTTGCCTGTTTCCTCGTGGCTGTACAGGCCGGCAAACGGGGCGGCGCGCCAAAGGCGGGCCAGCACCTCGGTGATCTCGCCGTGGGCCACCAGCAGCTGTCCTCCGCGGGCGTGCAAAGCCCGCTGCAGGTCGGCCAGGCTCTCACGCACGAACTCGTAATGCTGGCGTGCTGCGTCCGGCTGGCGCCACAGCTCGGGCTCCACGACGTACAGGCACAGCACGGGTCCGCGCCGCGCGGCGTTGTGCAAGGCAACGTGATCGTGCAGGCGCAGGTCACGCTTGAACCAGACGACGTGGTAGCTCATGGGCAGTTTCCGGAGCTGCGCAGCTTAAAGCGCCTTGTGTCGTGGCGCAGGAGGGCCGGGCGATAACCCGCGCCGCTGCCGCACAATAGCCGCATGCCGCGTGCCCCGAAAGCTGCCACTCCGTCCGATACTGCGCCGCGCGCCGCGGCCAAGCCCTCGGCGGCCCAGCAGGCGCTGCACAAGCTCGGCCTGCGGCGTGACATCGATCTGGCCCTGCACCTGCCCTTGCGGTATGAGGACGAGACCCGCATCGTCAGGCTGGCCGATGCCCGCGAGGGCGATGCCGTACAGATCGAGGGCGAGGTCACGGCCCAGGAGGTGGCCTACCGCCCGCGCCGCCAGCTGCTGGTGACGGTGAATGACGGGAGCGACAGCTGCGTGCTGCGCTTTTTCAACTTCTATCCCTCGCAGCAGAAGGCCCTGGCCGTGGGCACGCGCGTGCGCGCCCGGGGCGAGTTGCGGGGCGGCTTCCTGGGCTGGACCATGATGCACCCGCACACGAAAACCGCGGGCGGCGATCTGCCCACGGCGTTGACACCGGTCTATCCCACGGTGGCGGGCCTGCCCCAGCCCTATCTGCGCAAGGCGGTGGTCGGCGGGCTGGCGCGTGCCGAATTGTCCGAGACGCTGCCGTCCGAGGTGACGGCCACGCTGAAACTCAAGCCCTTGTGGACGCTGAAGCAGTCCCTGGAATTCCTGCACCATCCTGCGCCCGATGTGTCGCTGGCGCAGCTGGAGGACCACACGCACCCGGCCTGGCAGCGTCTCAAGGCCGAGGAACTGCTGGCACAGCAGCTGTCGCAACTGCAGGCCCGGCGTGAGCGCGAACATTTGCGCGCACCGGTGTTACGGGTGGATGGTGCGGGTTCCCTGCACGAGCGCCTGCTGGCTGCGCTGCCCTTCGCGCTGACCGCGGCCCAGCAGCGGGTATGCGGCGAGATTGCGCAGGACCTCACGAATCCGAAGCCCATGCACCGCCTGCTGCAGGGGGATGTGGGCTCGGGCAAGACCGTGGTCGCAGCGCTGTCGGCGGCGATCTGCATGGACGCGGGCTGGCAATGCGCGCTGATGGCGCCGACCGAGATCCTGGCCGAACAGCATTTCCGCAAGCTCATTGGCTGGCTGGAGCCGCTGGGCGTGCGCGTCGCCTGGCTCACCGGCAGCCAGAAAAAGAAGGAGCGCGCCGCCATGCTGGCGCTCATTGCCAGCGGTGAAGCCGGCCTGGTGGTGGGCACCCATGCGGTGATCCAGGAGCAGGTGCAGTTCAGGAATCTGGCGCTGGCCATCATCGACGAGCAGCACCGTTTCGGTGTCGCACAGAGGTTGTCCTTGCGGAGCAAGGCCAACCCTGTGCCCGACACCGATGTGCTCGCCCCCACCCTGGCCCTCCCCCGCGCGGGGGAGGGGGGGCTCGCCATGGAGCCACATCTGTTGATGATGACAGCGACGCCGATCCCGCGCACGCTGGCCATGAGCTACTACGCCGACCTTGATGTCTCCACGATTGACGAGTTGCCGCCCGGGCGCAGCCCCATCGTGACCAAGGTGGTGTCCGAGCAGCGGCGAGACGAGGTAATCCAGCGCATCCGCGGCCAGCTGGCGCAGGGGCGGCAGGTCTACTGGGTCTGCCCGCTGATTGAGGAGAGCGAGGCCCTGGACCTGAGCAACGCCACCGAGACCCACGCCGAGCTGAGCGCCGCCCTGCCGGGTGTGCTGGTGGGCCTGCTGCACTCGCGCATGCCCGTGGCGGAGAAGAAGGCCGTGATGTCGCTTTTCGTGGGCGGGCAGATGGGCGTGCTCGTCAGCACCACGGTGATCGAAGTGGGTGTCGACGTGCCCAATGCCACGCTCATGGTGATCGAGCACGCGGAGCGTTTTGGCCTGTCGCAGTTGCACCAGCTGCGCGGTCGCGTCGGGCGCGGTGCCGCGGCCTCGGCCTGTGTCCTGCTGTACTCCACCGGGGATGCGCCACGCCTGGGCGAGGTGGCGCGCGAACGCCTCAAGGCCATGGCCGAGACCAGCGACGGCTTCGAGATCGCTCGGCGCGATCTGGACATCCGCGGCCCGGGCGAGTTCCTGGGCGCGCGCCAGTCGGGTGCGGCCCTGCTGCGCTTTGCTGACCTGACGACCGACAGCCACCTGCTGGCCTGGGCGCGCACCGCCGCGCCGCTGATGCTGGACCGTCACCCTGGCCTGGCCGAGCGTCACGTGGCGCGCTGGCTGGGCAGCCGGACCGACTACCTCAAGGCCTGAGGCCGGGCGTTCGTGCTCCGCTAGTTGCAAATTTGTAGCATCCGATGCAGATTGCACATGGCATCGCGGCCAAGGTGAATTAGACTTGCGGCAGCCCCAGGGCATCTCCAGATGGCCACTTCCGATCCCTCCCTGCTTGCTGCCGGCGTCACCGCCGAGCTTTACCGCGCCGCCATCGGCCCGCGCGGCCAGGACTATTACCTACGCCACTTCATGCGTTTCGACGCCAACGGCCGGGCCAACGCGACCTGGCACTGGCCGGCGTACTGCTGCACTTTCAACTGGCTGGTCTACCGCAAGATGTGGGGCTGGGCGCTGGCCTATGTCGGGGCGCTGTTCGGGCTGGCGCTGCTGATCTTCGGCGTCGGCAAAGTCGTCCTCGACTACTCCGACAGCAGCGCCCTGGTGCTCTTCCTCGCCCTGCTGACCGCGGCGTTTGTGGTGCCGGCCCTGTACGCCAATGCCTGGTTCTACCGCTCCTGCAACGAGCGCATCTCGGCGGCGCTGCGTTCCACCGGCGAGGTGAAGGACGCCTGCGAGATCCTGGCAGCCCAGGCGCCCGACAACCGTCGCTGGGTAGGTCTGGTCAGCGTCAACGTGGCGCTGCTGGCGGGCGTGCTGGGCGTGGTGAACTGGTTCCAGGAAACCGCGGGCGATCCGGCGCTGCTGGCCAGCCACGATGCGCCGGCGATGGCCAGTGGCCCGGCAACGGACACCCGACCCACGCCGATTGCGCCGCGCGTGGCGGCGGCCCCGCCGGGTGGCGCGAGTGCGCCCGTGTCCGTGTCCTCGGTCACACCGGCCACACCCGCACCCGCCGCCAGTGCTGCGGTCGCGGCTGCGGCCCCTGCGGCCTCGCCTTCTTCCGTGAGCAGCGCTGCCGCTGCACCGGCGGCGCCTGCGTCCGCCGTGACCGCTGCCAATACCCGGACTGCGCCGGCCACGGCGGCGGCGGGTGACGCCAAGGCCGCTGCCGAATCCAGGCCGCCCGTCATGGTCAATGCGGCCGATCGTGCGCCGACCCCCGTTCGGCCCGAGCCCGCGGCGCTGCCGGCACGTGCCCCGCGCGATACGGGCCGCGAAACGGTGGCGGTGTCGGAGGGCGCACGCACCGAAGAAGCTGCCCCGGCTCCCGCGGCCAAGGCCTCCGCGCCGGCCCCACGCGTGCACCATGTCTGGGTGGTCCAGGTGGGCGCCTACGCCCAGCCGGACAACGCGCGGAATGCGCTGGCCCAGGTCCAGTCACTGGGGCTGGAGGCGGGTGCGGAAGTGTTCGATTCGCCCAAGGGGCCGCTGACCCGCGTGCGGGTCGGTCCCTACACCCGCCAGGCGGAAGCCGAGCAGGCCGCGCTGCGCATCAAGTCGCTGAATCTGCCCGTGCTGGTGATCCGCCAGCGTCCCTGACACTTCCGAATCAGGCGACTGCGTTTGACCGTCGCGGCGTCGGGCAACGTCGGGTGGTATCCGATGTCCTCAATGACGGACACCAGGTTCCAATGGCTGCACACTGTCCGCCGGTCGGACGTGCCACGTGTCGCGATGGCTCCGCCCGACTGCGCTGATGATGACGGGCAGATCGGCTGGGCTTCAGCGCATGCCGATGCGCACGTTGCCGAAGATGCCCTGGGCCTCGCGCGGCAGGCAGCGCCAGTACTGTTCGCTGGCCTGAACCACCCCCTTGAGCGCGACCGCCGCTTCCCAGGGCCAGCGCGGCTTGTAGAGCAGGGCGCGTGCGATGGCCACGAGGTCGGCATCGCCGGCCTGCAGGATGTCCTCGGCCTGCTGTGGCTCGGTGATCAGGCCCACGGCCGTGGTGGGCAGGCCGCAGGCCTGCTTCACGTCGCGCGCATACGGCACCTGGTAGGACGGGCCGAGTGCAATCTTCTGCAGCGGCGAGACACCCGCGGTGGACACGTGCATGAAGTTGCAGCCCAGCGCCTTGAGGCGACGTGATAGTTCCTGGGTCTGCGCGCTGTCCCAGCCGCCCTCGACCCAGTCGGTGGCGGAGACGCGCACGCCCACCGGACCGTCGAACACGGCGCGCACCGCGGCAAAGATCTCCAGCACGTAACGCATGCGGTTTTCCAGGCTGCCGCCGTAGGCGTCGGTGCGCTGGTTGGCCAGCGGCGAGAGGAACTGGTGCAGCAGGTAGCCGTGCGCGGCATGCAGCTCGATGGCGTCGATGCCGATGCGCTGCGCGCGCCGGGCCGCGTCGACAAAGGCCTCGCGGACCTCGACCAGCTGGGCAGCGGTCATCGCAGCCGGTGGGGGTTCGTCGGGCAGCTGCGGCAGGGCCGAGGGCGCCAATGGCAGCCAGCCGCCTTCGTCGGCCTTGAGCAGCCCGCCGCCCTGCCAGGGCGCGGCGCTCGAGCCCTTGCGACCTGCGTGCGCCAGCTGGATGCACACCGGCATGGGGGGCGCGTTCTTGCGTGCCCGTTGCAGCGTGTCGCCCATGGCACGTTCGGTGCGGTCATCCCACAGTCCCAGGCAGTGCGGCGTGATGCGGCCGTCGGGCGTGACGCCTGTGGCCTCGATGGTCAGGAGGCCGGCACCGCTGTTGAGCAGGCTGGACCAGTGTGCGAGATGCCAGTCGGCGGCTTCGCCGTTGACGGCAGAGTACTGGCACATGGGAGCGATCACGATGCGGTTGGCCAGCGTCAGGCCGCCGGCGGGAGAGGGCAGGGTGTAGGGCGAGAAAAGCAGGCTCACAAGAGGACTCCGGAAGGGAGCAAACATTTTGGCATGATGCTTCCCATCGCTCCGGCACCGCCGCTCCAGACCCCATGATTCCGACCCCCGATGTCCTGGCCCTGTACCCCGCGCTGGCCGAGGTCACGCCCGCGCTCGTATCCCAGGGCCTGCCGGTGCTGACCGTGCCGGCGGGTACCGTGCTGTTCGACGAACACGCCCCCTGCCAGGGTTTTCCGCTGGTGCTGGATGGCGAGGTCAAGGTGTCGCGCAGTTCGGGCGAGGGCCGCAACCTCGAGCTCTACCGGGTCGTGCCCGGCGAGCTGTGCCTGGTGTCCAGCGCCTGCCTGTTTCGCAGCATGCCCCTGTCGGCCCGCGGGGTGACCACGCGCGCCACGCGATTGCTGCTGATCCCGCCCGACCTGTTTCGCCGCTGGCTGGAAACCCCGCTTTTTCGCGACGCCGTGCTGGGCCTGTTCGCGGAACGCATGGCCGACCTCACCAGCCTGATCGAGGCGATCGCTTTCCACAAGCTCGACCAGCGGCTGGCCCGCGCGCTGCTCGGGCATGGCCAGGACCTGGCCGTGACGCACCAGGCCCTGGCCGACGAGCTAGGCACGGTGCGCGAGATGGTCACCCGGCTGCTGCGCCGCTTCGAGCGCGAGGGCTGGGTCGCCCTGTCGCGCGAGCGCATCCAGATCCTCGACAGCGCCGCGCTGCGCGCGGCGGCCTCGCCCGCACCCTGAATCGGGCTGTGTGACCGAGGTCACAGACGGCCGCGCGCCGTCGCGGTCCAATGCAGGTGTTTCACATCACCACAAAGGAGTACCGCATGAAGACGAATGAAGGAACCGTGGACCGCGCCCTGCGTGTCATCGCCGGCCTGGTGCTGATCGGCCTGGCCGCGACTGGCACCGTGGGCGTCTGGGGCTGGATCGGCGTGGTCCCGCTGGCCACCGGCGCGCTGGGCTGGTGCCCGCTGTACACGGTGCTGGGCATCAACACCTGCCCGATGAAGCGCTGACGCGCTGCCCCGGGTGGCGCCGGCGGCGCGGTCATGGAACAATGGCCGCCACCATGAAGCGCGTCACCCGTCTTTCCCTTTTCCTCGTCGCCTTGGGCGCGTCGGCGCTGCTGCGCGCGGCGCCCCCCGAACGCGACCTGCTGCTGGAGGTACGCCAGACTGAGGAAGGATCGGCCGGCTACGTGGTCAGCACCCGGCCACAGGCGCCGCTGCTGCCACCGCAGCAGGTGCAGGTGCGCAATGGCCGCGAGGCCCGCATCCGTTACGCGCAATCCATCCCCCTGCAGTGGGTCCAGGCCGTCCAGGCCGCCGGACCCATGTCGGGTGCCGGCGTCAAGCAGGGCCTGGTCTGGCTGCAGGCCGGCCAGAGCCTGGTGCTGCGGCCGCGCTGGCCCGGCGGCCAGCAGGCGGCCACGGTGGAGATCGAGATGCAGACGGCGTCGGTGGAGGCGCGGCCGGGCGCCGAGCTGCCCACGCAGCAGCGCAGCGAACTGGCCACCACCGTACACGCGCCGATTGGCGTGTGGGTCACGATCGCCCGCAGCGGCCAGACGGCACCCCAGGGCAGCTACAGCAGCGAGCCGGCCAGCCAGCGGCCACGCCTGCTCCAGTTGCGCGTCACGGCACCCTGAAGATGCCTATCGGAAGTCGTCTGGGGATGTCACAATTCAATCATGACGCTCACCGAACTCAAATACATCGTTGCCGTCGCCCGTGAAAAGCACTTTGGCCGTGCGGCCGAGGCCTGCTTCGTCTCGCAGCCCACGCTGTCGGTGGCGGTGAAGAAGATCGAGGAAGAACTGGACGTCAAGCTCTTCGAGCGCAGCGCCAACGAGGTGACCGTCACGCCCTTGGGTGAGGAGATCGTGCGTCAGGCGCAGGCCGTGCTGGAACAGGCCGCCGCCATCAAGGAAATCGCCAAGCGCGGCAAGGACCCCCTATCCGGCCCGCTCAAGCTCGGCGTGATCTACACCATCGGCCC
>DALYHW010000145.1:0-3138 GCA_031970695.1 Hylemonella sp.
CTTGGTTGCCAGGGTCGAATAGACGATGGCCACGCACCACGTCCAGTTCGCCAGCCGCCAGTTGCGGCCGGCGCCCACGCCGCGCAACTGCGCATGCAGCCAGAGAGCCGAATACACGGCAATCGCCACGTGCAGGGACGGGCAGGCATTGCCCGCGGTGTCCACGCCTTCCAGCAAGGCCAGCCCTGTACCGGGCGGCCGCGCGAACGCGGGCACCACCGTCGGCCACAGGTAGAAGCACAGGAGGCCGGCCAGGCAGACCGCACCGACACCGAGCCCGTAATACAGGAGCTGCCGCACATTGGGCAGCAGCGCCGGTGGCAGACAGGTATAGAACCAGAGCGACAGATAGGGCAGCCAGGCCCACCATTGCATGGGAATGGCGCCATCGAGCCAGGTGAGCGGCATGACACTCACCTCGGAATGCGGGAAACGCAGCAGGAAGAAATAGGCTTCGAAGAAAAGCCAGATGAACAAGGCGCAGCCCGGCGCCTTCAACCACCAGATCTGCCAGAGCAGCTTGTTCAGCGCGCGCGCCGGCGATTGGGGAAAACGGGGCATGGTCATAATCGCGGTCTGTCTCGAAATGGTAGCAGCATGACCCCCCGCCGATCCGGCAATCCGCTCTGGCGACTGTACGAAGTCGTTGCCATGTGTATCGGCCTGGGCCTGCTGGCCCTGATCTGCCTGCACTCGATCCCGCTGTTTGCGCTGCTGTACGTGGCGCTCCCGAGGCGCTGGCACAAGCCGGTGTCGCGGCGCCTCATCCGATGGGGCTTTCGCGCCTATCTGGCGGTGTTGCGCGGCGTATGCTTGGTCCGGCTGGACACGCGGGAACTGGACACCCTGGGGCACGACGAGTCCCTCATCGTCATCGCCAACCATCCCTCGCTGCTTGACGCCGTGATCCTGCTGGCCAGTCTGCCGAACGCGACCTGTGTGCTCAAGGCCAGCCTGCTGAACAATCCGCTGTTCGGCGTCGGTGCGCGCATGGCGGGTTATGTCAGCAACGCCGACCCGCGCCAGATGGTGGCCGACTCCTGCCGTGAGCTGCAGGACGGCGCGCACTTCATCCTGTTCCCCGAGGGAGGCCGCACACGTGATTTCCCGCTGAGCCCCCTGGGCAGCGCCTGCATCGTCCTGTCCAAACAGAGCGGCGTACCTATGCAGGCCGTGATCCTCGAGTTCTCGACGCCCTATCTGGGCAAGCACTGGGGGCTGTTCACGCCGCCGCAATTGCCGCTGGTGATCCGGGCCCGGCTCGGCCGGCGTATCGCCGTGCCACAATTGACGGCCCCGGCGCTGGCGGAACTGGAAGCCTATTTCCGCTCTGAACTCCGGCGCGCCTGAACTCCAGGCGGCGGCACTCAGGCGCGATGGCCCGCCGCGGCAGCGATGCTTTCCTCGACCAGCGCCCGCGGCGAGTTGATGAGCAGGATGTCGATCTGGGCCGCTTCCTCGCCGCCCACGCTGACCACCCCGCTCACGGCCGCGGCGGTTTCCGACATGGGGCGCGTGTGCACGGTGACGTCGACCGTCTCCTGCGGCAGAACCGGACGCCGGAAGCTGCATTTGCGAATGCCTGCCAGCAGGCCAACATACTCACCATCGAGCCGGCGCGCCGAGGGCGAGCCGGCCCGCATGCCGGCCCCTGCCACCTGCGCCACCAGCTCGACCAGCATCACGCCCGGCACCAGCGGCATGCCCGGAAAATGGCCACGCAGTACGGCGCTGTCGGCCGACCAGCGGGCACGGGCCTGGTAGTGATCGTGGTCGAGCACCGTCAGCGCCTGGATCAACTGCAGCTCACCGCGATGCGGCAACAGGCCGTAGACGGCCCCGGCATCGAGTTCGATCGGATAGACGATGGCGTCCGTCATGCGCTCACCACCGGGAGACGCCAGGCGCTTGCCATGCCGCACTCACTCGAACTGGCGGGCAACGAGTGAGACGTTGCTGCCGCCAAAGGCAAATGAATTCGACATGACCGCCCGCAGCCGCTGGTCGTGGCGAGCCTGCCGTGGCACGTGGTCCAGCGTGCAACGCGGATCCGGATTGTCCAGGTAGGCGGTCGGCGGAATCACGCCGCGCTGCATGGCCAGCAGGCTGATTGCAAATTCGGTGGCCCCCCCAGCGCCGATCAGGTGCCCATGCATGGACTTGGTCGAGCTGACCGGCAGGCGGTCCGCGTGGTCGCCGAAGACCTGCCGGATGGTCTCGCTCTCGACCACGTCTCCCGCATCGGTGGCTGTCCCGTGGGCGTTGACGTAATCGATACCGGCCGGCGCCATGTCCGCGTCGGCCAGTGCCATGCGGATGGCGCGGTACTGCCCCTCACTCGACGGAAGGGTCAGGTGTTTGGCGTCACTGCTGCTGCCATAGCCGCAGATCTCGCCGTAGATGGTTGCGCCACGGCGCAGCGCCGACTCCGCCGTTTCCAGCACGAGCGCCGCCGCTCCCTCCGCGAGCACGAAGCCACAGCGCTCCTTGTCGAAGGGCCGGCAGCTGGCCGCGGGGTTGCCGGGGTAGGGTTTGGCCATCACCCGCAGGGCATTCCAGGCCATGAATACGCCAGGCACATTCATCGCCTCGGACCCCACGACCACGAGCGCATCGGCGTACCCGTGGCGGATGGTGCGGTAGGCCTCCCCCACGGCCATCGCCGACGAGGAACAGGCCACGCTGTAGGTGTGGCTGGGCCCGCGGAACTGGTTGGCCATCGAGATCGCCGCAGCCCCGGCATTGGGCATGAGACGCGGTACCGACAGCGGGTGCATCACCGCGGGATTGCGCCCGGCCTGCTGCAGCTGCTCGTAGAAACGGGCATAGAGGGACTCGCCCGTGGTCGCGCCGCCCAGACCGATGCCGGTGAAGACACCGACGCGGTCCGCATCCAGGTCCCACTGCTGCGACCCGGCATCGGCCAGCGCCTCGCGGCTGGCCAGCAGGGCGAACTGTGTCGCGCGATCGAGCCCCTGCTCGTTGCGGTCGAGCCCTTGCGCATATGCGGCGTCAACACCAGCAGCCAGCGCCTGGGGCAGCCAGCGGGTGATCTCGGGGGCGGCCGGGCCGATGGCCCCTTCTCCCTGCGCGATGCGGGCAAAGCTGGCTTCGCGCGTCAGACCCAGCGGGGTCAGC
>DALYHW010000145.1:3148-7350 GCA_031970695.1 Hylemonella sp.
GGTCGAGGTACCAGGCGGCGTACACCACCACCAGCAGACCGATGCCCGTGACCACAACACGGCGGGCGCTGCGGGAACTATCCATGAAACAAGGAGGGTGACCTCGCGCGACCCGCTCAGGCCTTGCCCTGCAGGGATGCCGGCTCCGGCAACTGGCCATTGTGGGCCGCGCGGATGGTGGCCTCGATGTCCGCCACCATGGCGTCGAAAGTCATCTCGCTGTAACGGGCAGGATCATGGACCTGGAAGCCGTACATGTCCTCGACCTCGAAGAGCATTTCCACCACACCCAGCGAATCGAGCCCCAGGTCGGCGACCTTGAGGTCGGATTTTTCAAACAGGGCAGGCTCGACATTGAATTGTCGAACGACGAAATCCTTGATGATCTGACGCAGCATGTCCGCTCACATGTGTTGGCTCCCGCGAGCGGGTCCGTCAAGCCGTCCCGCCCGGTGATCCGGACTTTCGGTCTGACAGAAGCGCCCCTGGGAAGTTGTTATTGCCCTCTGCCCGACACGACCCCCGGACAGCGACACACATCTGCACCAAATCTGTGCAGATGCAGCTGAAAATTGTAATCAGATTTTCCCTCTGCAAGACAGGGGAAATCGTGCAATATGACCTGGATCAGGCCGGACGTCCCGCCATGCGGCGCAGCAACAGCATCGGCAGGAGCGCCACGAACCCCAGCATCAGCCGCGTGTGCATCCAGGTCAGCAGCAGGTTGTCGCGCAGGTAGTTGAAATGGGAAACGCCGCCCTCCTCCTGCCTGAGGTACTTCACGGGTGCATCCAGGTTGACCGGCCAGACACCTCGCCAGCACAGCCGCACCGCCGCTTCGATGTCGAAATCAAAACGGCGCATCCAGCGCTGGCGTTCCATGACGCGCAACAGCGGTGCCACCGGGTAGACCCGGAACCCGTAAAGCGAGTCGCCGATACCCATCCACAGCGTTTCGAGATTGGCCCAGGCATTCGACACCTTGCGCCCCTGCACCCGCAAGGCCGGCGCGCTTGCGTCGAAGACGGGCTTGCCCAGGATCATGCAAGCGGGCTGTTGCTGCGACGCCGCCATGAATGCGGGGATCAGGTCCGCAGGGTGCTGGCCGTCGGAGTCCATGGTCAGCGCATGCGTGAAGCCGGCCGCCTCGGCCTGCGCCAGACCATGCATCACGGCCGCCCCCTTGCCCTGGTTTCGCGCCAGCACCATGACCCGAAGGCCCGGTTCGTGCGCCGCCATGGCCTGCAGTTGCGCTCCGGTGCCGTCGGTGCTGCCATCGACGACCACCCAGACCGGCGACCACTGCGCCAGGGCCTGGCGCACAGTCTCCAGCACCTTGGCGCCCGCGTTGTAAGTGGGGATCAGAACGAAATGCGTGGAAGAAACCCGAGGGCTGTCGATGCGAGACATGGCAGGAATTATGGCAAAGGGTGCCGGCGCGCCTCAGGCGGCCGGGGTGACACACCACGGCGCGGCGTCATGCGCCAGGCCCATCCAGAGCGCCCAGGCCGAACTGGCCGCCAGCGCCAGCCCCGCCACGCGCACGCCCCAGTCGCCGGAGCCCGTGCCGCGCAGCCGCAGCCAGAGCCAGGGCCCGGCCATCATGGAAACCGCGGTGCCCAGGGCAAACAGGGCCATCACCGCCGCGCCCTCCAGGGCACGGCCAGTCATGGCGGCCACCAGCAGGGCTGAATAGAGCAAGCCACAGGGCAGCAAGGCCCAGAGCACACCCACCACCAGGGGTGCCCCGCGGCCACGACCCGCCGCCAGGGCCCGCGCGCCGTTCCACAGCTGCCGTGCCGCGCTCTCCAGCCAGACCGGCTGGCGCGCACGCAGCAGCAGCAGCAGCCCCAGCAGCAGCGCAGCGACATGGAACATGGTCCAGACTGGCCGCAGGGCGGCGGACTGGATGGTGAGCCAGCCCAGGCCTTGCATTGACGCCGCAGCCAGCCCACCCAGCAGCGCGTAACCGATCACGCGGCCGAGCTGGAACGTCCACATGGCCTCGTTGCGGCGATCGCCCGCGGCCTGTCCGATGCCGGCACAGGCTGCGCCGCACATGGCTATGCAATGGGGGCCGCCGGCCAGCCCCATGAACAGGGCCGTCAGGGCCAGAGAGGTCTGCATGGGCGAAGTGTAGACGGGCTGGCGACGCGCGCCGGCCGGCCTCAGATGATCTTGGAGAAGCGCGCGCGGTTGCGGTCGGCCTGCAGGTAGCGGTCGAAGGCCATGGCCACGGCCCGGACAAAGAACCAGCCGGTGGCCGTGACCTGGATGCTGCTGTCGTCCACCGTCACCAGGCCCTGGTCGGCCAGCACCTGCATGGCCTCCAGTTCGGGAGCAAAGTAGCTCTTGAAGTCGATCAGGTAGGCCAGATTGATGGATTCGAACAGCACCTGTCCCTGACACATCAGCGCCATGATGACGCCGCGGCGCACAAGGTCGTCGCGCGACAGCGCGAGACCGCGAACCACGGCAAAGCGCCCGTGGTCGATCGCGTCGTAGTACTCCTCCAGCGTCTTGGCATTCTGGCTGTAGGTCGCACCGATGCGGCCGATGGACGACACCCCCAGTCCGATCAGGTCGCAGTCGGGCTGCGTGCTGTAGCCCTGGAAGTTCCGGTGCAGCCGGCCCTGGCGCTTGGCCACGGCCAGCGCGTCGTTGGGCAGCGCGAAATGGTCCATGCCGACGTAGACATAGCCGGCGCCCATGAAGCGCGCAAGCGCGCTCGACAGCATGGACACCTTGGCGGCGGCGCCGGGGAGTTCGGCGCTGGCAATGCGCCGTTGAGGCTTGAAGCGCTCGGGCAGGTGCGCATAGGCGTAGAGCGCAATGCGGTCGGGACGCAGTTCGCAGACCTGGGCCAGCGTGCGGTCGAAGGATTCGGGCGTCTGCTGCGGTAGACCATAGATGAGGTCGACGTTGACCGACTCGAAACCACGATCGCGCGCCGCCTGCACCAGGGCAAAGACCTGCTCGGCAGGCTGCACGCGGTGCACCGCTTTCTGCACTGCGGGGTCGAAGTCCTGTACGCCAAAGCTCAGGCGGTTGAAGCCCAGCTCAGCGAGGGTGTCGAGCCGGCTCGCATCGATGGTCCGAGGGTCCACCTCGATGGAGTACTCACCGCCCGGCGGCAGGTTGAAGCTGCGCTTGAGCATGGCCATGAGCTCGCGCAGCTCGGCATCGCTCAGGAAGGTGGGCGTGCCCCCGCCCAGGTGCAGCTGCGTCACCGTCTGGCCCAGGCCCAGCTGGGCCGTGTGCAGGTCGACCTCGCGACTCAGGTAGCGCAGGTACTCCGCAGCCCGGTCATGGTGCTTGGTGATGATCTTGTTGCAGGCGCAGTAGTAGCACAGCGATTCGCAGAACGGCACATGGACGTACAGCGAGAGGGGCAATACCAACGCAGCAGCCCCCGAACGGCGCTGCTGCAGCGCGCGGGCGTAGTCATCCGGTCCGAAGGCCTCGACAAACCGGTCCGCCGTGGGATAGGAGGTGTACCGGGGGCCCGCCACGTCATGGCGACGCAGCAGTTCTGGCGACAGGGGCTCAACGGTCACGGCATTCATGCAAGGTCCTTCTCTCGATGTTTACTGTGCCGGTAATCTGCAACAATCTCCTTGATATGCATCAAATGCTGGTAAGGTATGGGGTGTGAACCGAAGCTACCAGAGGAGGGATTGCCGTGGCTGATGTGAAAATTCAGCGCATGAACCCGCAAACGATCAAAGTCGCCTGCTCCAACTGCAATCTGCGAGAGCTGTGCATGCCCATGGGCCTGAGCTCCGAAGAGATTGACCGCCTGGACGACGTGGTGGCCAGCCGCCGGAAAATCAAGCGTGGCACCTCCCTCTTCCGCAACGGCGAAAAATTCACCTCGCTTTACGCCATCCGGACCGGCTTCTTCAAGACCTGTGTCGCCTCGGAAGACGGCCGCGACCAGGTCACGGGCTTCCAGATGGCCGGCGAGATCATCGGCCTGGACGGCATCGTCAACGACCACCACACCTGCGACGCCGTCGCGCTCGAGGACGCCGAAGTCTGCGTCATGCCCTTCGACCGCATCGAGGACCTGTCACGGGAAATCAACAGCCTGCAGCGCCACGTGCACAAGATCATGAGCCGCGAGATCGTGCGCGAGCACGGCGTCATGCTGCTGCTGGGCAGCATGCGCGCGGAAGAGCGGCTGGCGGCCTTCCTGCTGA
>DALYHW010000146.1:0-7307 GCA_031970695.1 Hylemonella sp.
ATCTGTCGGTCTTGTCTGATCATGATGCGCAAGCGCTGGCCGAGCAGGTCGATGTCGTCTTGCAGGGAGTCAATGCGTTTGAGTTGCTCCTGCACGCTGGCCTTGTCGGCGCTGGCCATGGTCGGATCCAGTTCCACCAGCACCTGGCCCGCTTCGACCTTGTCACCGTCTTTCACCAGCACGGCCTTGACCACGCTGGCTTCCAATGGCTGGATGACCTTGGTGCGGTCGCTCACGATGATGCGCCCCGGCGCCACGGCCACGATGTCCACCTGCCCAAAGATGGACCAGACGAGTGCCAGCACAAACAGCGCCATGATGACCCAGGCGAAGCGGCGCGGCGCGGGGTGCACCGGTGTCTCTTGCAAGCTCAGGGCCGCGGGCAGGAAGGCGGCTTCGTCGGCCAGGCGTTTGGGGCCGGCAAGTTCGTGGCGGTGGTCCCAGGCAGCCTTGAAGATGGCCTTGTAGCGGGCCATCAGTTCGATGAACGGATGGCGCGGTGCGGCTTCGGTGCGGGTGTTCATGCGCCCCCCCCAGGTGCAGGCGTTGCGGCCTGGCCGCCCTGCATCTTCCACAGGTGGGCGTACAGGCCTTGCGGTTTGCTAATTAGCGCGTCGGGCGGACCGGCTTCGACGATCTTGCCTTTCTCCAGCACGATGATCCGGTTCGCGTTGCGCACGGCGCTCAGACGGTGGGCGATGATGAGCACGGTGCGGCCCTGGCAGATGCTGGCCATATTGCGCTGGATGATGGCTTCGCTCTCGTAGTCCAGCGCACTGGTGGCCTCGTCAAAAATGAGGATGCGTGGATTGGCGAACAGGGCGCGTGCAATGGCAATGCGCTGGCGCTGGCCACCACTCAAGGAGCCGCCCTGCTCGCCCACCAAGGTGTCGTAGCCTTCGGGCAGCTCGCTGATGAAGTCGTGCGCGCCGGCCAGCTGCGCTACGCGCACGACGGCTTCGATGGGGGCGGCCGGGTCGGTGATGGCAATGTTCTCGCGCACGCTGCGGTTGAAGAGCAGGTTTTCCTGCAGCACCACGCCCACCTGGCGGCGCAGTTGCGCGGCGTCGATCAGGCTGATGTCGATGCCGTCCACCAGCAGCCGGCCCTGTTCGGGCACATAGAGGCGCTGCACCAGCTTGGTCAGCGTGCTCTTGCCAGATCCGGAGCGGCCGACGATGCCAATCACCTCGCCCGGGCGCACTTCCAGGCTCACGCCGTTGAGCACGGGCGCGGCCTCCGGGCGGTAGCGGAAGACCACGTTGTCCAGCGTGATGCGGCCTTTCACCGGCGGCAGCTGGGCGGCACTGGTGGGCGGTACTTCGGTACGGGTGTTGAGGATGTCGCCCAGGCGCGCCACTGAGATGCCGGTCTGCTGGAAGTTGGTCCACAGCTGTGCCATGCGCATGATGGGCTGGGCCACGCGGCCGGCAAACATATTGAAGGCAACAAACTGGCCCACGGTGAGCTCGTTGTCCATGACCAGGTGCGCGCCATACCAGAGCGTGGCAGCGTTCACCAGCTTGCCGATGAGGTTCACGCCCTCGTTGGCCACGCTGGCCAGGTTCTGCGTCTTGAAACTGGCCGAGACGTAAGCGGCCAGCTGCTTGTCCCAGCGGCGGGCGAAGGCCGGCTCGAGCGCGGTAGCCTTGACGGTCTGGATGCCGGTGACGGTTTCCACCAGCATGGCCTGGTTTTCGGCGCCGCGAGCAAACTTTACGTCCAGCCGCTGACGCAACACGGGCACCACGAGCAGGCTGAGCATGAAATACAGCGGCAGGCTGACGAGCACGATCAGCGTAAGCGGTACGCTGTAGAAGAGCATGACGGCGATAAACACCACGGAGAAGAAGACATCCAACACAACCGTAAGCGCATTGCCGGTCAGGAAGCTGCGGATGTTTTCCAGCTCGCGCACGCGGGCCACGGAGTCGCCCACACGGCGTGCCTGGAAGTAGGCCAGGGGCAACGCCATAAGGTGGCGGAACAGGCGCGAACCCAGCTCCACGTCGATCCGGCTGGTGGTGTGGCTGAAGACGTAGGAGCGCAGGGCCGAGAGCACGCTTTCGAAGATGACGATGCACAGCAATCCGATGACCAGCACGTCCAGTGTGGTCAGGCCCTTGTGCACCAGCACCTTGTCCATCACCACCTGGAAGAACAAGGGACTCACCAGCGCAAAGAGCTGCAGCATGAAGGAGATGAGCAACGCCTCGCCCAGCAGCTTGCGGTGCTTGACCAGGCTGGGAATGAACCAGGAGAAGTCGAACTTGGCTAGCTCACCGGCCAGGCTGGCACGGCTGGTGATGAGGATTAGCTCACCTGTCCACTGGCTGGCGAACACTTCCAGTGGCTCGATGGTCGGGCGGGCGTTGCCGCCGCTGGCAGCCGGGTCCTGCAGCAGGACGCGCTGGCCGTCGCATTGTGCAAGGATGACGACACGCAGGGAGTCGTCTTCGGCGCGCAGGATGGCCAGCGCCGGCAAGGGCGTGAGCTGCAGACGTTCGGCCGTCGTGGTCGACCGCTTGGCCTTCAGCCCCAGGTGTTTGGCGGCATGAAGCAGGTCACTGATGTCAAGTCGTGCGCTGGAAGCCAGCCCTAACTGATGGGCCAACGTGGCGGGATCGGCAGCCACATGATGCAGGCGCGCAATGGCGCAAAGCGCGCCCAGTGCCGCTGCAGTCGAAGACGCGAACGGATCCGGAAATTCTCCGGCCGCGTCGGCTGTCTTATCTGCTGCGGGTTCCTGGTATTGTGTCTTGTATTCTGTTGTGGGCTTGCTGTCCGCAAGCGCGCTTGAACCTGCTGTCACTCGTTTTCCTCGCCTGATGACCATCATGAACTGATGGCATTTTTTTCTTGTCGGGGCGAAGAGTACAGGATGAAACTGCAGCCGACCATCCCCCAAACGGGGGATAGGCCTCGGGAGTTCCCTTATGCAGGCAAGTGCATTGCATATTCACAACACTGGCTGCTATCGTGATCTTGCTGTCACGCGCTACGCCCCACCCCATGACGATGGGCTCAGTGCGAGAGTAGCCAATCCAGTGGCGCGGTCCGCGGCACTTCAACGAGTCTGCATTGACCAATGCACGAAATAAACGAAGGCGGCGACGCCAGGTCTGCCGGCACGTGCCTCTGAATCTTGAAACTAGCGCTGCAGCGCGGCGCGCCTGGCGTGCAGGCTTTTAGGCAGGAGATCACGGAACATCTCGCTGATCTCGTCGATCGCTTCGCGAGCCGCCTGCTCACCCACGTGAGCAGCCAACACCATCAGCAACTCCGGTCGCATGAACCAAAGCGCGGGCACGTTCGACGCCAGCAGAATGCGCTGCTCCACATGAGGGAAGCGCCCGCGTCCAATCTGGGCCAGGCAGTCGAGCATGGCTTGACGGATGTCATCTAGCCGCGCGGCCTCGTCGGCTGGGGTGCCACCAAGAGGGCTGAACTTCCCACGCCAAGAGGAGAGTAACTTCGCAGTTGCAGCAAACATTTTTTATACAAACCGGGCTAACCAACGACGCCGGGATCATAGGATGCGGCGTACGTATATTTACTAGGGGAAATCCATGGGAAGTCAATTTGTAACCAAGCCGATGTCCGTAAGTCCACCGAAAGAATTGGATTTCTCAGCGCAAGGAGCCCAGTAGTGCGCACCGAATGGCAACCGTCTTCCAAAGCTTGCGCCTAACCGCTGGCCTGAAAGATCATTTCAGGCTGAACAGCCGGCCAAGTCTCACCCGTCGTGACGGATACACAACGAGACATTGCTCGGTTAAGTCGCTCAGTACAATTCCGTGATGTTGGAATCCAGCCGAAATCCAGTCAGGCCCCGCGTCCTTGCTGGTCTTGCTCTCTTGGCCTGCGCCCTGTTCCTCGGCGTGGCTGGCTGCGGGCAGACGGGGGCGCTGTACCTGCCTACCGGGCCGGCCGCTGCCAACCGTGCCAGCCTGCCCCAATCACTCTGGCCGGCCATGCCGCGCAAGCCCGCCTCTGCGCCGGCCGGCGCGGCGACCCGTCCGGCTGCCGCTCCCGTCAACGCACCTGCCCCTGCAACCGCTCCTGCATCCCAATGACTGCCAAGCCTCTTCCGGGTCAACCCCACGTCGCCTACCGGGGCGATGAGCTGTTTGTCGAAAACGTACGCCTTGCGGATCTTTCGCGCCAGTACGGTACGCCCCTGTTCGTGTACTCCAAGGCTTCCATGCTGTCGGCACTGGCAGCCTACCAGCGCGGCTTTGCGGGTCGCAAGGCGCAGATCTGCTACGCGATGAAAGCCAACTCCTCGCTGGCCGTACTGCAGGTGTTCGCGCAGGCCGGTTGCGGTTTTGACATCGTGTCCGGCGGCGAACTCGAGCGCGTGCTGGCCGCTGGCGGCGATCCGGCCAAGGTGATTTTCTCGGGCGTGGGCAAGACGCCCGCAGAGATGCGACGCGCGCTGGACGCCGGCATTGGCTGTTTCAACGTCGAGAGCGAGTCGGAGCTCGATGTGCTCAACGCAGTGGCCCAGGCCGCAGGCAAGCGTGCACCCGTGAGCATCCGCGTCAACCCCAACGTCGATGCCAAGACGCACCCCTACATCTCCACCGGGCTCAAGGGCAACAAGTTCGGCATCGCGCATGAACGCACGCTGGCAACCTACCAGCGGGCCGCGGCACTGCCCGGGCTGAAGGTGGTTGGCATTGACTGCCATATCGGCTCGCAGATCACGCAGGAGTCGCCTTACCTCGACGCCATGGACCGCGTGCTGGATCTGGTGCAGGCCATCGAGGCCGCAGGCATCGCGCTGCACCACATCGACTTCGGCGGCGGCCTGGGCATCGACTACAACGGCGATACGCCCCCACCGGCCGATGCCCTTTGGGCCAAGCTGCTGGCCAATCTCGATGCGCGGGGCTTTGGCGACCGCCAGCTGATGATCGAACCCGGTCGTTCGCTGGTGGGCAATGCGGGGGTGTGCCTGACCGAGGTGCTCTACCTGAAGCCGGGAGAGCAGAAGAATTTCTGCATCGTGGACGCCGCGATGAACGACCTGCCCCGGCCGGCCATGTATGAGGCGTATCACCAGATCGTGCCGCTGGCAGCGCGTGCCGACGCAGGTACGGTGTGGGACGTGGTCGGCCCCATCTGCGAGAGCGGCGACTGGCTCGGTCGCGACCGAACCCTGCAGGTGCAGCCCGGCGATTTGCTCGCGGTGCTGTCCGCCGGCGCTTATTGCATGAGCATGTCCAGCAACTACAACACCCGCGGCCGCGCGGCCGAGGTGCTGGTTGACGGCAGTCAAGCCCACCTGATCCGTCGCCGCGAAACAGCACGCGACACATTTGCCGCCGAGCAACTGATCTGACACGGGGATTGCCGGCATTTTTGACTCACATCAAATTCAGGCGGGCCCGGCTTCCCTATAGTTACGCCTTTCCCATTCCGTCAGAAAGGCCCTTCCTGTGTCAATCGAGCTTTACCGGGACGCCAACCACGCCTGCCTGATGTTCACGGACCTGGTGGAGGAGGATGGCAACGCCGTGCAGGCGAACCAGTTCCTCATCGTCGACAACGACCATGGCGCGATCATCGACCCGGGCGGCAATCTGGCCTTCAACGAACTGCTGCTGACCAGTTCACGCTTTTTCACGCCGCAGCACCTGTCCTACATCGTCGCATCGCATGCCGACCCGGACATCATCGCTTCGCTCGATCGCTGGATGACGGCGACCCCCGCCCAGCTCGTGATCTCCCGCATCTGGGAACGATTTGTCCCCCATTTCACCAAGGCCGGCAAGACCGAGGGCCGCGTGATCGGCGTGCCCGACGGCGGCGGCATCCTGCCCCTGGGCAAGAGCGCCCTGCACCTGATCCCGGCGCACTTCATGCACTCGGAAGGCAACTTCCACTTCTACGATCCGGTGAGCAAGATCCTCTTTACCGGCGACCTCGGCGTGTCCCTCATGTCAGGCCAACAGGCGCAGAAACCGGTCACGAATTTCGTGTCCCACGTGCATCTGATGGAAGGCTTTCATCGGCGCTACATGGTGTCGAACAAGATCCTGCGCCTGTGGGTGGCCATGGCGCGCAAGCTGGAGATCTCCATGCTGGTGCCGCAGCATGGCGCGCCCCTGGCCGGCGCCGCGATCCCGGCGTTCTTCGACTGGATCGAAAACCTGCAGTGCGGCATCGACTTGTTCGATGACCGCATGTACCAGCTACCGAAGACCCCGATCGCCCCCCAGGCCACCAACAGCCGGCCGGGCACGCTGCGCTGAAAACGCAGACCAGATCCGCCAGCCGAGCAGGATCGCCAGCACGGCCGCATACAGTTGCACCTCGGCGAAATTGTTTTTGCCGGCGCGCATCCAGAAGAAATGCAGGATCGCCAGCACGGCGATGCCGTATACGCAGCGGTGCAGCAGCTGCCAGCGCGCTGCACCCAGCCGGCGGATGGCACCGTTCCACGACGTTGCCGCCAGCGGCGTGAGCAGCACAAAAGCGCAGAACCCCACGAGGATGAACGGCCGCTTGGCAATGTCACGCGCAATGTCGCCCGTGTCCAGCCCCATGTCGAAGATGGCGTAGCACGTCAGGTGCAGCACCGCATAGAAGTAGACGTACAAGCCCAGCATGCGCCGCAGCCGCAGCAGCGCAGGCAGGCGCAACAGCACGCGTAGCGGGGTCACCGCCAGCACCAGGCACAGCATGCGCAGCGTCCAGTCGCCGGTGGAGCGGATCAGCGCCTCCGCCGGATTGGCGCCGAGACGGGCCGTCGCGGCGGCGAACACCAGCCATAGCGCCGGCAGCAGACAGGCGAGAAACAGCAGGGGCTTGGCCGCGCGTCCGGCCAGCCTGCGATTCCACGGGGCGGTGTCCACGCGCGAAGGTCAGTAGTACTTCTTCAGGTCCATACCGGCATACAGCTGCCCGACCTGGGCTTCGTAGCCGTTGAACATCAGCGTCTTGCGTTTCTTCGCAAACAAACCGTCCTCCCCGATACGACGCTCGGTGGCTTGGCTCCAGCGCGGATGATCCACCTCGGGATTGACGTTGGAATAAAAACCGTACTCCTGCGGTGCCGCAACGTTCCAGGCGGTCATGGGCTGCTTTTCGGTGAAGCGGATCTTGACCAGACTCTTGCCGCTCTTGAACCCGTATTTCCATGGCACCACCAGGCGCACCGGGGCGCCGTTCTGCCGGGGTAACACTTCACCGTACATGCCGAAGGCCAGCAGCGTCAGCGGATGCATGGCCTCGTCCATGCGCAGGCCCTCCACGTAGGGCCAGTCCAGGACCCTGGAGCCGACATAGGGCATCGTCTT
>DALYHW010000147.1:0-7298 GCA_031970695.1 Hylemonella sp.
CAGGTCGCGCAGATGCAGCATCAGGAAACCGCCGTGCGCCTTGAGCAGGCTGCCAGCACGGATACGCGAGTAGTCCGTCACCAGCATGTCGCTTTCCGTCTGGTATTCGATGCTGCCGAACAGGGTGCGAAACAGCGGGTTGTCCTCGACAATCACCGGTGCCCCCTCGCGCCCCTGGTTGTCGACCACCAGGTTCACGCTGTAGCGCGCCAGCACCTCGGCCAACGCGGCCGCGCGCACGCCCTCCTCCCCGTCTTCCTCGTCAGCGGGCTGGAACAGCTCCAGGTTCTCGAGCACGTCATGCGCCACCTGGTCCAGGTAACTGCCGAGCTTGACCGTGTCCTTGATCTGCTTGCGCAACTCGCTTCGGATCTCCTGCAACTCGTGTTCCAGCAGCGGCTTGATGATCTGGCGCCGTAATGCGGCCAGGCCTTCGTTCACCACGCGCTCCATCGCCCGTGTCTTGTCCAGGAACCGGGTGATCTCGCCACGCAGCTCCTCCTCGAGCTGGTCCATCTCGACGCGCCGTTCCTTGGACAGGGCCAGCACCTTGCCCTCGGTCATGGGCTCGCCCTTCTCGTCGCGCAGGGTGAAGACCATGTGGCCCTGATCGCGCATCAGCGCAAAGTTGCGTGCTTCGGCAAAGGCGTCGAGCTCGCTGTAGGCACGCGCCTCCTCGGTCTTGTAGGTCTTCTGCAGGTGCTCGCTTTCGGCCCGGAAATCCTCGCCCCCCAGACGCCGGGGGATCTCGGCCTGCAGGGCCTTGACCAGCTGCTGCATGAGCGCACGCAGCTGTCGCCCCTGGCCGGCCGGCATGCGCAGGGCACGGGGATGCTCGGGCGCGTCGAAGTTGTGCAGGTAACACAGGTCCGGCGGCACCGGCCGCGTGGCGGCCACCGACTGCATCATCTGGCACAGCAGCGTCGTGCGCCCGCTCCCCACCTCGCCCAGGACAAAGAGGTTGTAGTCGGGCTGGTCCATCTGCAGGCCGAAACGGGCCGCCTGTTCGGCCCGCTCCTGCCCGATCCAGGGCAAGGGTTGGTCCAGCAGCTCGGAGGTATCCGCAAAACCCAGGGTCGTGGGATCCACGGCCAGGCGCAGTTCGGTGGGTGGAACTTTGGTCAGGGGCATGGCGGCATCAGCAGTACAGCGGCCTATTGTGCGTTGGCAGGAACCGGGATGGCATGACCTGCGTCAGGAGACGTGGGTTCGATCAGGGCGGGGTCACCTGCCCCACACTGGCGCCGACCCAGGGCTGGCGGGCCTTCCAGATGGCGATCCATTGCGGCAGTTCCTCGGCCGGCATGGGCCGTGCGATGCCGTAGCCCTGTCCCAGCTCGCACCCTTTCGACAGCAGCAGACGGGCATGGTCGACCGTCTCCACCCCCTCGGCGATCACCTTGCGGCTGAACGCATGCGCCAGGCCGATCACGCCCTCGACGATGGTGAGGTCGTCATGGTCATCGAGCATGTCGCGCACGAAACTCTGGTCGATCTTCAGCAGTTCGGCCGGCAGCCGCTTGAGATAGGTCAGCGACGAGTAGCCGGTGCCGAAATCGTCCAGCGCAAAGTGCACGCCCAGCTCCGCGCAGGCGCGCATGAGGCGCGACACCTCTTCGATATCGAGCAGGGCACTGGTTTCCACCACCTCCAGCTCCAGGCAGGCGGGATCGAGTTCCGGGAAACGCTCCATGAGTTCGCGCAGGTGTTCGACAAAGCGGGTGTCCTGCAACTGGCGTGCAAAGATGTTGACGCCGACCCGCAGATTCAGGCCCATGCGACGCCAATCGATCTGCTGCTGCGCCGCCAGCTCGAGCACATGGCCACCCAGGGTGATGGCGATATCGTCATCCTCGACCAGCGGAAGGAAAAGGCCGGGCGCCAGCAGCCCGCGTTCCGGATGGCGCCAGCGCACCAGGGCCTCGACGCCCACCACATCGCCGGTGCGCATGTTGACCTGGGGCTGGTAGTACAGCACGAACTCACCGCTGCGCAGGGCGCGCTCCACACGCTGGAGGTCGGCGCGCCGGTTGCGCACGGCCGCGTCACTCTCGACGTCGAACAGGTGATAGCGGTTCTTGCCGGCCTGTTTGGCCATGTACATGGCCTGATCGGCATGGCGCAACAGCACCTCGGGCGTCGCGCCATCTTTGGGATAGATCGTCACACCAACGCTGGCCGTCACGCGCAGGACCCGCCCTTCGATCACCACCGGTGTCGCCGCCGATTTGAGCAGGCGCCGCAGCATCGGCTCGCAGTCGAGCTCATCACCCAGGTCGGTCAGGACCGCGACGAACTCGTCGCCACCGAGCCGGGCCAGTGTGTCGCCCTCCCGCAATTCGGCCTTCATGTGCAGCCCCAGCTCGACCAGGAAGCGATCCCCGATGTCGTGCCCGTATTGATCGTTGATGTCCTTGAATCCGTCCAGGTCCAGGAATGCGATGGCGACCGAGCGGTTCCTGCGCACGCTGTGCGCAATCGCCTGCTGCATCCGGTCGGTGAGCAGCGCGCGGTTGGGCAGGTGCGTGAGCGCATCGTAGTGCGCCATCTCCATCAACTGCTCGTTCACGCGCAGCATCTGGCTGTTCGCGGCCTCCAGCGCCGCCTGGATGTTCTGGCGTTCCGTGACATCACGCACGATCATGCTGGTGAACTCCTGGCCCGTGCTGTCGGTGTAGACGCTCGAGCTGGCTTCCGCCTTGAACAGGCTGCCGTCGCCACGACGGCAGGTGAAGGCGCCGAAAGCCCGGCCGGTGGCCGTCGCCCGGCCCAGAAATGCGGCAAACGACGGATCCTCGGCGTCCACCAGCCCGCCGCGTCCTGCCGCGCGGATCTGGTCCTCCTTCATGCGAAACAGGCTGCAGGCCGCCGGATTGGCCGCGTGCACCGCCCCCGAGGGCGACAGCAGCAGCACGGCGTCGAGGCTGTTCTCGAACAAGGCACGCACACGCGCTTCCTTGTCCCGCAGTTCCTGGTCCATGGCCTTGATGTGCGTGATGTCGATGAACGTCACCACGATTTGCGAGATCGTGCCGTCCCGGTCAAACCATGGATCCGCCCGGCAATAGACCCAGGTCACCGGCTGGCCGTCGGGTTTGCGTATCCCGCCGATCAGGTCATTGACGGGCTGGCGGGTCAGGAGGACACGCGCCGCGGGATACTCGTTCAGCGACATCGGATTGCCGTCTTCCCGCAGGAACTGCCAGGCGGGATCCACGAGCTGCCGGCCCTGCATCTGCTCCAGTGTCAGTCCCAGCACCCGGCTGGCTTCCGCGTTGCAGCGCACCACGGCGCCCTGCCCGTCATGCACCACCAGTGCGGCGAGCATGCGATCGATCAGGAATCGCTGTTGCTCCTCCTTCTGCCGCAAGTCTTCTTCGGCCTGTTCTCGTTCCTGCTCCCATCGCTCTTCGCTTCGCAGCAGGGTGCGCGCACCGAGCGCGGAGCCGACAAACAGCAGCAAACCAAAAACGAGTGGCAGCGAGATTTCCTTCAGCCAGATGAAGACCAGGTCGCGGTTCGACTGCGCAACAAAGACGGTCACGGGGAAGCGCTCCAGTCGCCGGAAGGCGTGCGCGTAGCTTTGCCCGCCAATCAGGTTGGTCCCGGAGACGATCCCTTCGCGCGGATGGTCGTGCGACCCCAGGTAGGCATTCAGCGGGCCGCCGCGCGGCCGCCCGTACACCTCGGACAAGGCGAATCCCTCCGGCAAGGGATAGCGGCCCAGCAGGTAGCCGTCGTCCCGCAGCACCCCCAGTGTCAGCGAACTGCCGGTGAAGGACGGGGCCGTGGCCCACAAGGACTTGAGAAAATCGACGGAAAGCACATGGTTGAGATGCCCCACGGTGCGACCGCTCGCGTCGTGTATCACGTGGCGCAGGGAGAAGCCCCAGACGCCACTGACCTTTCCCAGCTGCGGTCGTCCGAGGTAAAGGGTCTGGCCCTCGTGGTACTCCCGCAGAAACTCCTGGAAGGACGGCACGTCCGCAATATTGGGCAGGTCATGCAGGTCCTCGGTCTTGGAGGAGGCCTGGAACTGCCCGCCCGGATCGACCAGCGCGACGAGGATCGTGTCATCGCGGTCGCGCTTGAACTCCCGCAGTTGTCGCTGCACCTGGGCAAGCCGGCCTGGACCCGCGGGCACGCGTGCCAGGCTCTGTGCGAGAAACTCCAGGTCCGCCTGCTTGTCGGCAAAAAAGGCGTCGAGCGCGCGGCTCATGACCACCGACAACGAATCCATCTGACGCAGCTCCCGAGACCGGACGGCGCTCCACTCGTGCGCGCAGTAGACCAGGGTCAGTACGAGGATAAGGCCGCCGATCACGCGTGTCAGCGTGTAGATCGCACGCGCCTTGCGCAGCGAGATGGCTTGCTGGTTCATGGTGCCCCTTCCGGGCCGCAGCCGCCGAACTGGCGCCGGCTCCCGGTGAGATCATTGTTGGAGCAATCGCGCAATTTGGCAACACCCCGACGGCGGCAGGGGCTGTCGCCGCCGGCACGCGGCGCGATCAGGCCGCCACGATGTGACGCACGCGGTCCGGCAGGTTGGTCGACTTCTGGTTGGGAAAATCAACCCAGACCACGGTAGCCCCGCCCGCGGCATGGAGCACGCCCGGCTGGTCGACGCGCTCGATGGTGGTCCAGGTCTCGAAGGTCGCCCGCGCGGGGTCGCTCACATAGGTTTTGACCAGGATCTCGGCCGGGTACTCCAGCTGCTTGTAGAAGTTGCAGAAGGCGTTCAGGATCACCGGCCCCTCGCCTGCGGGCCCCGGCTCGCAGCCGATGGCGCGAAACCACTCGATACGGGCCGACTCCATGTAGCGGAAATAGACCGTGTTGTTGACATGACCCATCACGTCCATGTCGCCCCAGCGCACGGACATGGTGATCTCGTGAACCAGCTTCTTCTGCTGGGGCAGTTCCAGCCTCATACGGCAAAACCGTCGTCCGCGGCAATGACGGCGCCGTTGATGAAATGGCTCTCCTTGGCGCACAGCATCACGAGCACGGCGTCCAGGTCGGCCGGCTGGCCCACACGCTTGCGCGGCAGCATGCTGATGAGCTTCTGGCCCTGCTCGGTCTGCCAGTGGTGGTGGTTGATCTCGGTATCGATATAACCCGGGCACAGCGCGTTGACGTTGATGCCGAACTTGCCCCACTCGGTGGCCATGGCCTTGGTCATGTGGACCACGGCCGCCTTGCTCATGCAGTAGACGCCAATCTGCGGCAGCACCTTGAGGCCGGCCATGGAGGCGATGTTGACGATGCGCCCGCCCGTGTAGGTGCCGGGAGCCGCGCCCTTGGCACGCGCCAGCATGCGCTTGCCCACCTCCTGGGCCACGAAGAAGGCTCCCCGCGTGTTGGTGCCCATGACGTAGTCATAGTCGTCCTCGGTCACGTCCACCAGGCGCTGCGTGGTGCTCACGCCCGAGTTGTTGATCAGGATGTCGATCGATCCAACCTCGGTCTCCGCATGGGCTACCGCCGACTTGATGGAATCGACATCGGTCACGTCCAGCTGCACCACGTGCGCGTCCCCTCCCTCGCTCTCGATCTGCGCACGCAGTTCCTTGAGTTTTTCGGTGCGGCGGGCCGCCAGCACCACCGCGGCACCGGCGCGCGCGAGGGTCCGGGCGAACTGCGCGCCCAGGCCGCCGGAGGCGCCGGTGATGAAGGCCACGCGGCCGGAGAGATCGATGCTGTAAGCCATGGCAGGCCCTTTCCCGTAAATAACCGATAAAAACGAACGACCGTTCTATTTTGTGCCAGAACCGATTTAGAATCAGTCACGCATCCGACAGGTCCGGCAGGCCAGAACGCCTACGATCCTGCCCGCATTATCAAGCGACTTGAAACACAGCCACTGACGAAAGCAGCTGCCATGACCAACGAAGAAATCCTTGCCCAGTTCGGCCCCCGCGAAGCCATGGAATACGACGTGGTCGTCGTCGGCGGCGGCCCCGCCGGCCTGTCCACGGCCATCCGCCTCAAGCAGCTGGCTGCCGAAAAAGGCCAGGATGTCTCCGTCGTGGTGCTGGAAAAAGGCGGCGAGCCCGGCGCCCACATCCTGTCGGGCGCCGTGATGGACCCGCGCGCCCTGAGCGAACTCTTCCCCAACTGGAAGGAGATGGGCGCCCCGCTGAACCAGCCCGTCTCCGGCGACGACGTGCTCTTCCTGAGCGAGACCGGCGCCAAGCGCACGCCCAACTTCCTCGTGCCCGACAACTTCCATAACGAGGGCTGCTACGTCATCAGCCTGGGGCTGCTGACGAAGTGGCTGGGCGAGCAGGCCGAGGGCCTGGGCGTCGAAATCTTCCCCGGCTTCACGGCCGCCGAGGTGCTCTACAACGAGGACGGCTCGGTCAAGGGCGTGGCCACCGGCAATATGGGCATCGGCAAGGATGGCCAGCCGCACGACGGCTTCCAGCTCGGCATGGAGCTGCTCGGCAAGTACACCGTGTTCGCCGAAGGCGCCCGCGGCCACCTGGGCAAGCAGGTCATCGCGAAATACAAGCTCGACGAGGGCAAGGACCCGCAGAGCTACGCCATCGGCATCAAGGAACTGTGGGAAGTGCCGGCCGGTCAGGCCAAGCCGGGTCTGGTGGTCCACACCGCAGGCTGGCCCATGGACAACAGCACGTATGGCGGTGGTTTCCTCTATCACCTGGAAGGCAACAAGGTCACGCTGGGCTTCGTCACCGGCCTGGACTACCAGAATCCCTGGCTCAGCCCCTTCGAGGAGATGCAGCGCTGGAAAACCCACCCGGCCATCCGCAAGCACATCGAGGGCGGCAAGCGCCTGGGTTATGGCGCGCGCGCAATCACGGCCGGTGGCCTGCTGTCACTGCCCAAGACCATCTTCCCCGGCGGCGCGCTGGTCGGCTGCGACGCCGGCTACCTGAACGCCAGCCGCATCAAGGGCAGCCACGCCGCGATCAAGAGCGGCATGCTGGCCGCGGAAGCGATCTACGACGCCGTCACCGGAGGCCGGCAGCACGACGAACTCAATGCCTACCCGGTGAAGTTCGCGCAGAGCTGGCTGTACGAGGAACTGCACAAATCGCGCAACTTCAAGCAGTGGTTCAAGAAGGGCAACCTCATCGGCGCCCTCATGACCGGCATCGAGAACTGGTTCCTGCCGAAGATCGGCATCAAGACGCCGCCGTGGACCATCCACCGCAAGGAAGCGGACCACACCCGTCTCAAGCCCGCCGCGGAGTGCCCGCAGATCAGCTACCCCAAGCCCGACGGCAAGCTGACATTCGACCGGCTCTCCAGCGTGTTCATCAGCAACACCA
>DALYHW010000148.1:0-5837 GCA_031970695.1 Hylemonella sp.
AGGTCGGGCTCCATCAGCTCGAGGTAGGCACAACGCACGCGGGCCTGCGGGTCGAGCGCGGCCGCACGGGACGCCACGGCTTCCATGGGGGCGCGCCAGAGCGGGTCGC
Organism: Hylemonella sp.; assembly: GCA_031970695.1. GTDB lineage: Bacteria > Pseudomonadota > Gammaproteobacteria > Burkholderiales > Burkholderiaceae_C > Hylemonella. Next base: position 110 of record DALYHW010000148.1, read on the forward strand.
GCGATCCATGCGCAAAGAGGATGACGCCGCGTTGCGTTTCTGTTGCCATGGCGCCTTATCTCCTGAGGACCAGCCAGCCGAAGGCCGTGAGCGAAATGACCATGTAGATCATTCCCGGAGCGGCCGCGGTGAGCCACGGAATCCAGTGCCGCAGTTCACCGATGTAGCCGAACACGTTGTTGAGGAAGAAGAAGCTGATGCCGGCCATCACGCCGCCGAAGACGTAGATGGAGATGCCCTCGTTGCGGAAGTGCAGGTAGGCAAAAGGCAGGGCCAGAATCACCATCACCAGGCAGCTCAGGGGATAAAACACCTTCTTCCAGAACTCGATCTCGTAGCGCTCGGCGGTCTGGGCGTTGGCGCGCAGATGCCGGATGTACTGGAACAGGTCGATGGTGCTCATGCGCTCGGGACGCAACACGGCGGCCGAGACCATCTCGGCCGAGATGCTGGTGGGCCAGCGAAACACCGGGATGCGCACGCGGTCGACCCGGTTGACGGAGGCCCCGCGGGCGTTGAACTCGGTGCGGTCGGCCTGCTCGAGCTCCCAGGCCTCGTCGTCGGCGAAGCGCGCCGTGGCAGCATGCGTCATGGACACCAGGGCGTTCTGGTTGTCAAACTCGAAGATGCGCACATTGCGCATCGTGCCGTCGGAGGCCACCGAGCCGACGTTCACGGCGAACTGGGCGTAGGGTTCGCGCGCGCGCAGCCAGGCGCCGGTCTGCCCGACGGTGAGGTTGCCCTCATACCGGGCCTTGAGCAGCTGCGCCGTGCGGTCGGCCCAGGGCGCGAGGTAGTCGCCGATGACAAAGGTCAGCAGCGCAAAGGTGAAACCGGCGGCCAGCAGCATGCGCAGCGCGCGCCATGGCCCCAGGCCACTGGTACGCAGGATGGTGAACTCCGAACTTTGTGCCAGCCGGGTCATCACATAGATGGTGCCGATCAGCACCGTGATGGGCAGCAGTTCGTACAGGTGGTTGGGCACCAGCAGCGCCACGTAGCTGGCAGCCTGGGGCACCTGGTAGCCCTGGCCCAGTCCCGGACGGCCGATGGCCGGCAGCTGGTCGACGAAATCGAAAAAGGCGAACAGCGCCAGAAAACCCAGCGTGACGAAGAACACGGCCGAGAGCATCTCGGCGTGGATCAGCTGCCGGATGGTCCTCATGACGTGGCCCCCGCATCGGCGGGCGCACGGCGGCGCGCGAGGGCGGGCACGCGCAGGCCCCAACCCCAGTTGAACTGGCGCTTGGCCAGCCACAGCAGTCCCGCCGCCAGCATGCCTCCGTGCAGCAGCACGTTGTAGGCGAGGAAACCGATCTTGCCCGTGGCGATCCAGGTCTGGCCCAGGCTCAGCAGGTTCAGGTAGACCTGGAACAGCAGCAGCGAGAACATGAGGTTGCCTGAACGGCCCACCCGCGGGTTCACGCGCGTGGCGGCAAGCGCCAGCACCGAGAGGTTGAGCGCGGCCAGCACAAAACCGATGCGCATGGAGATTTCGCCGAGGTAGGCCGGGTTGGGGTTGAGCACGAGCTCCAGCATGGACCGGTTGCCCAGCGGAACGTCGAGGCGGTTACCCAGCGGGTCCTGCGCCACGCGGATCTTGTAGCGCTCGAACTCACCGATCTTCACGTCGTTCTTGCCGATGGTGCTTTCCAGGCGCTGCCCGTTTTCCAGCACCAGGAAGCGGTCGTTGCCGATCAGCTCGGTGTGGCCGCTGCGCGCGGAGGTGACGGTTTCCTTGCCGTTCTCGGTGGTGGCCACGAAGACGTTGCGCGCGCTGTATTCATTGAGCAGGCTCTTTTCCACGAAAAAGACCCGCGAGCCTCCGGCCGACTCCTGGAACTGTCCGGGCTGCACGCGTTCGAGGTCACCGCGGCTTTCATACTGCGCGCGCAGCGTCTCGATCTGCTGGTTGGCCCAGGGCAGGGCGAACATGGCCAGGGTGGCGATGGCCAGCAGGATGGGCCAGGCAAAACGCAGCAAAGGGCGCAGCAGGCTGAACAGCCCCATGCCGCTGGAGAACCAGATCACCATCTCGCTGTCGGTGTACAGGCGCGAGAGTGTCATGACGGTGGCGACGAACAGCCCCATGGTCATGATGTTGGGCAGGAAGGTCAGCACCGTGTAACCCATCACCAGCATCACGTCCGAAGGATTGAAGCTGCCGCGCGAGGCCATGCCCAGCGTGCGGATCAGCGTCATGGTCATGACCACCGTCACCAGGATGATCAGCGTGGCGCCAAAGCTGCGTGCCAGCTCCTTGCGGATGGAGGAATCGAATAACATCGCTACCGAGGAAAAACGCCATTATGAACTTTGATCTCAAGTCCCTGGACCTCGCTGCCGCGGCAGCACAACCCTGCGATGCCCTCGTGGTGCTCCTGCCCGCCGGTTTCAAGCCGGGCCGCGACGCGTTTTCGGCCCAGCTCGGGCAGGCCCTGAAGGCAGGTGACCTGGACACCAAGGCTGGCAAGCTGCTCGCTCTGTACCGTCCGGATGGGGCGAAATGCAGCCGGGCCATGCTGGTGGGCGCAGGTGATGGCTCGGCGCGCCAGGTGCGGCAGGCCGTCAGTGCGGCACTCGGTGCGCTGCGCGCGGGAGCCCCGGCGATCAAGAAGCTCGTGCTGTGCTTTGCCCACGCACCCCAGGCCGGTGCCGTGCGGGCGGCCGTGCAGACCGTGGCGGACAGCAGCTATGTGTACACCAGCACCAAATCCAAGGTCGAGGGCCGCAGCCTCGCCCGGGTGACGCTGGCCGTGGCCAAGGCCGATGCCTGCAAGGCCGAATTCAATCGTGCCACCGCCGCGGTCGCGGGCATCGAGCTGGCCAAGGAATGGGCCAACCGCCCGGCCAACCACGCCACTCCCACGCATCTGGCCGACGCGGCACGCACACTGGCGCGCCACCCGAAAATCAGCTGCCAGGTGCTCGGTCCCCGCGAGGTGGCGAAGCTCGGCATGGGCGCCTTCATGGCCGTGGCCCAGGGTTCGGAGCAGCCGCTGCGCTTCATCGTGCTGCAGTACCAGGGCGCGGCCAGGTCCGAGGCCCCCACCGTGCTGGTGGGCAAGGGCATCAGCTTCGATACCGGCGGCATCTCCATCAAGCCCGCAGCCGAGATGGACGAGATGAAATACGACATGTCCGGCGCGGCCAGTGTGCTCGGCGTATTCCGTTCGCTGGCGGAACTCAAGCCCGCCATCAACGTGGTGGGCCTGATCCCGAGCTGCGAGAACATGCCCGATGGCCGTGCAGTCAAGCCGGGTGACGTGGTCACCAGCATGAGCGGCCAGACCATCGAGATCCTGAATACCGACGCCGAAGGGCGCCTGATCCTGTGTGACGCGCTGAGCTACGCCGAGCGCTTCAAGCCGCAGGCCGTGGTGGACATTGCCACGCTGACGGGCGCCTGTGTCATCGCCCTGGGTGGTGTGCGCAGCGGCCTGTTCAGCAGCAGCGATGCGCTGGCGCAGCGCCTGCTGGCCGCGGGCGAGGCGGCGCAGGACCTGGCCTGGCGCATGCCGCTGGACGAGGACTATGCGGACGGGCTGAAGAGCAACTTTGCCGACGTGGCCAACGTGGCCGGGCGCGCCGGCGGGGCCATCACGGCCGCCAAGTTCCTGCAACGCTTCGCGGACAAGTACGACTGGGCCCACCTGGACATCGCGGGCACGGCCTGGAAGAGTGGTGCCGCCAAGGGCGCCACCGGCCGGCCCGTGGGCCTGCTGCTGGAGTTCCTGCTGGCAGCACTGGGCAGCGGCAAGGCTGCGGCCCGTCGCAAGGGCTGACGGCGGGGACGACGCGGCGCCATGACCGAGGTGTCCTTCCATTTCAATGCGCCGGACAAGCTGGCCTATGCCTGCCGCCTGCTGCGCAAGGCGGTGGGGGGCGGGGCGCGGGTCGTCGTGACAGCACCCGACAACGACCTGGCCCGCCTGGACAACCTGTTGTGGACGTTTTCGCAGACGGATTTCATCGCCCATGTGCGCCAGCCGGCCGAACCACGGCTGCTGGAGGCCTCGCCCGTGGTTCTGACGGAGACGCCCGGTCAGGATCTGCCGCACCGCCAGGTGCTGGTGAACCTTGGGGCCGAACTACCGACCGGTTTTGAGCGTTTCGAGCGTGTGATCGAGGTGGTGAGTCTCGACGAGGACGACCGGCGCGACGCGCGCGTGCGCTGGAAGCAGTACACCGATCGTGGTTACGCCATCGTCCGGCATGACCTGAACCTGAAGGGATAGACCGCGTGAAGCCGCCGCTCTCCAAGAAGTTGATGCGCTCCCTGCCGACCCTCACCGAAGTCGTCGCAGGACCCCCGGCGCCGCCGGCCGCTGCCGTGCCGTCGAGCGCGGAGGATGCCATCGTCGAGCGCGTGCTGCAGCGACTCGAGGGCACGCTGGAAGAACAGATCCGCAAGGCCGTGGCCGAGGCGCTGGAGGTCCAGATGAAGGACCTGGCCCCGCGCATCCGCCAGCGCGTGGACAGCGCCGTGCGCAAGGCCATGGCCGGCGAACTCAAGCCCGAATCGACGAGCCGCCGCAGTTGACCGGCAAGGGTATGTGGGTATGCGGCGTGCGCCGGATTTGCGCTAGGCTTGCGCGTCTGGTTTTGAGCCGTTTCCCGTGGTTTTCACTTTCACAATGATCTGGAGATCCTCATGCGAATGAAACATGCGTCCCGCATCCTGGCCGTGGTCGCTGCCGTGACCCTGCTGGCCGCTTGCGGCAAGAAGGAAGAAACCGCCGCCGCCGGCGCACCCGCATTGCCCGTGGTGAAGATCGGTCACGTGGGGCCCGTCAGCGGTGCGATCGCGCACCTGGGCAAGGACAATGAATTTGGTGCCCGCATGGCGATCGACGAGCTCAACGCGGCCGGCGTCACCATCGACGGCAAGCAGGTCAAACTGGAGCTTATGGCCGAGGACGATGGCGCCGATCCCAAGCAGGGCACGGCCGTGGCCCAGAAGCTGGTCGACGCCAAGGTGGCCGGTGTGATTGGCCACCTGAATTCGGGCACCACGATCCCGGCCTCGAAGATCTACAGCGATGCCGGCATTCCGCAGATCTCGCCCTCGGCGACCAACCCCAAGTACACCCGCCAGGGCTACAAGACGGCCTTCCGCGTGGTGGCAGATGATGTGCACCTGGGCAGCACGCTCGGCAAATACGCCGTTGAAACGCTCAAGGCGAAGAATGTGGCCGTGATCGACGACCGCACCGCCTACGGCCAGGGCGTCGCCGAGGAGTTCACCAAGGCGGCGGAGGCAGCCGGCGCCAAGATCGTGGCCAAGGAGTTCACCAACGACAAGGCCACCGATTTCAACGCCATCCTCACCAGCATCAAGGGCAAGAAGCCCGACGTGGTCTTCTTCGGCGGCATGGACGCCGTGGGGGGGCCCATGCTCAAGCAGATGAAGTCGCTGGGCATCAATGCCAAGTTCATGGGCGGCGATGGTGTCTGCACGACACAACTGCCGGCGCTGGCCGGTGACGCCGTGGGCGACGAGCAGGTCTTCTGCGCCGAGGCCGGAGGTGTCGAGGGTGAAGCCAAGGCCGGCATGGACAAGTTCCGCGCCGATTTCAAGGCCAAGTTCAATGTGGACGTGCAGCTCTATGCCCCGTATGTGTATGACGCCACCAAGGTGCTGGTCGCGGCCATGGTCAAGGCCAATTCGTCCGACCCGGCCAAGTACCTGCCGGTGCTGGCGGCCACGGCCGATCACAAGGGCGTG
>DALYHW010000148.1:5859-7273 GCA_031970695.1 Hylemonella sp.
CCATCACCTTCGACGAGAAGGGCGACATCAAGAACGGTGCGCTCACCCTGTTCACGTTCAAGGGTGGCCAGCGTGCGCAGATCGCGGTGATTCGCTGATCTGAGCTTGCACGAATGAAAGGCCCGCACTTGCGGGCCTTTTTTATTGGGGCGGAGGGGGCGGGATTGCTCGAAATTCGTCCGCGCGAATTTCTCGGGGCTGCGCGCGTTCATGAACAGTCCCCCGGACTGTTCATGAACGAACGCGGGCGCGGGCTCTCACCCGCCCACGTCCGCAAAAAACAAAACCCCGCCGAGGCGGGGTTTGATTTTTTGGCGGAGAGGGCGGGATTCGAACCCGCGGTAGGTTTTACCCTACACACGCTTTCCAGGCGTGCGACTTAAACCGCTCATCCACCTCTCCGAAGCCCGCTATTCTAACCCAGAACTTGCGGACCTCCCGGAGGGTCACGTGAAAAGAGCCGGGCAGGGCTTCAGGCCTTGCCCTGTTTCACCAGGGTCATGGCCGAGGCAATCAGGGTGGACACCTCGGTCATGTTGCCGGGGACGATCAGCGTGGTGGTCGCGTCCGAGGCCACCTGGCTGTAAGCCTCGACGGCTTTCTCGGCCACCTTCAGCTGCACTGCCTGTTCGCCACCGGGCTGGCGGATGGCAGCGGCCACGCGTTCGATGGCTTCTGCCGTGGCATTGGCGACGGCGCGGATGGATTCGGCTTCGCCCTGGGCCTTGTTGATAACGGCCTGCTTTTCACCCTCGGAGCGGGCGATGAAGGCCTCGCGTTCGCCGGTGGCGATGTTGATCTGTTCCTGGCGGCGGCCTTCGGAGGCCGCGATCAGGGCGCGCTTCTCGCGCTCGGCCGTGATCTGCTGCTGCATGGCGTGCAGGATCTCCTTGGGCGGCGTGAGGTCCTTGATCTCGTAGCGCAGCACCTTGACGCCCCAGTTCAGCGCCGCTTCATCGATGGCGGCCACGACCTGTGCGTTGATCATGTCGCGCTCCTCGAAGGTCTTGTCCAGTTCCAGCTTGCCGATCACGCTGCGCAACGAGGTCTGGGCGAGCTGCGTGACGGCGACGATGTAGTTGGACGAGCCGTAACTCGCGCGCATCGGGTCGGTCACCTGGAAATAGAGGATGCCGTCGACCTGCAGCTGGGTGTTGTCACGCGTGATGCAGACCTGGCTGGGCACGTCCAGCGGCACTTCTTTCAGGCTGTGCTTGTAGGCCACCTTGTCGATGAAGGGGAAGATGATGTTGAGGCCCGGGCTCAGCGTACCGTGGTACTTGCCCAGGCGCTCGACGACCCAGGCGTGCTGCTGGGGGACCTGCTTGACCCCGCGTGCGATGAAGACGACGGCGATGGCAATGAGGACGATGGCGATTTCCATGAAGAGCTCTCCCTTGACGTTTCAGTGGGC
>DALYHW010000149.1:0-7252 GCA_031970695.1 Hylemonella sp.
ATGGTGCCCACGTTGACGTGCGGCTTGGTCCGCTCAAATTTCTCTTTTGCCATTTCAATTCTCCAAAGAGCAAATCCCGTGTGTTGGTTTTATGTCTGCATCCGGTTGCTGGTTCGCCCCGCACGGGGACAGGGCGGCACTGGATCGCAGACAGCGAGGTCATCCCGCGACCGCGGGATGACACTGTTTCTTACTTGGCGCGGGCAGCGACGATGGCCTCGGCCACGTTGCGCGGAGCTTCGCTGTAGTGCTTGAACTCCATCGTGTACGTGGCACGACCCTGCGACATGGAGCGCAGCGTGGTCGAGTAGCCGAACATCTCGGACAGCGGCACTTCGGCCTTGATGGCCTTGCCGCCGCCGGGCATGTCGTCCATGCCCTGCACCATGCCACGGCGGGACGACAGGTCGCCCATCACGTTGCCGGCGTAGTCTTCGGGGGTTTCGACTTCCACGGCCATCATGGGCTCGAGGATGACGGGGTTGGCCTTCTTGCAGCCTTCCTTGAAACCGAAGATGGCGGCCATCTTGAAGGCGTTTTCATTCGAGTCCACATCGTGGTAGGAACCGAAGGTCAGCGTGACCTTGACGTCCACCACCGGGAAGCCCGCCAGCACGCCGGTGTTGATGGCTTCGATGACACCCTTTTCCACCGCGGGGATGAACTCGCGCGGCACCACGCCGCCCTTGATGGCGTCGACGAATTCAAAGCCCTTGCCGGCTTCGCTCGGCTCGACCGTGAACACGACGTGACCGTACTGGCCCTTGCCGCCGGACTGGCGCACGAACTTCCCTTCGACGTCGGTGACCTTTTTGCGGATCGTCTCGCGGTAGGCAACCTGGGGCTTGCCCACGTTGGCTTCCACGCCGAATTCACGCTTCATGCGGTCCACGATGATTTCGAGGTGCAGTTCGCCCATGCCGGAGATGATGGTCTGGCCAGACTCTTCGTCGGTGCGGACGCGGAAGGACGGATCCTCGGCTGCCAGGCGCTGCAGGGCGATGCCCATCTTTTCCTGGTCGGTCTTGGTCTTTGGCTCCACGGCCTGCGAAATCACCGGCTCGGGGAACACCATGCGCTCCAGGGTCACGACGGAATCCGGATCGCACAGGGTTTCGCCCGTGGTCACTTCCTTCAGGCCCACGCAGGCAGCGATGTCGCCGGCACGAATCTCTTCGATTTCCTGGCGGTTGTTGGCGTGCATCTGGACGATACGGCCGATACGCTCCTTCTTGCCCTTGACGGGGTTGAAGACGGTATCACCCTTGGTCAGCACGCCGGAGTAGACGCGCACGAAGGTCAGCTGGCCGACGAAGGGGTCGGTCATCAGCTTGAAAGCCAGGGCGGAGAATTTCTCGCCGTCGTCGGCCTTGCGGGTGGTTTCCTGTTCGTTCTCGTCCGTGCCGGCCACCGGGGGAATGTCCACCGGCGAGGGCAAGAAGTCGATCACGGCGTCCAGCATGCGCTGCACACCCTTGTTCTTGAAGGCGGTACCGCACAGCATGGGCTGGATCTCGGTCGAGATGGTGCGCGTACGCAGGCCCAGCTTGATCTCGGCCTCGGAGAGGTCACCCTCTTCGAGGTACTTGTTCATCAGCTCTTCGCTGGCCTCGGCAGCGGCCTCGACCATGCCTTCACGCCACTTCTTGGCTTCTTCCACCAGATTGGCGGGGATGTCCTTGTATTCGAACTTCATGCCCTGGGACGCCTCGTCCCAGATGATGGCCTTCATCTTGATCAGGTCCACCACACCGGTGAAGTTCTCTTCGGCACCGATCGGGATCACGATCGGCACGGGGTTGGCCTTCAGGCGCACCTTCATCTGGTCCACGACCTTGAAGAAGTTGGCACCAGTACGGTCCATCTTGTTCACGAAGGCCAGACGCGGCACCTTGTACTTGTTGGCCTGGCGCCAGACGGTTTCCGACTGGGGCTGCACGCCACCCACGGCGCAATAGACCATGCAGGCGCCGTCGAGCACGCGCATCGAGCGCTCGACCTCGATCGTGAAGTCCACGTGTCCGGGGGTGTCGATGATGTTGAAGCGGTGCTCGGGGTAGGACAGGTCCATGCCCTTCCAGAAACACGTGGTGGCAGCGGACGTGATCGTGATGCCGCGCTCCTGCTCCTGCTCCATCCAGTCCATGGTGGCGGCACCGTCGTGCACTTCACCGATCTTGTGGTTCACACCGGTGTAGAAAAGGATACGCTCGGTCGTGGTGGTCTTGCCGGCGTCGATGTGAGCGGAAATACCGATATTGCGGTAGCGCTCGATGGGCGTTTTGCGTGCCATGATGGTCTTTCGTTAGAACGGGTCAGGCCCGCTCGTGGCGGGCCTGCACTCCAAGGACAAAGGGGCTTAGAAGCGGAAGTGGCTGAAGGCCTTGTTGGCCTCGGCCATGCGGTGCACTTCGTCACGGCGCTTCATGGCACCACCACGGCCTTCGGTGGCCTCGATGATCTCGTTGGCGAGACGCAGGGCCATGGATTTCTCGCCACGCTTGCGGGCGGCTTCCTTGATCCAGCGCATGGACAGGGCCAGACGACGCACCGGGCGCACTTCGACGGGCACCTGGTAGTTGGCACCGCCGACGCGGCGGGACTTCACCTCGACCATGGGCTTCACGTTGTTGATGGCAACCGTGAACAGCTCCAGCGGGTCCTTGCCCGTCTTCTGGCCAATGGTCTCGAGGGCACCATAGATGATGCGCTCGGCGACCGCCTTCTTGCCGCCTTCCATGATCACGTTCATGAACTTGGAGAGCTCGACATTGCCGAATTTCGGATCCGGCAGGATTTCACGTTTAGGGACTTCGCGACGACGCGGCATATTTCACCTCAATTGCTTCAGTTGGCACCCTTTCGGGCACCGCGAGAGCCATCCTGACTCCCACTTACTCGACCCACCTGGACTATTCCCGGCTTGGGGTCACTACGTTCAAACCGCCCGCGTGAGACGACTCGAACACCGATAAATCACATCAGGCCGATCAGGCCTTCTTCGGACGCTTGGCACCGTACTTGGAACGGGCCTGCTTGCGATCCTTCACGCCCTGCAGGTCCAGAGAACCGCGGACGATGTGGTAACGCACACCCGGCAGGTCCTTCACACGACCGCCGCGCACCAGCACGACAGAGTGTTCCTGCAGGTTGTGGCCTTCACCACCAATGTAGGAAATGACTTCGAAACCGTTGGTCAGGCGCACCTTGGCGACCTTACGCAGAGCGGAGTTCGGCTTCTTGGGCGTCGTGGTGTACACACGGGTGCACACACCGCGGCGCTGCGGAGAGTTTTGCATCGCGGGGCTCTTGGACTTGGTCGTTTCGACCTCTCGCCCCTGACGCACTAGCTGGTTAATGGTTGGCATTTAAAACGTCCCTCAACGTTTGAAAAAACGAAAACGTGAAACCCTTCGGAAATTCCGAAAAGCCTTCTAGTGTATCAGGTCACCCCCGGCAGCGCAATGCAACTGCGCGGAAATGGCGCTGCGCGCTGGCGGCCGCTGCGTGCCCGTCCGCCGGGGCGGTTACTGGACCCAGAGCCGGAAGGCATCCCAGGCCCGGCCCAGCAGCCCCGCCTGGCCAACCGGTTCAAGGGCAACCAAAGGGTATTCTGTGAGTGTTCGCTCACCGACATAGACCTTGAGGGCGCCCGTGACCTGCCCCCTCGCCAGTGGCGCCACCAGCGGCTCGGGACGTACCGCCTGGACCCGCAAGCGTCCCGCCATGCCGACCGGCACGGCCACGACCACGGGCCGGGCGCGCCCCAGGGGCACTGTCGCGGCGCTGCCCTTCCAGACCGCCGGCGAGAGCACGGGCTGGTTGGCGTCGAAGAGCTTGACGGCCTCAAAGGCACTGAAGCCCCAGTTCAGCAACTTCTGCGTTTCGCCCGCGCGGGCATTTTCGTTGTCGGCCCCCAGCACCACGGCCAGCAGGCGCCTGGGGCCCGGCGCATCACCCGCCCCGAGGTTCGGAAAATTGCGGCTTGCGGTCGCCACCATGCAATAGCCAGCGGCCTCGGTGTGGCCCGTCTTGAGCCCGTCGACTGAAGGATCGCGAAACAGCAGCAGGTTGCGGTTGCCGTCATTGGCCGGCGGCGTGCCCTCGTAGCGGTACTTGCGGATGGCGTGGAAATGGGCGTAGTCCGGGAAGTCGCGCAGCAGGCGCGTGCCCAGAATCGCAAGGTCGCGGGCCGAACTCTGATGGCCGGCCTGGGTCAGGCCCGTCGGGTTGGCAAAGCGCGTGGCTTTCATGCCCAACGCCTGCGCCTGTTCGTTCATGAGCTGGACAAAACGCTCGACACTGCCGCCCACACCCTCGGCCAGGGTGATCGCCGCATCGTTGCCGGACTGCACCAGCAGACCCTTGACCAGGTCTTCCACCGGCACCCGTTTTCCCGCTTCCAGGAACATACGCGAGCCCGGCTGGCGTTGGGCCAGTTCACTGACCGGCAGGCGCTGGTCCAGATTCAGCCGGCCCAGGCGCAAGGCATCGAACACCAGATAGGCGGTCATCAGCTTGGTCAGGGAGGCAGGCTGCACCGGGGCGTCCGCCTCGCGGGCGGCCAGTTCCTGGTCGCTGGTCAGGTCCAGCAACAGGTAGGCACGCACAGCCAGCTCGGGTGGCTGCGGCAAGGTCTGGGCACCCACCGGCGTGCCCAGCAGGCCCGCCACCAGACCCAGGATCGAAAGCAGCCGCCGCATCAGACCGCGGCGCTGAGGTGGCGCACCACCAGGCTCTTGAGCAATGGCAGCTGTCCGTGAAAGAAGTGGCTGCCGCCGGGCACCACCGTCACCGGCAACACCTGGGGACGCGCCCAGTCCATCACGGCAGCCAATGGCACGGTGTCGTCGTGCTCGCCATGGATGACCAGGGTGCGCTCGTGCAACTCCTGCGGTACCGCGGCCACCTGGAAGCGGCTGGCCGCCGCCCCGACAAACACCAGTTTGTCGGGCTGGCGGTCAGGCCACAAGCGGTCCAGCGCCTGGCTCATCACAAAAGAGCCGAAAGAAAACCCGGCGAGTGCGATCGGACCTTCGGGCGCGCACTGCTGTACCACCGCCAGGAAGTCCTCCGCCTCGCCCCGCCCCTCGTCGTGCACGCCCTCGGTCGCGCCGACGCCACGAAAATTGAAACGCACGGCCTGCCAGCCGCACTGGACGAAAGCGCGCGCCAGCGTCTGCACGACCTTGTTGTCCATGGTGCCGCCAAACAGCGGATGCGGGTGCGCAATGATCGCAACGCCACGCGACGTCGTGCCTTCGGCCGGCGCGTCGCGCAAGGCCTCGATACGGCCGGCCGGGCCGGCGAGCGTGAGCCGCTCGGTCTGGGCGTTCATCGGCCGACCTGCGGCGGGGTCAGCAGCCGCTCGACGATCTTGCCGTTATTCAGGTGCGATTCGACGATCTCATCGATGTCGCTCACGTCGACGTAGGAATACCAGACGGCTTCCGGGTAAACCACGGCCACGGGGCCACCGGCACAGCGATCCAGGCAGCCGGCGCGGTTGACCCGCACCTTGCCCGCACCGGCCAGTCCCGCCGCCTTGACTTGCGACTTGCAGCGCTCGAAGGCCGCCTCGGCCTGGTGATTGGCGCAGCAAGCCTCACCGCCCGCCCGCTGGTTCAGGCAGAAGAAGACGTGGCGCTGGTAATAGGAAGAAGGAGGAGTGGTCGCGGTGTTGGAAGTCATGGCTGGATTTTAGGTGGGGTCCCGGTCGGCCCGGGCCTGGCCCCAGACCCGCCGGAGGACATACAGGAGCACGGCATAGGGCCAGAGCCAGCCCAGCCATTGCGCCACGCCGTGGAAGCGGATGAAACGCCCCTGCTCCCAGATCTGCAGGTTGTGGGCAAAGTAGGGACTGGTGGGCGCCTGGTTGATCAGGCTCAGGAACAGGCCCAGGACCAGCAACAGCAGGGCGGCACACATGCGCGCCGGGACCCGCACGAGGACCATGGCGACGGCCGTGGCCATGACCAGCCCGACCTTGACCGGCAGGCTGAGCCAGGCCCAGGCGTGGACCGGCCCATAACTCAGTGCAGCCGAGAGCGCCGTCGCCGTCAGTCCTGCGGCCAGCGCGGCCATCAGAAACGCAAACCTGCGCGACGCGGCTGGGATGACGCCGTAGCCCAGCAGGCAGGGGATCAGCGCGCCCAGCAACACGCAGCTCATTTCCGCAAAAGGCACCAGGGGTTCGAGTTCGACCGCGCGCAGCGGCAGCCACTCGAGGAACGGCGTATCCAGGAGCAGTTCGGCCACCGCCGCCTCCAGGCGCTCGAACACCTGGCCCAGCCCCAGCGGGACCGAGGCCGGGAACAGGAGTGCAAAAGGCCATAGCGCAATCAGGACCAGGGCGCCGCGCGCCTCGGACACGAACCAGCGTGCGCGAAACCGGCTCCAGCGGTCGATGGCGCCCAGCCGCTCCATCAGGGTCGCGATGGCCGCCCCCAGCCAGCCGCCCCCCAGATTGAGCAACAGGTCCACATTGGACGGCACCCGCGCCGGCAGATAGCCCTGCAGCGTCTCCATCAGCAGCGACAAGGCCCCGGCCACGACGGTGGCCAGCCAGAGCGCCTGGTGCCCGCGCCCGGTGCGCAAGGCCGCCAGTGCGAGCAGAAAACCCAGCGGCACATAACCCAGCACATTGGACAGCACGTCGAACGCGGTCCAGTAATGGGGCCAGGGGGCCAGCAAAAAGCCCCAGGGCAGCGGCCCCTGGTCGCGCCAGTCGCTGAATGGATAGAGGCTGGAATACACCACCAGCCCCGCATACACCAGGCTCAAAGGCCAGGCCGAGGTCTTGTGGGCCGGCACGCCGCCCTCCTAGAACGGCTTGACGACGACCAGCACCACGGCCACCAGCAGCAGCAGCACCGGCACCTCGTTGAACCAGCGGAACCAGACATGGCCATGCCGGTTGCTGCCGTTGCGAAACTTCCTCAGCAGCAGCCAGCAGGCATGGTGGTAACCCAGCACCAACGCCACCACAGCCAGCTTGGCATGCAGCCAGCCGTTGGCCGGCCCACGTCCGATGCCGTAGCCGAGCCAGAGCCAAAAGCCCAGAACCAGCGCCGGGACGGCCAGCAGCGTCGTGAAACGCATCAGCTTGCCGGCCATCAGCAGCAGGCGCTCGCGCTCGGCCGATGAGTCGGCCGGCACCATGGCCAAGTTCACGAAGATGCGTGGCAGGTAGAACAGGCCGGCGAACCAGCTGGCCACGAAGACGATGTGGAAGGATTTGACCCAGAGCATG
>DALYHW010000150.1:0-7206 GCA_031970695.1 Hylemonella sp.
CGATGTCGCGTGCGGTGGGGCTACGCTCGCCTTCCCAGTCCGGCAGCAGCCAGCGCCACAGCGTGCTGTGGTTTCCTACCAACACTGTGGTCTGGGGCAAAACCAGCTCCTGGAAGGCGTCGAGGTACAGGTCGATCTGGACTTCGCTCCACCAGGAAAGGTTGGGCATGTAGGCGATCAGCGGGATCTCGGGATAGTCGGTCGCGATCTCCGCGATGGCGCTGAGGTTTTCCGGCGTGCCGGCGAAGCCGACCTTGATGGCCTGCACGGCCACGTCCTCGAGCAGGCCGCGGGCCTGCTCGGCCACCACCTCCTCGTCGAGGGGAAAGTGGTCGAATGTCTCGGCGGTATCGCGGGCGTAGGCGCCCGTGATCACGGGCAGCGCGTGGGCGCCAGCCGACGCAATGGCCGTGACGTCGCCGGCCAGGCCACCCGCGCCGCTGGGGTCGTTCGCGTTGAAGACCAGCACGCAGGGCGGCTGGCTCGGGTCATTCGCGGTGGGCTCGGGGACTGGGGTTTGCATGGGCTGGACTGCCTCGGGTCTCAGGCAGAATGTCGCCTGTCGTGGGGCGGCGGAACGCTTGCGCGTGTAACCGCTTTGTACAATGTTGCATTCTATTTGAAGGTCCCGTAAGCTGTGAGCGATAAGAAAACCTGGATGTGTCTGATTTGTGGCTGGATCTACGACGAAGCGGTCGGTGATCCGGAGCACGGCATAGCGCCGGGGACGGCGTGGGGGGACGTTCCGATGAACTGGACTTGTCCTGAATGCGGTGCCCGCAAGGAAGATTTCGAAATGGTTCAGATCTGAACCCGGGCTGCGAGGTTGATGGAGTCAGTCACCCGACGATCTGCCGTAATCAGGAGTAGCGCTCAGTGAGCACGCAAGAATCCCCCCTCAAGGTCCTCGTGATCGATGACAGCAACACCATCCGTCGTAGCGCCGAGATCTTTCTGAAGCAGGGCGGTCACGAGGTGATGCTGGCGGAGGATGGCTTTGATGCACTGGCCAAGGTCAACGACTACCAGCCCAACCTGATTTTTTGTGACATCCTGATGCCCCGCCTCGACGGGTACCAGACCTGCGCCATCATCAAGCGCAACCCGAAATTCACCGCGGTGCCGGTGGTCATGCTGTCATCCAAGGATGGTGTGTTCGACAAGGCCCGGGGCCGCATGGTCGGCGCACAGGATTACCTGACCAAGCCGTTCACCAAGGACCAGCTGTTGCAGGCAGTACAGCAGTTTGGTGCAGTCTCTCAAGGAGTAAGTTGATGCCTATACGCAAAGTTCTGATCGTTGACGATTCCAAGACGGAATTGATGTTCCTGACGGATTTGCTCCAGAAGAACGGTTATTCCGTCAAGACGGCAGAAGATGCGGACGATGCATTCCGTCGCCTGGGCGAGGAAAAGCCGGACCTGATCCTCATGGATGTGGTCATGCCGGGCCAGAATGGCTTCCAGCTCACGCGTGCCATCAACCGCACGCCCGAATACGCCGATGTGCCGATCATCATCTGCACCAGCAAGAACCTCGAGACCGACCGCGTCTGGGGCATGCGCCAGGGCGCGCGTGACTACGTCACCAAGCCGGTGGATGCGGACGAGCTGCTGGGCAAGATCAAAGCACTGGGCTGATTCACGACTCCATGGCCAATCGCGAAGCTCTCAGGGACCTGCAGGCACGACTCGCTAGCCGGATGCAAACGGCCAAGGCCGAAGGTCTCTCCATTTCGTGGCTGGCGGTCCGGGTGGGCGGGGGAGATTACCTGTTGCCGCTCGCGCAGTCCGGCGAAATCTTTCCTCTGCCGAGCTTGCAGCCGGTCCCCTATTCACAATCGTGGTTCATGGGTGTCGTCAATCTGCGTGGCGGCCTCTATGGCGTGGTTGACCTGGCGGCTTTCATCGCGGGCCAGGCGCCCGCGCGCGCGGAGCAGTACTGGGCCGAGGCCAGTGTGGTCACCCTGAACGCCGCCCTGGACATCAATTGCGCGCTGCTGATCGATTCCCTGGCCGGCCTGCGCCATGTGGGGGCGTTCTCGGGGTCCGAGCCGCCGCCGGAGGGGGCGCCGCCTTATTTCGGTAACCGTTATGTCGACGCTGATGGCCGTCGCTGGCAGGAAATCAATCTCCAGCAGCTGTCGCAGATGTCCGAATTCCTGAGCATCAGTGCCTAAAGTCCATTTCTAGGATTGCATCATGTCCGCCTTCAACAAACTGACCAATCTCTTTGCCAAAAAGGCCCCCGACACGGAGCAGAGTGTCGGTCTGAGCTTGGCGATGCCCGATGACCTGTCGTCGGTGCAGTCGGCTCATGGGCCGGGCGCCGAAAAAGTGGTCAACGACACGCAGCTGCCCGGTGGTCCTGCGGCGGTTCCTCTGGATCAGGACGACGTGGTCAATGTGCCGCTGCTGGGCCGCCGCCCGATTGCCGAACAGCAGCGCCTGCTGTGGTGGCTGCTGGGCCTGTCGCTCGTCGTGCTCGGTGCAATCGCCTTCCTGGCCCTGACGGCTGCCGATCGCGTGGCGCAGCAGCTGAACGCCACCGGCCAGTCCCTGATGCAGTCGCAGCGTCTGGCCAAGTCGGTGTCGCAGGCTCTGGTGGGCGTGCAGCAGGCTTTTGCGGAGGTGAAGGAAAGCTCGGGCTTCCTGGTGCGGACCGTGCGCGGCCTGCAGAACGGTGACTACAACGCCAACCTGGAAGCCATCGACGCGGAATTGCTGCCCCAGCTGGAGAAGGTGCTGCCGCTGATCGACCGCGCGGAGAAGAGTGCCGCGGCCATCGTGTCGCAGGAGAAGATTCTGACCCAGGTGGGTTCTGCCCTGCGCACCATCAACCGCCAGTCCTCGGACCTGCTGGAAATTGCCGAGACGGTGTCCTCGCTCAAGCTGCAGCAGAACGCCAGCCCGGCCGAGATTTCCGCCGCCGGCCAGCTGGTGATGCTGACCCAGCGTATCGGCAAGTCCTCCAACGAGTTCCTGACCTCGGAGGGGGTGAGCCCGGAAGCCGTGTTCCTGCTGGGCAAGGACCTGAACTCCTTCAAGGAAATCGCACAGGGCCTGCTCGACGGCAGTCAGGAGTTGCGCCTGAATGCGTCGAAGGACCCGCAGACACGTGAGCAGATTGAGGCGCTGATCAAGCTGTACGAGCAGACCCGTTCGCAGGCAGGTGCCATTCTGGGCAACCTGCAGGGCCTGGTCTCGGCACGTAGCGCGCAGATCACCATCGTGAATGACAGCGAGCCGCTGCGCCGCGACCTTGAGGCGCTGCAGACGGAACTGGCGACCCGTACCGGTCTCGGGCCGACCTCCCTGCTGGGACTGGCCATCGCCGCGGTCTTCGCGCTGGTGTGTGCCGCCGGTCTTGCACGCGTGCAGCTGATGGACAGCCGTCGCCGCCAGGTGGTGGCCGAAGCGCAGCGTCTGGAAGCCGAGCGTCAGGAGCAGGAAGCCAAGCGCGTGAATGACGCCAATCAGGCGGCCATTCTGCGACTGATGAACGAACTGCAGACGGTGGCTGAAGGCGACCTGACGCAGGAAGCCACTGTGACCGAGGACATCACGGGCGCCATCGCCGACTCCGTGAACTACACGGTGGAAGAGCTGCGGTTGCTGGTGGGCAACGTGCAGAACACGGCGGCCCAGGTGGCGCAGACGACGGCCCAGGTGGACCAGACGTCGACAGAGCTGCTGGCCGCCTCGAACGAGCAGCTGCACGAGATTCGCGAAACCGGACGGTCCGTGGTGGACATGTCGACCCGCATCAACCAGGTCTCGCATCAGGCGCAGGAATCCGCCTCGGTGGCCCGTCAATCGCTGCAAGCTGCCGAGTCCGGCCTCAAGGCCGTGCAGGACGCCATCGGCGGTATGAATGCCATTCGTGACCAGATCCAGGACACCTCCAAGCGGATCAAGCGCCTGGGCGAATCCTCGCAGGAGATCGGTGAAATCACCGAGCTGATCTCGGACATTACCGAACAGACCAACGTGCTGGCCCTGAACGCGGCCATCCAGGCGGCGTCGGCCGGTGAAGCCGGTCGCGGCTTCTCGGTGGTGGCGGAAGAGGTGCAGCGACTGGCTGAACGCTCCGCCGACGCCACGCGCCAGATTGCGGCGCTGGTGAAGGCGATTCAGACCGACACGCAGGACGCCGTGGCCGCCATGGAACGCTCCACGCAGGGTGTGGTGGAAGGGGCCCGGCTGTCCGACAACGCCGGTACCGCGCTGACCGAGATCGACCGCGTGTCGCGCCGGCTGGCCGAGCTGATTGAGCAGATTTCCGATTCGACATCCAAGGAAGCGGCGATGGCCAGTGTCGTGGCGGACAACATCCAGCACATCTTCGCGGTGACGGAACAGACCGGTGAAGGTACGCGGGCTACGGCCGCGCAGGTGCGCGAACTCTCGCGCATGGCAGAAGAGTTGCGACAGTCCGTGTCGCGGTTCAAGATTTCCTGATAAGGCACCGCGCCCATCCTCATCCGCAGGAGCGACGTATCCATGCAATCCCTCGCAGCCGCTAGTGGCGACAACGAACAGCAGGTCAACGACCTGGGGCCCCTGGCCTGGGTGCTGGACGAGCTGCGCAAGTCGCTCGACGGGGCCACCAAGGCGATTCGCCGCTTTGTGCGTGATGCCGAGCTGGCACGGGGGTCGGACCTGGAGTCGCTCGATGCCAGCCAGCTGCGCATCGCGCGCCAGCAGCTGCACCAGGCGGTGGGCGCGCTGGAAATGGTGGGCCTGCCCGAGCCGGCCAAGGTGCTGCGCGCCATGGAGGCGCTGGCGCAGAAGTTCGTGCAACGTCCCGAGTTTTGCAGCGAGGACGCCGCGACCAAGGTCGAGCGCGCCGGTTTCGCCCTGATCGAATACCTCGAAAGCGTCTTGCGCGGCAAGTCCGCGTCGGCGGTCGCGCTGTTCCCGCAGTACCGTGACGTGCTCGAGCTGGTGGGCGAGGAACGCATCCATCCGGCCGAGCTGTGGGCACACGGCTGGCGATGGATCGATGCCGAGACGAATGTGCCGGTCACGCCTGTGACCTACGACCCGGCTGTGCGCGCCCAGATGGACGCGGCGGTGCTCAAGGTGGTCAAGAGCGGCAGCGTGTCTTCTGCGAAGTCGCTGCGTGATATCTGCCTGGGGCTGGCGGGGTCCGAGCAATCGCTGGAAGGCCGCTCGTTCTGGAAGATCTGCGCTGCTTATTTCGAGGCGCTGGCGCTCAAATTGTGTCCGCCCGACGTCTACGTCAAACGTGCAGCTTCGCGGGTGCTGATGCAGTACACCACGCTGGCGCGGGGCAAGAGCGATGTTTCCGACCGGCTTGCCCAGGACCTGCTGTTTT
Source organism: Hylemonella sp. (assembly GCA_031970695.1). Lineage (GTDB taxonomy): Bacteria > Pseudomonadota > Gammaproteobacteria > Burkholderiales > Burkholderiaceae_C > Hylemonella. The sequence continues at coordinate 5,341 of DALYHW010000150.1, forward strand.
TCTGCGCGCAGTCCCAGCCGGCCGATCCCCAGTCGGCGCCGGTACTGGCGGCGGTCCGTCAGGCTTATGGCCTGGGCGAGTCGCGGCCGGTGGCCTACGACACGCCGCAGTACGGTCGTTTCGACCCTGCGGTGCTGGTGCAGGCGCGCAAGCGCATCGCGACGGCCACCGAGACCTGGTCGGCGCTGTCCGGCGGCGACACGAACCGCCTCAAGGTGGTGTCCGAGCAGTTTGCCCTGGTGGGTGAATCCCTGCTCAAGCTGCACCCGGAAAACAAGGAGCTGGCCCGCGCCCTGCTCAAGGCCGTGGATGTGACGGTGCGCTCGGGCGAGCCCCCGACCACGCCGGTGGCCATGGAAGTGGCCACCTCGATCCTGTACCTCGACGCGGCGTACGAGGACATGGATCCCACCGAAACCAATATGCGTGAACGCAGCGACCGCCTCGCCCGCCGTCTCGACCACGTGGTGGCTGGCGGCGAACCCGAGCCGCTCGAGCCCTGGATGGAGGAGCTGTACCGGCGCGTCAGCGATCGCCAGACCATGGGCAGCGTGGTGGAGGAACTGCGCACCGGACTGACCGAGATCGAGAAGTCGCTCGACACTTTCTTCCGTACGCCCGCGGACAAGACCCCGCTGCGCGATGTGCCGAATCAGCTCGCCCAGATGCGTGGCGTCTTCTCCGTGCTTGGCCTGGATCAGGCCTCCCTGGCCACGGTGCGCATGCGCGACACGGTCGAGAAGTTCCTGGTCGACAACATTGACGAATCCACGGCGCGCTCCGGCGTGTTCGAGAAGTTCGGCAACAGCCTGGGGGCCCTGGGTTTCCTGATCGACATGCTGAGTTACCAGCGCGCGCTGGCCAAGAAGCTGTTCGTCTACGACGAGGAGCTCGGCGAGTTCAAGCCGCTGATGGGCCGCGAACGTGAAGTGGCCGCCGTCGCGCCCGAGCCGGCGCCCGCTGCCCCCGTGGTCGCGCCGGCCGCGCCTGTCGCGCGTGCACCGGCGGTTGCTGCACCCGTGGCAGCCCCGGCCGCACCGGTTGCCGAATCGGCCGAGGACGATGGCGCCGAACTGCGCGACATCTTCCTGGAAGAGGCTCGCGAGGTGGCGGCCAATGGCCTGTCCGCCGTCTCGGCCCTGCTGGAAGATCCGGCCGACCTGGGGCAGCAGACGACCCTGCGGCGTGCCTTCCACACGCTCAAGGGCAGTTCGCGCATGGTGGGCTTCACCGAGTTCGGCGAGGCTGCCTGGGCCATGGAGCAGATGATGAACAGCTGGCTGGCCGAGCAGAAACCTGCCCGTCCGGAGTTGCTGCAGCTGTCCGATACGGCCCTGCGAGGGCTGGGGCACTGGGTCGAAGACATCGCAGCCGGGACCGACGCTGGCTGGAGCGCTGCACCCTTCCGTCAGTCGGCAGACGCGATGCGCCTCGAAGGCAAGTTCGTTGCCCTGGCGTTGCCGGAATCGTCCGGCCAGCCGGCGGCGGCATCGGATGCCCCCCTGGCAGCCGCCCCCGAGGTGCCCACGCTGCCCGAATTCGAGTTCGAGATGACCCCGGAAGCGCCGGCGGGTGAAGCGGAGCCACCGGTACCGGACTTTGCGTCGACCCAGATGTTCGATTTCGCCCTGGCCGATGCCGGGACGTCCAAGAAGGCGGGTACCGACAAGTCGGCTGATCTGGCCATGTCACTGGCCGATATCGGCGATATCGACTTCGGCAGCCTGGCCAATGTGCCGCCTGCCTCGGCGACCGAGCCCGGGGTAGCCTCCCCCTCGCTGGACTGGGCTCCGACGAGCCTGGCCCCGGCGGCCGACCTGTCCCTGTCGCCGTCCAGCCCGGCTGCGCAGGACTGGGCGCCCACCC
>DALYHW010000151.1:0-7156 GCA_031970695.1 Hylemonella sp.
CAGGCCGCGGGTCCAGCGCCTGTCGCCGCAGCTGCGGGTGCATTTGACGGTGCGGGCCACGAAAGCCAGCTGGCCACGCTGATCCAGCGCCTGGATGCCGTCCTCGGCGAAGACGGCCGGCTGATCTGAACCACGCATCCGGGGGCGCCGCCAGCGCGCAGTGCGCCTACAATGGGCGCGTCTGCAATGCCACCGGGCTTTATATTTCCTGCAACCAATGCTCATTGAGCCCGGGCTTGGAACATTGCCTGGCCGGCGTGATCGTCTCGCGTCAGATGAACCCAAGGCCAACGCTGACCTCGCCCACCTGAACCCCGGTTCAGGATGCGGCCCGGTGGCACTTGCAGACACCTCATTCCCCTGCCCCCCTTCGCCTCCAGGGCCAGGACGCACGACCCGCCGTGGCGTGTGCCAGGTCCGGTGCCAACCTCGTCCTGACGCATGTTGAACCTTGAACCTCAGCTGATCGCCGAACTGGCACTCATGGGCGCCACCGCCGGATTCCTGGCGGGCCTGCTGGGCATCGGCGGCGGCATGATCATGGTGCCCTTCATGACCATCATCCTCGAAGCCAAGGGCTTTCCGGCCGAGTATGTGGTCAAGATGGCGGTGGCCACCTCGCTGGCCACCATCTGTTTCACGTCGCTGTCGTCGGTGCGCGCGCACCACAAGCACGGCGCCGTGCTCTGGCCGGTCGCGCGGCTGCTGGCCCCGGGCATCCTGCTCGGTGGTCTGGTCGGCGCACAGATCGCGGCCGCACTGCCCACGAAGGTGCTGGGCATCGTCTTCTCGCTGTTCATCGCCTACTCCGCCACCCAGATGTTCCTGGACCGCAAGCCCAAGCCGACACGCACCCTGCCGGCCGCACCCGGCATGTTCGGCATGGGGGGGGTGATCGGGCTGCTCTCCTCCGTGGTGGGCGCGGGTGGCGCCTTCGTGTCCGTGCCCTTCATGACCTGGTGCAACGTGAAGATCCACCAGGCGGTGGCCACCTCCGCGGCACTGGGCTTTCCGATCGCACTGGCCGGTACGCTGGGCTACATCTGGGCCGGTCGTGGCCTGCCGGACATGCCGGCCGGCGCCTTCGGTTACCTGTACCTGCCGGGGCTCGTGGTGATCGCGACCATGAGCATCCTGACGGCGCCGCTGGGCGCGCGCACCGCGCACCGCATGGACATCCGCCCGCTCAAGCGCGCATTCGCGGTGGTGCTGTACATGCTGGCGGCCTATTTCCTGATGCGTTGAACATCTCGCGCTGATAGGTCAGTCTTGTAAGCCACGCATAATGCGGGCCATATAAGCTCACACTGATTTTTCGAGGGGACACCACATGCGTATTGCGATCATCGGCCAGCAGGACTTTGGCAAGGCCGTGCTCGAAGCCTTCCTGGCACGCGGCGACGAAGTTGCCGGCGTGTTCTGCAAACCCGAGAAGCCGGGCGAGAAGCCCGATGCACTGCGCGCTGCCGCGGAGAGCCACGGCCTCCAGGTCTTTCAGCTGCCCAGCCTCAAGAGCCCGGAGGCCGAGCAGGCCATGCGCGCGCTCAACGCCGACATCGGCATCATGGCCTACGTGCTGCAGTTCGCGCCCCAATCCTTCGTGAACATCCCGAAGCACGGCACCATCCAGTACCACCCCTCGCTGCTGCCGAAGTACCGCGGGCCCTCGTCGATCAATTGGCCCATCGCCCGCGGCGACCTGGTGACCGGCCTGACGATCTTCCGCCCCACCGACGGCCTGGACGAAGGCCCCGTCATTCTGCAAAAGCAGTGCGAGATCGGACCGGACGACACGCTGGGCGACGTCTACTTCAACAAGCTCTTCCCGCAGGGCGTCAGCGCGATGCTGGAGGCCGCCGACCTCGTGGTTGCAGGCAAGCACAAGGAGGTGGTACAGGACGAAAGCCTGGCCAGCTACGAAGGCTGGTTCAAGGCCGAGGAGTCGAAGATCAACTGGGCCAATCATGTCGACCAGGTCTACAACCTGATCCGTGCCTGCAATCCGGCACCGGGGGCCTGGTGTGAGCTCGGCGGCGTCAAGGTCTCTATCTATGACTGCCGCAAGCACCCGGTCCGTACCTCCGGCGCCGTGCGTGGCAAGCCTGGCGAAGTGGTGCAAGTCACCGACACCTCCCTCTTCATCAATGCCCAGGGCGGCATGATCGAAGTGCTGCGCCTCAAGCCCGAAGGGGGCAAGAAGATGGATGCCGCCGAATTCGCGCGCACGGCAGGCCTGAAGACCGCTGGCAGCCCATAAGCACCACACGACCCGACCCAAGGCAGCCTCGCGCTGCCTTTTTTGTTTTGCATTCAGCGCCGCACATAGCCCCAACGGTATCTGCGCAACCCATCACCCCGACATCAAACGCATGACCCCACAAGTCTGTGGGAGTTTTTTCCAAACTTGACCGCAGTCAACGACACCCGCGCACCCGCGCGAAACAATCCTTCCGTCTCCTGATCAGGCGCTGATCCCGCCCGCTCAGGGGCCCGCTGGATCAGGTTCTCACCCCCCGCAAATTGTTTTTGCATCAGATTTACCTCTGAGGGCGGAGCCTTGTCTTTCGCAAACATAACAACTGGAGATATCGAAATGACATCGGCCTCTACGGCATCCGTTTCGTCCGCCGGCAGCAAGAGCCACGCGGGCACCAACCGCTGGCTCCAACTGCTGATGGGCATCGTCTGCATGGCAATGATCGCCAACCTGCAGTACGGCTGGACCCTCTTCGTGAACCCCATCGCCGACAAGTACGGCTGGAGCAAGGCAGCCATCCAGGTCGCCTTCACCATCTTCGTGCTGACCGAAACGTGGCTCGTGCCGGTGGAAGGCTACCTGGTGGACCGCTTCGGCCCCAAACCGGTGGTGCTGGCCGGCGGTGTGCTGTGCGGCATCGGCTGGGTGATGAATTCCTACGCTTCCTCGCTCATGGTGCTCTACATTGCGGCGGCCATCAGCGGCATTGGCGCGGGCGCCGTGTATGGCACCTGCGTGGGCAATGCGCTGAAATGGTTCCCTGACCGCCGCGGCCTGGCCGCCGGTCTCACCGCCGCAGGTTTTGGCGCAGGTTCGGCCCTGACCATCCTGCCGATCTCGGCCATGATCAAGAACCAGGGCTACGAAGCCGCGTTCTTCCACTTCGGCATCCTGCAAGGCGCCGTGGTGTTTGTGCTGGCGCTGTGGCTCAAGCATGCACCGGACAACCTCGCCAAGAGCAACGCGATTTCCGAGATTCACGTGCAGCAGGCACGCCGCGACTACAAACCCATGGAACTGCTGCGCCAGCCGGTGTTCTGGGTCATGTACGTCATGTTCGTCATGGTGGCCGCAGGCGGCCTGATGGCCACCGCACAGCTCGGCCCCATCTCCAGGGACTTCCAGATCGGCGACGTGCCCGTGAGCATCATGGGCCTGGCCCTGCCCGCGCTGACGTTTGCGCTGGCCATCGACCGCGTGCTCAACGGCCTGACCCGCCCCTTCTTCGGCTGGGTGTCGGACCGCATCGGCCGCGAGCAGACCATGTTCATCGCCTTCGCGATCGAAGCCGTCGGCATACTGGCGCTCTACGAATTCGGCCACAACCCCGTCGCCTTCGTCATCCTGACCGGCCTGGTGTTCTTTGCCTGGGGCGAGATCTACAGCCTGTTCCCCTCCACCTGTGCCGACACCTTCGGCAGCAAGTACGCCGCGTCCAACGCAGGCATGCTCTACACCGCCAAGGGCACGGCGTCCCTGCTGGTGCCGCTGTCCAGCGTGCTGACCGCTGCCACCGGCAACTGGCACGCCGTTTTCATCGCCGCCAGCGTGATGAACGCGGCCGCCGCGCTGATGGCCTGGTTCATGCTGCGCCCGATGCGCAAGGCACACATGGAAAAACAATAAGTGCAAAGACGCTGGCACGGCCACCGGCCGTCGCCAAACTCTGCCGAGGCAGCCTGCGGGCTGCCTCTTTTTTTCGCGGCGTCGCCTGCGACATGACCCAAACATAAGAGCGCGTTTATGCATGGGACCATGACAATTAACTGGTCAATCGCGGCCGGACAAATTAGGATCGCGCCCTGCAACGGTTGCGGTCTTCTGCATCCTTTCTCGAGCCTATCCGGCTGTCATCTTGAGTCCATCGTCCGCCCCATCCTGCTCAGCGATTCGCCCGCAGTGCGCACAACGCACGCGCCGCCGCCATCCGCTCAAGGCATCGTGCCCACCACGGTATTTCGGTCCACAAGGGGCTGCGCGCGTACGCAATATCCCCACTCGGACAAACCCGTAGTGCTTACAAAAAAATCTGAAAAGTTGACCGCAATCAAGAGCATTTTGGCGTGACAATTTCACGATAGCACCCACACGGCAAGCCTGAGGGTCAGGCATCCGTCAGGCTATCGGAGAGTGGTCCTGGTTCATTGTTGATTTCATTCACAGGAGACAAGAGATGAAGAACTTTCAAGCAAGACTGAAGAGCAAGGTGGCGGCCAGCGCCGCCGCAGTCCTTGCGGTCGTGGGGATGGCGGCAACGCAACCCGCGATGGCCTGGGAGCCGACCAAGCCGGTCGAGTTCGTCGTGCCCGCCGGCACCGGCGGTGGCGCCGACCAGATGGCGCGCCTGATGCAGGGCATCATCGTCAAGCACAAGCTGATGAACCAGTCCCTCATCGTGGTCAACAAGTCCGGTGGCGCCGGTGCCGAGGGCTTCCTCTCGGTGAAGGAAGCCAAGGGCGACCCGCACAAGATCATCATCACCCTGTCCAACCTGTTCACCACCCCGCTGGCCACCGGCGTGCCCTTCAACTGGAAGGACATGACCCCCGTGTCCATGATGGCGCTGGACCAGTTTGTCCTCTGGACCAATGCCGAGAAGCCGTACAAGACGGCCAAGGAATACATCGACGCCGTGAAGGCCGCAGGCCCGAACAAGATGAAGATGGGCGGCACGGGCTCCAAGCAGGAAGACCAGATCCTGACCGTCGGCCTTGAGAAGGCCACCGGCACCAAGTTCATCTACGTGCCCTTCAAGGGGGGTGGCGAGGTGGCCGTGCAGCTGGTCGGCAACCACGTCGACTCCAGCGTGAACAACCCCGCCGAAGCCGTGGCCCAGTGGCGTGCCGGCAAGCTGCGCGCCCTGTGCGTGTTCGATGACACCCGCCTGCCCTACAAGGCCAAGGTCACCGACACCCAGTCCTGGAACGACATCCCGACCTGCAAGGAAGCCGGCGTTCCCACCGACTACGTCATGCTGCGCGGCATCTTTGCCGCACCCGGCATCACCCCCGACCAGCTGAAGTACTACGTGGACCTGATGGCCAAGGTCCGCGCGACGCCGGACTGGAAGGAATACATGGAAAAAGGCGCGTTCAACCAGACCAGCATGACCGGCGCCGAATTCAACAAGTGGCTCACCGCCGCTGAAGAGAACCACCGCAACCTCATGAAGGAAGCGGGCTTCCTGGCCAAGTAAAACCGGCCACGGGTCCGGCCAACAGGCCGGACCCCTGTGACCAGACTTTCCCCCTGCTGTTTTTTGGGGTGGCGGTCAGCACCGGCTGGCACTGCCCCGGGTCTTGTGCAGCCTGAATTTTCGTATTCAGCTCAACTTTCGTCATGGAATCGAACATGGAATCTCATGAAGGCGAACGCACAGGCGTAGCCACCAACATCATTGACGCGGTTGTCGCCATCCTCGTCATCATCATGGGCGGCGTTGTCATCTATGGCAGCCGTAAGCTTGGCTCCGAATGGACCAGCGATGGCCCCGGCGCCGGCTACTTCCCCTTCTACATCGGCCTGATCCTCGTCATCTCCGGCATCGGCGTGCTCTACCAGTCCCTCGCCGGCAAGGACAAGAACACCGAGGTGTTCGTCGATCGCCAGGAACTCGGCCGCGTGCTGTCGGTGCTGATCCCGGCGGCTGTCTACGTGGGCGCGATCCAGCTGATCGGCATCTACGTGGCGTCGGCGGTCTACATCGCTCTCTTCATGGTGATCCTGGGCAAGTACAGCTGGATCAAGAGCGTGGTGGCCGCCCTCGTGGTGAACACCGTGTTCTTCATGATGTTCGAAGTCTGGTTCAAGGTGCCGCTGCACAAGGGCACCTACGACATGCTGAGCTTCCTCGGCTACTGAAAACGAGCCCCGAATACGGAGATCTGAGAAATGGAAGAACTCAACGCATTGTTCCAGGGCTTCGCCGTCGTGCTGACGCCCATGAACTTCCTGCTGATGATCGTGGGCATCGTGCTCGGCGTGCTCATCGGCGTGCTGCCCGGCCTGGGTGGCGCCAATGGCGTGGCCATCCTGCTGCCACTGACCTTCAGCATGAACCCGACCTCGGCGATCATCATGCTGTCGTGCATCTACTGGGGTGCGCTGTTTGGCGGCGCCATCACATCGGTGCTGTTCAACATCCCCGGCGAGCCCTGGTCGGTCGCGACCACCTTCGACGGCTACCCCATGGCCCAGAAGGGGCACGCGGGCGAAGCCCTGACCGGTGCCTTCACCTCGTCCTTCGTGGGCGCCTTCGTGGCCGTGGTGATGATCACCTTCCTGGCCCCGCTGGTGGCCAAGTTCGCCCTCAAGTTTGGCCCGCCCGAGTTCTTCTCGGTCTACCTGCTGACGTTCTGCAGCTTCGTGGGCATGGGCAAGGGCTCGCCGTTCAAGATCCTTGCATCCATGGCCATCGGCTTCGGCCTGGCTGCGGTCGGCATGGACACGGTGACCGGCCAGCTGCGCCTGACCTTCGGCTTCCATGAGCTGATGCGCGGCTTCGACTTCCTGATCGCGGTGATCGGCCTGTTCGGTATCGGCGAGATCCTGCTGTCCATGGAAGAAGGCCTGGCCTTCTCGGGCAAGTCCGCCAAGATCGACCCGCGTGTCGTCTGGCAGACCTGGAAGAAGCTGCCCGCCTACTGGGCGACCTCGATCCGCGCCTCGCTGATCGGTATCTGGATGGGCATCACCCCCGGTGGCGCCACTCCGGCCTCGTTCATGAGCTACGGCATCGCCAAGAAGATGTCCAAGACCGGCTCCAAGTTCGGCACCGGTGAACTCGAAGGTGTGGTCGCCCCCGAAACCGCAGCCCACGCTGCCGGTACCAGCGCCCTGCTGCCGATGCTGGCCCTGGGCATCCCCGGCTCGCCGACCGCCGCCGTGCTGCTGGGTGGC
>DALYHW010000152.1:0-7138 GCA_031970695.1 Hylemonella sp.
ACGGGCGTCACGACCTACGCCGAGAACATCGGCGTCATGGCCGCCACCAAGATCTACTCCACCGCCATTTTCGTGTTCGCGGCGGCGCTGGCCGTGCTGCTGGGGTTCAGCCCGAAGTTCGGTGCAGTGATCCAGGCCATCCCGCTGCCGGTGATGGGTGGTGTCTCCATCGTGGTGTTCGGCCTCATCGCGGTGGCCGGCGCCAAGATCTGGGTCGACAACAAGGTGGACTTCAGCGACAACAAGAACCTGATCGTCGCCGCCGTCACGCTGGTGCTGGGCACGGGTGACTTCACGCTCAAGTTCGGCCAGTTCGCACTGGGCGGCATCGGCACCGCCACCTTCGGCGCCATCCTGCTGTACGCGCTGCTCAACCGCCAGCGCTGAGCGACGCCGCAAACGACAACGCCCGCCGGGGAGACCCGGCGGGCGTTTTGCATGGCCGTCCTGCCCGGCTCAGCCCTGCTGCAGCCGCTCGCTCTTCCAGTAGACGTCGTCCCCGCCGTGCATGCGGTTGAGCACCCGCGCCAGCACGAACATCAGGTCCGAGAGACGGTTGAGGTACTGGCGCGGCTCCTCGCGGATGGCCTCCTCGTTGCCCAGCGCCACCAGGGCGCGCTCGGCGCGGCGGGCCACCGTACGGCAGACGTGGGCCTGGGCGGCACCGCGCGTGCCCGCGGGCAGGATGAACTCCTGCAGGCGCGGCAGCTGCTCGTTGTAACGGGCCAGGGCCTCGTCCAGCGCCAGCACGGCCTCGGGCTTGAGCAGCTCGAAGCCGGGAATGGAGAGCTCGCCACCCAGGTTGAAGAGCTGGTGCTGGATCTCCACCAGCAGGGTGCGCACGTCGGCCGGCATGTCCTCGCACAGCAGCACGCCGATGTGGGAGTTGAGTTCGTCCACCTCGCCCATGGTGTGCACGCGCAGGCTGTTCTTGGAGACACGCTGGTTGTTGCCCAGGCCCGTGGTGCCGTTGTCGCCGGTGCGGGTGGCAATTTGTGAAAGGCGATTTCCCATGATGGCAACCTTGGATGAAAATGCAGGTTTACAGGTCCCGGCCGCCGGCGGGGACCACTAAGCAACATTATTCCCCAGCCCCGCCCGCAAGCGGAGGCCGGCGCCCCGGAGACACTGCATGAACGCACCCGCGCAAGCCGCCCAACTATTGCCTGAGGTCCGCCTGCGTGCGGTGCCCGCGGCCCTGATCGACGCCCTCAAGGCCCGCTTCGGCGAGCGCTGCTCCACGGCCCAGGTCGTGCGCGAGCAGCATGGCCGGGACGAATCGGCCTACACCACGGTTCCCCCTCCCTCGGCCGTGGTCTTTGCCGAAAGCACGCAGGACGTGGCCGACGCCGTGCGCCTGGCCAGTGAGCACGCGGTGCCGGTCATTCCCTTCGGTGTGGGCTCCTCGCTGGAAGGCCACTTGCTGGCCATCCAGGGCGGCATCAGCGTCGATGTCAGCCGCATGAACAGGGTGCTGGCGGTCAACCCGGAGGACCTCACGGTAACGGTGCAGCCCGGCGTGACGCGCAAGCAGCTCAATGAGGAAATCAAGAGCACGGGCCTGTTCTTCCCCATCGACCCGGGTGCAGATGCCAGCATCGGCGGCATGAGCGCCACGCGCGCCTCGGGCACCAACGCGGTGCGCTACGGCACCATGCGCGAAAACGTCCTGGGCCTGGAGGTGGTCACCGCCAGCGGCGAGGTGATCCGCACCGGCACCCGGGCCAAGAAGAGCAGCGCGGGCTACGACCTCACGCGCCTGTTCGTGGGCAGCGAGGGCACGCTGGGCGTGATGACCGAGATCACGCTCAAGCTCTACCCGCTGCCGGAAGCCATCTCGGCCGCGATCTGCTCGTTCCCGAGCATCGAGGCCGCGGTGCGCACCACCATCCAGATCATCCAGATGGGCATCCCGATCGCGCGCGTCGAACTGATCGACGCACACACGGTGCGCATGGTGAACGCCTACGCCAAACTCGGCCTGCGCGAGGAACCCATGCTGCTCATGGAATTTCACGGTTCACCCGCCGGCGTGCAGGAGCAGGCCGAGACCGTGCAGGAGATCGCCAGGGACCACGGCGGCCAGGCCTTCGAATGGGCCGTGACGCCCGAGGAGCGCACCCGCCTGTGGACCGCGCGGCACAACGCCTACTTCGCCGCCATCCAGAGCAAGCCCGGCTGCCGCGCCATCAGCACCGACACCTGCGTGCCCATCAGCCGGCTGGCCGACTGCCTGCTCGACTCGGTGGCCGAGGCCGATGCCAGCGGCATCCCCTACTTCCTCGTGGGCCACGTGGGCGACGGCAACTTCCACTTCGGCTACCTGATCGACCCCGCCAAGCCCGAGGAATACGCCAAGGCCGAGGAGCTCAACCACGCGCTGGTGCATCGCGCGCTGGCGCTGGGCGGCACCTGCACCGGCGAGCACGGCGTGGGCATGCACAAGATGGGCTTCCTGCTGGAAGAGGCCGGAGAGGGCGCGGTGGACATGATGCGGACCATCAAGCGTGCGCTGGACCCGAAAAACATCATGAATCCCGGGAAGATCTTTTCCCTCTAGGGTCTTTCACACGCACCGGGCTTGGCGTTCTCACACGACAGGGTCTAGACTCGGCCCATGACCCGCCCGGCCCAGCACCTGTCCGGCCATCACCGCGCTTTCGGCCGCTCCGTGCTGGGGGTGGTGCTGCTCTACGCCTGTTTTTCCGCGCTCTGGATCCTGCTGTCGGACCGGGCCGTGGAGTGGCTGTTCGAGGACCGGGGTGCGGGCGCCATCGTCAGCACCTTCAAGGGCTGGATCTTCGTCGCCGTCACCTCGGCCCTGCTCTATCTGCTGCTGCAGCGCCAGAAGACCCCGGCCGACGATGCCTTCCACGGGATGGCGGCGTCCCGCCGCCGGGTCTGGACGGTCCTGGCCATCACCGCGCTCGCGCTGGCCGCGCTGATCGGCGTATCGGCCTGGCAGGGTTTTGCGGATGAAAAGGAACAGGCCCGCACACGCCTGCAGGCCATCGCGGAAACCCGGGCCCGCGAGCTGGGCAACTGGCACGCCGAGCGTCTGCGCGACGCCGGCTGGACCCAGCGCAGTATCAATCTGCGTGAACGCTGGCTGCAGTGGGCGCAGAGCGAACGCGAAGCGGATGCACTGAAGCTGCGCCAGTTCATGATGAGTTTCTTCATCAACGACGGCGTGTTCAAGCGCATCGAGCTCGTCGATGTGGAAGGCCGCCTGCGGCTGGACAGCAATGTGCCCACACCCGCGCCGGGGCGGCAGGGTCCCGTCTACGTCCACCCCACGCTGCATGCCGCCGTACTCGAGGCCCTGACCACCAACCGCGCCCAGCGCGCCGGCCCGTGGCGCGACGCGGGGGGCGAGTTGCGCCTGGCCTTCGTGGCCCCTATCGCCACCGACAGCGCATGGCCGGCCGCCATGGTGCTGCACGTGGACCCGCCGGAATACCTGCATCCGACCATGCGCCTGCGTCCGCTGCCCATTGAGACGGCCGACATCTTCCTGTTCCGCGGCGACGGCGATGACGTGCTGTTCCTCAGCGAGCTGCGCTACGAGCCGGATGCCGCCCTGCGCAAGCGGCTGCCCCGCAGCGACACGCATTACATCAGCGCACGCGCCCTCAGCGCCGAAGGCCTGACCGGTCAGTTCGTCGAGGGAGTGGATTACCGCGGCGTGCCGTCCTACGGTGTGGCGCGGCCGGTGGTCGGCACCGACTGGTGGCTGCTGGTCAAGCAGGACCGTTCGGAAGTCGTCTTCCGCGCCATGGTCAAGAGCGGCTGGATCGGACTGGCTGGCCTGCTGGCCTTGCTGGCCATAGGCACGGCGCTGTACCTGTACGTCGAGCGCCAGCGCCTGTACCAGTCCACGCGCGAGGTGGAAGAGTTGCGCCGCATCGAACGCACGCTCAGTGAGAGCGAGGCGCAATACCGTCTGCTGGCCGAAAACAGCAGCGATGTGGTCTGGCTCTATGACCTGGCCAACCAGCGCTTCCTCTACGCCAGCCCGTCGGTCGAGAAGCTGCTGGGCTATACCCCGCGTGAATTGTTGAAGTTCTCGATGCGCGAGGTGGTCAGCCCGGACTTCTACCCGCTGACCATGGAGCGCATCGGCCAGCGGGTGCAGAACTTCCTCAATGGCGACGAGAGTGCGCGCACCCAGACCCTCGAATCGATCAACCTGCGCAAGGATGGCCAGACCGTGCCGGTGGAGGCCGTCAGCACGCTGCTGGCCGACGAGCAGGGCCAGATCACCCGCATGCTGGGTGTCTCCCGCGACATCTCGGAACGCAAGAAGTCCCAGGCACAGCTGCTGCAGCTGTCACAGGCGATCGAACAGAGCCCGGCCAGCGTGATGATCACGGGCCTGGATGGTCGCATCGAGTATGTGAACCCGGCCTTCGAGAAGATCAGCGGCTACAGCAAGGCCGAGGTTCTCGGCCACAAACCAGCGCTGCTGCGTTCAGGGCGGACCCCCGCCGAGCTCTACACCGATTTGTGGAAGGCACTCGTTTCCGGCCAGGCCTGGAACGGCGAAGTCATCAACCGCCACAAGGACGGTCACGAGTACACGCTCAGCATGAACGTGGCCCCCGTGCGCAACGCCCAGGGGGAGATCAACCACTACCTGGCCGTGCAGCTGGACGTGACGGCGCAACGCGATGCGGAGCAGAAGGCCTTCCAGTTGGCGTGGTTCAACCCGCTGACCGGGCTGCCCAACCGCCATCGCCTGCTGGCCGACATGAACGAGGCCCTGCAGGCCCACCGCCGCACGGGCGAGCTGTATGCCCTGCTGCTGCTCAACCTCGACCACTTCCAGACCGTGAACGATGCGCTGGGGCACAACGCGGGTGACCAGCTGCTCAGGCTGGTGGGCGAGCGGCTGGGCGGCCTGCTCCATGCCGACGACCGGCTGGCCTATCTCGGGGGCGACGAGTTCGCCTTCCTGCTGCACACCGGCACCGGGGATTTCGAGACCGCCAGCACCGCGGCGCTGCGCGTCACGCAGGCCGTGCACGAGGCGCTGGACCTGCCGTTCGCGCTGGCGCAGCGTGACGCCCTCACCATCACCTGCTGCATCGGCGTCACCCTGGTGCCCATGGGCTTCAGCAGCACCGGCACGGCCAACGATTGCCTGGGTCGGGCCGACACGGCCCTGCACCGCGCCAAGGCCGAGGGCACGCGCCAGACGGCCTTGTTCGACAGTTCCATGGAGCAGCTGATCCGCCGCCGGTTTGCCATCGAACAGGACCTGCGCCGCGGCCTGGGTGCCAGTGAGTTGCGGCTGTTCCTGCAGCCGCAGGTCAACGCCCAGGGCCACATCGTCAGCGCCGAGGCGCTGGTGCGCTGGCAGCACCCCGAGCATGGCCTGCTGGCGCCCGGAACCTTCATCCCCGTGGCGGAGGAGTGCGAGCTGATCATCGAGCTGGGTCGCTGGGTGCTCAACGAGGTCTGCCGTCACCTGGGGGCGCTGCGGCGCGAAGGGCTGCACCTGCCGATCGCCGTCAATGTCAGCCCGCGCCAGTTCCACCAGCCGGGCTTCGTGCATGTGGTGCAGGACATCATGCAGGCCCACGGCACGGCGGCACAGGACCTGGTGATCGAGATCACCGAGAGCATCGTGATGGACCAGATGGACAGCGTGGTGCAGAAGATGGCACAGCTCAACCGCCTGGGCGTGCGGTTCTCGCTCGACGACTTCGGCACAGGCTACTCGTCACTGGCCTATCTCAAACGCCTGCCCATCCACGAACTGAAGATCGACCGCAGCTTCGTGCAGGACGCTCCCAACAACCCCAGTGATGCCGCCCTGGTCGAGGCCATCCTGTCGGTCGCGCGCCACATGCAACTCAAGGTCGTGGCCGAGGGCGTGGAGACGCGCGAGCAGGCCGACTTCCTCAATGCGCGGGGCCGGGTGCTGCAGCAGGGCTACCTGCACGGTCGCCCCGAGCCGGCCGAGAACCTGCTGGCCCGCCAGCGCGCGAACCACGGCGCGGCCCAGGACGCCTGAGACACCAAATAGAAAGGCGGGCTGCAGCCCGCCTTGCCTCGTGGTGCCGTCGCCGCTTACTGCGTCACACGCACGCGGTTCTCTTCCTTGAGCACGTAGCGGATCTCCACGCGGCGGTTCTTCGCACGCCCGTCGGCTGTGCCGTTGTCCGCCACCGGATCGGCCTCACCCTTGCCGGCGGTGCTGATGCGGTTGGCCGCCACACCCTTGCCGACCAGGTAAGCCTTCACGGCCTCGGCGCGCGCCTGCGAGAGCCGCAGGTTGGCATCGGCGTTACCCTGGCTGTCGGTGTAGCCGGTGACCGTCATGCTGATCTCGGGATACTGCTTCGCGGCGCTCACCACCTCGTCGAGCTTGCTGCCGGCTCCGGGCAGCAGTTTGCTCGAGCCGGTTGCGAAGTTCGCACCTTCCAGCCGGATGGCCTTCTCGGTGATGGTGGTCTTGACGGCGGGTGCAGGTGCGGGTGCCGCAGCAGCGACCGGAGCCGGTGCGGCCACCGGCACGGGTGCAGGCGCCGGAGCCGGTGCCGCCTTGGGCTGTACGGCAGGCTCGGCCTTCGCGGGCGCGCCACCTTCGCACTCCGGGATCGCCAGCGCCGGCGTCCAGGAGCCGGTGCGCCAGCACTCGCCCCAGGTGTTCTTCACGATGCGATTGCTGCTGTCCAGCCAGTAGCCGATGACGGGCGCCTGGCTTTGCGCGAGGACATGCGTGCTGCCCAGCAGGGCGATGCCGGCGGCCAACAGGGTTTTCTTGTTCAATGATTTCATGAGGACTCCTAGCGTGGGGAAACAGGGTTTCATTCTAGGAGTCCTGCGGCAGTTGTCACTGATACAGAACAAGGCGCACGCCGCTTCGACGTCGATTCCTGCCGGTATTCTCAGAATGAGACAGCAGGCCGCTGCGTTGCGCGACGCGGGCGTTGCGATTCACGAGGCGGGCGCAGACCTTCGCTCCACGAACCGGGCTCCTGGCACGGGCGCACCGCCGTGGCCCCCCTTGCGGGCACGCACTTCGGATGGGGCGCTGCCCTGCCGGACACGTCCGTACAGCGCACGCAGTTCGTGCTTCGCCGCCTCCAGGCAGGCACGCTGCCGCGCGGGCAGCCGGCTGCCGCTGCGG